>CAYSDI010000168.1:0-1647 GCA_964429745.1 uncultured Chitinophagales bacterium | reverse complement strand
GCGGCACCCCCGGCCCCATCTGTAGCGGCACCCGCAGCGCCATCCACAGTGGCACCCGCAGCGCCACCCGAGGTTTTTTCTGCAATCGCCTCCGAGACGGCTTGCGCGACGCCATAAACCGGAGCCTTCCACTCCGCCAGCACAATCAACGTGCAGCCGCTTTGATTCAGCTGCGGATCCATACCCGATGTTATCTTGGTGCCACGCGTCAGCGTCAGGCGAATGTGCGCCCCGTCGTCCATGCCATTAGCCGCCAGCGTTTGGTCCAGCGCCTTTCGGATATACGCTTCCGGGGGAATGGCCGCAAAACCCAGCGCGTGTGCGGAGCTGCGCAATCGCTCCACATGCCGCGCCAAGCGAAAAACCCGGCGGCCGTTGTACACCCTCAAGCCCTCCCACACGGCATCCCCGCCCTGCACAGAAGAATCAAAGACCGACACCTTGGCCTCCTTGCGCGGCCAGAGCTGATCGCCCACCCAGATTTGAATGTCGCGGTTGCGTTCGTCAAAAATTTGCAGCATATAAAATATATTTTTGGCGTAATAGGAGGAGGAGGGTACTTTTTAGTATTACTCTCTGATTTCCCTAATCTCAAAGATTTGGGTTGGTTTCAAGGCGTTTTGTCTGGCTTTGCTCCGGCCTGACTAAGCCCTGACTCCGGCCTGACTCAGCCCGGCTTCAGGCAAAACTCCTGCAAGTATGCAAAAGAAGGAAGGCAGGCATCGCTCAGGGCCGCCAAAGGCCCCTCCAGTTTCGGAAGCGGGCCCTCCGGCGCATTAAAGCCTGTGCTCTGGTGCAAGTTATGGTACCAATACCCCGCCCAAGGACCATCCTCCGGTCTGGGTCCGGCAGGCCAAGTCAACATGACTGGGTAGAAGGGGATGCCGAGCTCGCGACACAAGCTGCGCAGCACTGCTTCCGGGCTCGCCAGCAAATCAGTGCTGTCTAAGACCAGGGGCTGCAACCGCAGCATGTTCAATTTGCGAAACATGGCCGCACAGCGGTCCATGGCGACGTCTTCTATTGTGGGTTGCTCAATAACCTTGGCATAACTGGCCACAATCCGCGCCGGATGCCGAATGAACACAACGTGCCGTCCGAGCCGCGGTAGCCAGGCCGGATCAAGCTGCACGAACTGGTTGCTGATGTGCTTGAAGAATCGGACAGGGTGGGGGTCTTGCCCCAATAACCCCTGACGAATGACCCGCTCCCCGTCAGCATCACGTTGCGCAAGTGTAGCTTCCCGGTCAGGGCGAGGGGCACCTGTTACCCGCAGAAAATGCGCATACAGCGGCTCATCCCACACCCGGCAATCCGGCCGCTGCGCAAAGCTGTACATCAGCGCCGTGCTGACGTTTCGTGGGCAGGACCAGAGGTTGATGGGGGGTGGGGGAGACACGGGCGTAGCCAAGTTTTTCGGTAGGGATATTTGAGATGAAAGTTACAGCCTATGCGATAATTTGCAATTCTCATACTTTTGAACATGATCGTGGTGTTTATTATAATAAATAAATATAATATAATATAAATCGTCTGAGAATTGGGCTTTTCGATTTCCCTATCTGGCAAAATGGATGGACGAGCTAGTGTCTTGTAACAGAAATTCGCCGAAAAATTATTAGGTTTGGTTTCTGCGGGCTATTTTTA
>CAYSDI010000167.1:0-1685 GCA_964429745.1 uncultured Chitinophagales bacterium | reverse complement strand
CGGATCAGAGCGGCAAGTCCTCCAAAATACTGGCGATCGCTGGCCAGGTCCAGCGCGCTTGCACCGGCCATCAGCCAGTGATTTTGGTAGAGGAAACCAGCACCGGCATTCCAGTCCAAGCGGTCTTCAAGCTCCAAATTGAAAGCGGGATCCCCGCCCAACGCGGCATCAAGGTCCTGGTAAGCCGCATCCTCCAATTGCAACCCACCGTTGATGCCCAGGGCCCAGAAACCTTTTCCCCCGATGCTTCTCCAGGCAAAATGCCCTTGAAGGGCATTGCGTTGCAAGGGGCCAAGCCGATCGTTGGTAAGCTCCATACCCAGCGCCAGGCTGCGGTTCCAGAGCGGGGCGTGCAACGCGATAGAAGTTGTGGAGGGTCCATCGGGAACGTCCATCCACTGGCGGCGGTAAAAAGCGGAGAGACTCACGGCTTCGTGGCTGCCAGCGTACGCCGGGTTCCAGCTCAATCCGTGATCCAGGTAGCTGTTCCATACCGGAAGGTATTGCGCATGAGCCACCCGTGCAGTTAGCGCAATGAAAAACACAAAGAGCACACCATATAAAATGTTATGTTTCTGTTTCATCGCTTGAGAACAATGGATCCACTGAGTTCTATCCCGAAACCGGGCAGGCGAAAACGATAGTAGTAAACGTCTTCGGGCAAGGGTTCGCCGCTCTCTTCGGAGATGCCGTTCCAGGTGTTGGCGTATGCGTCTTGGTTGAGAATCCGGCGGCCCCAGCGGTCAAAAATTTCCAACGCATTGTCGGGATAAGCCAAAATACCGTCGATGGTGTAGGTGTCAAACAGGCCGTCGCCGTTGGGAGAAAAAGAGTCGGGGAGGTAGAGTTCATCGACGCGCACAAACACCCGGGCCTGATCGCAAAGCGGAACTTCTGCAACATCGCAAACCTGGTAGCGGAAACTGTCGATCCCAACGAAAGCAGGGTTGGGCACATAGTTAATTTGCCCAAGCGCGCCAGGGGTAGCGCTGCCCTGACCGGGCTGGTCCACCACGGTCGCGCTGCTAAAGCCAGCTCCTTCGGGATCTTCGTCGTTGGTTAGCACCTGAACGCGGACGGAAAAATTGCGAAGGGTAACCACGGTATCCGCGCGGGCGATGGGCGGCAAGTTGGCCGTCAACACCTCCAGGTAAACCTTCGCATCGGCACACAAGATGGGAACACCGCTGTCGCAGACCCGGTACACGAAGCTGTCCGGTCCGCTGTATCCGGGGGCGGGTGTGTACAGGACTGAGCTGAGCGAGGGCGCCAGCGCCGTGCCATGGGCGGGGGGGCTGACCACGAAAACATCCAGCGGATCGCCGTCGGGATCGCTGTCGTTATCCAGGACAAACAACTCGGTGGTCACCCCTTCCAGCACCGTGAAGGAGTCCGCCACGGCCAGCGGCGGGTCGTTCAACACGGCGCGCGTTCCTGCACTTTCGGGCGAAGGGCTTTGCGCTGGGGCGGCAACTGCATTGGGTTGGGTCAGACCGAGCGAAAGGCCGAGCGAAAGGCCAAGCGAAAGGCTCAGGGTTAACACAGGGTGCGCCAGACCCGACCACCATAACAATCCACGTTGGGACATTCTCCAAAATTAGCGGTGGTGATGTCGTTTACCGCCCTCGTTTATGGACAGCAACGTGTGGAGATCGCCTCCGCGCTGGGCAGCGAGCCGGGCAGCG
>CAYSDI010000166.1:0-1834 GCA_964429745.1 uncultured Chitinophagales bacterium | reverse complement strand
GCTATGATTTCCGTCTTTGACCGAAACCGGGAACTTCCCGCACTGCAAGAAAAAGTATTCGACCTAATTGTAATTGGTGGGGGTGCCACCGGAGCGGGCATTCTGCTCGATGCAGCATCGCGCGGCATGAAGACGCTGCTGTTGGAACAGGAAGACTTTGCCTGGGGCACCAGCAGCCGTTCCACTAAATTGATTCACGGCGGGCTGCGCTACCTGAAACAACTGGAAATCAGTCTGGTCCGCGAAGTTGGCCGCGAGCGCGCAATCCTGCACGCCAATGCCCCTCACTTGGTTCACCCGGAGGAATTGCTGCTTCCCCTCATTGAAGCGGGCAGTCTGGGCAAATACACCACACCCGTTGGATTGTGGATGTACGAGAAATTGGCCGGGGTCCGCAAGGACGAGCGTTTTCGAACCTTGAGCCGGGAAGAAGCACAGAAAGCCGAACCGCTGCTGAATCCCGCAATCCTGCAGGCTGCGGCTATCTACCGCGAGTACCGCACCGACGATGCCCGTCTGGTCACGAGCCTGCTCAAAACCGCAGCGCGCCACGGGGGCCAAAGCCTTAATTATGCCTCGGTGGAAGGGTTTTTGTACGACGGTGCGGGGGCAGTTTGTGGCGTCAAGGTTCACGACCGCATTGGCCGGCAACCGCTAACGCTTAAAAGCCACGCCGTGGTCAATGCCGCCGGTCCCTGGTGCGACGAAGTTCGGCGGCTGGACAGCCCGGTAAAGGGCAAACACCTGCAACTGACCAAGGGCGTGCACCTGGTCTTTGCAAAAGAGCGCTTCCCGCTCGAACGATCGGTGTACTTTGATGTTCCGGAGGATGGTCGCATGGTTTTTGCCATCAAGCGCGGCAAAATCACTTACCTGGGCACTACCGATACGTTGTATGACCAGGCCATTGGGCACCCGCGAACGCTGGCTGCGGATGTGAACTACCTGCTCATTGCCGCGAACCGCATGTTCCCAACGCTGCGGCTTGAGCGAAGCGACATTCAATCCAGTTGGGCTGGCCTGCGGCCCCTCATCCATGAAGAAGGCAAAAGTCCGTCGGAACTTTCGCGCAAAGACGAAGTTTTCCAAACGGACAGCGGGCTAATCTCCATTGCCGGAGGCAAACTGACGGGCTACCGCATCATGGCCGAACGCATTGTGGACATGGTCATGACCCGGCGTATGGCGCAAGGCAGTGGTCCTTACTGCGACTCCAAAACCGAATCCCTGCCGCTGATGGGCGGCGATTTTGAGCACTACGCAGCAGTTGCGCGTTTCAAGCAACGCCTGTTTGGAGAAAGTCGGCAGGTAGAGGCCAGCCCGGCTGAAATTGACCATCTCGTAGATTGCTACGGCACCGAAGCAGCAGCGGTATTGGAGCGCGCCTACGCCCTTCACCCGGAAGAAAAAGAACCCCGCTGGCGTATGCTGCGGGCGGAATTAGACTATGGCCTGTCGGTCGAAGGGGTCTGCACCCTCAGCGACTTTCTCATACGCCGCACGGGCCGTTTGTACTTTGACCGGGATTCGCTTGAGCATCTGTACGCCGCAGTGGCCGAGTACATGGCCGAAAAATTGGGCTGGACCCGAGAGCGAAAGCAAGCCCAACTGGCCGAGTTTGAACAGGCCTACTTTGAAGCCATTTCCTTTCCGGAGTAAAGACCAGCCATATCCGCCAAAAAAAATGGAGCCGGCCATGAAGACCGGCTCCTGGAATCGCAGAGTGGGCTGACAAACGCGAAACCTTCTAAAAGTGAAACAAGCGCACCAAGTCTTACAATAATCGAGTAGGCGGCTCCGCCACCTTCCGGTGACGGAGTGCGCCTCTCACACC
>CAYSDI010000165.1:0-2009 GCA_964429745.1 uncultured Chitinophagales bacterium | reverse complement strand
CGCGGGCCACGGCTTCGGTGATGGCTTCGTGTACGCTCTCCACGTTCATGGCATCCACCGATGCGCTGGGCATGTCGTAGGCCAGGCCGAGCTTGTAGATCTCCGTCACATTAGAGCTGCGCTCCACCGAGGTGCCCATGGCGTAGCCGTTGTTTTCGCAGAGAAACACCACGGGAATCTTCCACAGCATAGCCATGTTGAAGGTCTCGTGCAGCGCACCCTGGCGGGCGGCGCCATCGCCGAAGAAGGTCAGGCAGACGTTGTCCGTGCCTTTGTACTGCTCGGCCATACCGATGCCGGCACCAATGGGGATCTGGCCGCCGACAATGCCGTGGCCGCCGTAGAAATGGTTCTCTTTAGAGAAAAAGTGCATGGAACCGCCCTTGCCGCCCGTGCATCCGGTGGACTTGCCGAACAACTCTGCCATGGCGGCGTTGGGAGTGATTCCTTTGGAAATGCCAAGGCCGTGAATCCGGTAGGCCGAAATGAATGGGTCTTCGTTGCGGGTGGCCGAAATGGCCCCGGCCGCAATGGCCTCCTGCCCGATGAACAAGTGGCAGAACCCCCGGATCTTTTGCTGGCCATAGAGCATACCCGCCCGCTCTTCAAAGCGGCGAATGCGGAGCATGAGCGTAAACCAGTCCAGGTATTGCTGCTTTTCGTACAGCGCGGTTTGATCAGCCGCAGATTTGGTTTTGGTACCGGCCATGGAACAGTCGGGTGTAGCGGGAACTTCGGTTAATATAAACCTGGCTATACCGGTTTGCCGGGGAAGCCCCGGTAAGGGCTGCAACCTGTTGAAACAGGCAACGAATCCCTTGCCCGGAAAACCGGGCTTTTCAGTAAAGCCCGACAAAATTATCCCTTTTTTCGTCGTTTCGAAAGTCCTTGTTTAGCGCAGCGGCACATTCGCAAACCCGCTGCAGCTCTTCTTTCCACAATTGCCTCTATGAAAGGCCCCGAAAGGCCCAGAAAGGTCCCGGCAAACCAGGCAGGCGCGTATCTTTCCCGCCCCAAGACCCTTGCCGTGCGCATTCACCGCCTTTCGCTTTACCAATACAAGAACTACGAACAAGCGGATGTGCGCTTTGAAACCGCCTTCAGTTGCCTGACCGGACCCAATGGGGCTGGCAAAACCAACCTGCTGGACGCCGTTTACTACTGCAGTTTCTGCCGTTCAGCGCGTCACTCCGTTGAAGATCAGAACCTTATGCACGGTCGCGAAGGCTTCCGCATCCACGGTCGTTTTGAGCACCGAGGGGTTCCCGTAGAGGTGGAAGTGCGGTACCGGCGGGGCACAGCCAAGGAGGTTTACTGCTCCGGTGAGCGCTATACGCGCCTGTCCGACCATATCGGACGCCTGCCGCTGGTGCTCACCGGCCCGGAAGACCTTGCCCTGGTAGACGGCTACGCCGAGGAACGGCGTCGTTTCCTGGACAGCGCCCTTTCCACCGTAAACCGCGAGTACCTGGAGGCGCTGATGCGTTACAACCGCGCCCTTGCACAGCGCAATGCGGCCCTTCGCCGGTACCGCGAAGGCCAGCCCGCCGACCCGCTCCTGCTGGATGGCTACAGCGAGCAGATGCAAGGCACCGGAACCCTGATTCAGGCGCGAAGGACGCAATTTCTGGCCGAGCTACAGCCCCTTTTTGCCGAATGTTACCGCCTGATCAGCCGCCAGGCCGAAAGCCCCGGCCTGGACTGGATTGCCAATTTTCCCGCCGATGGCGATTTGCTGGCGCTGCACCGCCACGAACGTCAACGAGACATTGGGAGCGGGCGAACGGGCTCCGGTCCGCACCGCGACGACCTCGCGCTTCTGCTGGACGGGCACCCCGCCAAACTGCTAGGCTCGCAAGGCCAAAAGAAAACGCTGCTGTATGCCCTGCGCCTGGCCCAATGGCTCTGGCTCGGCCGCATGCTGGGCAGCCCGCCGCTGCTCCTGCTCGATGATGTGTTCGACAAATTGGATCGCTCGCGGGTGGAGGCGCTTTTCAGCCTGCTGGCTT
>CAYSDI010000164.1:0-2278 GCA_964429745.1 uncultured Chitinophagales bacterium | reverse complement strand
GGCAAATTAGTATTTTCCGGCTTCAACCATCGCTTCAGAACAGCTTCTATGGCCATTCGCTTTCCGGACGGATTCATTTGGGGGACTTCCACCGCTGCGGCGCAAATTGAAACCGCATTTGACCACCAATGGAAGGGGGTGCAAAGCCGCACCGGCGAGATTTTTCAGCGCACCACTGACCACGAAAAACGGCGTGGCGAAGACCTGGAAATCATCTGTTCGCTTGGCGGAGCGTACCGCATGAGCCTGGATTGGTCGCGGTTGCAGCGCTCCGCGTATGGCGAATTTCACCCCGAAGTGGTGCAGGAATACCGCGAGTTTCTTGAACGCTTGAAAGCGCGCGGCATGCACATCATGCTCGTGTTGCACCACTTTGCAGAGCCCCTTTGGTTTACGAGGGAAGGGGGATTTACGCGCGACACCGCTATACCGGTATTCGTTGATTTTTGTCGCAAAATGGTGCGTTATTTCGGCGAGTACGCCAGCTCATGGAACACCTTCAATGAGCCCGGAGGTTACCTAATGATGGGATACTTTCTAGGCATTTTTCCTCCGTACCAGAAAAATTTTTTTACGGTGTTGCGCGTGCTCGGTCACATGAGCAAGGCCCACGAAGCGGTGTATGATTTGCTGAAAGAAGCTTATCCGGATAAACCCGTAGGCATTTCAAAACATACGATGGTTTATGAGCGCGAAAGTGCGATGGGTTGGTTTGCCGAACAGTTTAGCAACCGCTTTTACCTGGGCTACATTACCGACCAATTCCACCGGAAAGCAGATTTTGTGGGGATGAGTTATTACGGTCGGGTTCCGCTCAAGCCTATGCCTATTTCGGAAATTGATACGCCGGGTAGACTGGCTAAACGCGGCGTCCGCCACGATGACATGTGGGAATATTATCCGCAGGGAATTGGAACCATCATTCGCCGTTTTCACGAGCGCTACGGCCTGCCTATCTGGATTACAGAAAACGGGCTGTGCACCAATGACGATGCCTTCCGCGTGGAAAGCATACGCGATTATCTGCACGTTATTCATCAATGCATGGAAGAAGGCATTGATGTTCGCGCCTATTTTCACTGGACTGCCTGGGATAATTTCGAATGGTTTCTGGGGCCGAATTATCGCTTTGGGCTTTACCACACCGACTTTCAAACCATGGAGCGTACGCCCAAAGGTTCCGCTGCTTACTTCGCAGCCATTGCCCGAACCAACCGTGTTCCAGAATAAAAAAGCTGCGCATTTTTGGGTTTTTAAAAAAGGGAATGAAAATTTATGTTATGAAACTACTCTCTTTGATTCATACCATTTGATATGTTACGCATACTTTTTATTACTCTGGCGTTTGCGGTTTTTGCACCGGTAGTTTTTTCGCAAAAAACTAGAAGTTCTGCACACGAAAATTTGGAGCCTGCGGACTCGTTGACCACAGAAAATGTTGTGGAAAGGCTCGCAGCGTTTCCCCCGTACGAACAGGTGTTGGCGCAACTTTTTGCCAGTCTGCCCGACGAGCAATTACCGCTTCCGGAGGCCTGGTCGCTGGATCGGCACCCTGACGGTTGGCTGCTGCGTGACCGCGCCGATGGACAAGTCCAGCATTGGATCTGGCGCGCGCAGACCAGGGCTTTGGTGGAAACGCTGACCTTGCCAGCCCAACATCCGATTGTGGACGCGGAATTCCGTCGCCTTGCCTATGCCGCGTGGACGGAGGCAGCGCGAGCGCAGCCATACACCTTGCGGGTATTTGTGGGGTATCCGGCGGCCAACCGCCATACGATTCACCTCATGCAAACACCAGGCGAATGGCCCCCGCACTTGTTGCAAGCACTTGGGTTGGCTAACCTTGAAGAGGCTCGGAGGGTGTTGGAGGTGCCCCCCCTCCCCCCGGACAGCGTTGATCTTGCCGAAGCGCACTTGCGCAAGGCCGTGGACGCCTATCGCCGGTTGAACGCCAGCGCCCCCGACTACTCCGCCGTTGAAGGCCGTCCGGTTTTGGCCCTGGACCTGGCGCTCGCCGAAGGTTGGAGCCTGATGGAGCGCAGCGGACATGCCGCTCGCGGCAAGGTCTTTCTGGATCAAGTGCAGTTCTCGCCGTTTTACACCGCCTACGGCCGCAACCTGCTCCAGGGGTTGCCTGACAGCGCAGTGTTGTTTTGCCCCAACCGCCTGGAAGAGCTGCTGGTGCGGGTGATCCAGTTTCGGGAAAAACTCCGAAGGGATGTTCGGGTGGTGGGGGGAAGCCTGGCCGAAGCAGAGAAGCTCGAGCTCGGCGACAGCC
>CAYSDI010000163.1:0-2349 GCA_964429745.1 uncultured Chitinophagales bacterium | reverse complement strand
CCCCCACCCCCCCTCAGGGCAGGCTGATCCATTGCCGGTACAGGGTTTTTTGGGCTTCTGGGGCATCTTCCTGCAATTGCAGACGGTATTGGAACTTTGGCACCGGTCTGGGCGCGATTTCCAGTTCCTTCAACTGCCCGTCGCGGCTGACCAGCACGGTCCAGACTTGACCGGCAACGGTCCGGTCAAACCACTCGGTCAGGTTGCCTTTGAACCGGTAGCCGTTAATCGCCAAAATTTCGTCGCCTGCAAAAAGACCAGCTTCTGCGGCAGGTTGATTCCGCACAACCCGCTGTACGGTAGCGGTAGCGGCGTCAATCGAAGCGCCAAAAGTGAGGGATAAAGGATTAGCTCCATCGTCTTGAAGGGACACGCCGATCCGGTCAAAATAGGGCACCATGTCCAGGGGCTCGGTGCCGTACACATAATCGCGAAAGAACGCATTAAGCTCTTTGCCGGCAGCCCGTTCGGCAAGCTGCTGAACCTGCTCTTCGGTAAATCCCTGGTCCGGGTTGGCCCGATACAGCGCGTAAAGGTCTTGGAGCACATTGTCCAGTCTGTTCTTTCCCTGGCTTGAAGCCAGGATCTCCAAATCCAGCGCAAGGGCCAACAGGCTGCCTTTATTGTAGTAAGAAACGGTGGAATTGCTGCTGTTTTCGTTGCCTTTGTAGTACTTAATCCAGGTGTCAAAGCTCGATTCGGCGGCGGATTGTACGGAATCTCCCGGGCGATTCAGGGTATTATTGATGAGCGCGGCGGCAATGTCCAGGTAGGAAGACTCCGAAATGAGCCCGGCTCGGCGCAGCAGGAGGTCGTCGTAGTATTGGGTGAACCCTTCTACGACCCAGAGTGACCGGGAATGTTGCTCGCGGTCGTAGGTGAACGTGGAGTATTCCACCGGCCGAATGCGTTTGGCCAGCCACACATGAAAGTACTCGTGGCTAACCAACCCCAGAAAAACCCGGTACACGCTTTCCGGCTGGTAGCCCCAGCGCCGGTAGACCATGCTGGTAGACGCCACATGTTCCAACCCTCCGTAATCGCTGGCGGTGTTGTTCAGCAAAAAGACGAAACGCTTGTTGGGATTGCCGCCGAACATTTTGGTGCAGGCTCGTACAATGGCGCTGATGTCGGTGCGAAGTCGGGCAGTGTCGTAGTTGCCCTGGCCTTGGATGGCCAGTTCGTGGGCGGTTCCGTCTACGTCAAAGCGCATGACCAAGTGGTTGCCGATTTCCATGGGGGCGTCCAGCAGCTCGTCAAGGCTGCCCGCCCGGAAGGTCCAGGGATCATTTGGATTTACTGGCTCCAGCGCCGTGCTGATGACCGACCATTCCTTCCAGGGTTCAATGGTCACGGTGCTGGGAAGATCCACCGTTGCTGGATACAGGTAAATAGTTGCCGGGATAAGGGTAGCTCGATCCTGGTCCACGTAAGACTCCCGCACGCTGGTGGTGCGACAAAACACCCGATAGTGCACGGTAAACTGGTTGTCCTTGCGGTGTTGTACTCGCCAGGTATCCTTGTCCGTTTTGCCGATGGGCAAAGGCTGCCCGGCAGCGTCCACTGCCCGAACGGCTTCGACGGCTCCGGAAAAATCGCGGATCACATAAGACCCAGGGGTCCAGGCAGCCATGTCCAGATCGGTGTAGCCGCCTTTGACGTTCTGAATGGTCAAGCTCACCTCGGCGTATTGCGTCCAGGGTGCTGGAAAACGAACCACATAATGCAGTATGGGCTGAGCGGAGGCCGCGAAGAGAACCGGTCCGTAAAGGCAGAACAACAGGACAAGGCCAAGTTGCTTCAAAAATTTTGAACCGCGGCTCATGGATTGGGCAATTACCATACCATATTGTTTTATATTGTACAATAAATATTACGGAACTGTAAGCAATTTTAATTCCACGCGTTGGTTGAGTTTACGCCCTTCCAGCGTGGCGTTGTCTCCAAGGGGTGTGGATTTTCCGTACCCTTTCCATTGAAGCTGGTCTTGCTTTACACCGCGTTCGCGCAGGTACAAAACCACTGCTTTAGCCCTTGCTTCGGACAATTCCAGGCAAAAGGCTTCTGGAGGTAATGCGTTGGTGTGACCACCTACTTCAACCAACACACCGGGATTTGCCCGAAGGAATTGCGCTACGACTTCCAACTCCACCTGGCTCTCGGAAAGCAAAAAGGAGCGGTTTGCCAAAAAATACACGCCATTCAGGCGCACCAGGTTGCCAACCTCCAGCGGCACCAGCCCAATGGCAGCATCCAGTTCGCGGTAGACGCTGGCAGGTTCAGGCGCTTGCTCCGGGGCTGCTTGCTGCACGGCTTCTGTAAGGGGGGCTGCTTGCTGCACGGCTTCTG
>CAYSDI010000162.1:0-2375 GCA_964429745.1 uncultured Chitinophagales bacterium | reverse complement strand
GGGGGACGCTCGGCGAACCCGAACGGCTGCCGGGTAAAATTAACGGGCCTTTTCACGATGGTCCGGTCAGCCTGGATTCCACAGGTACCGTCATGTTCATTACCCGAAATGCTTTTCGGGATCGAAAAATTGGCCTGGCTTCACGAGCATCATCGGAAGGAATCGTTAAGCTGAGCCTGCACCGCGCCAGCCGCAGCGCATCAAGTGATGAATGGACCATGGACGAGTGGACCTTTGCCTACAACAACGACGAGTATTCTACCGGCCATCCGGCGCTCAGCCGCGACGGCCAGACGCTGGTGTTTGCTTCAGATCGCCCCGGGGGAATTGGCGGGGTGGACCTTTACCGCTGCCGACTGCAGCCCGACGGAAGCTGGAGCCAGCCCGAGAATTTGGGTGCGTCCATCAACACGCCGGGCGATGAACTGTTCCCCTTCCTTCACCCCTCCGGCGATTTGTTGTTTGCCTCTGACGGTTTGCCCGGGCTTGGGGGGTTAGATCAATTTCTGGCCGAATCCGATTCGGCAGCGTGGTCGGAGCCTCGCAATTTGGGCAGCCCGCTCAATACCTACAGCGACGATTTTGCTGTGGTCTTTAACGAGGCTTGGACAAGAGGTTACCTTACCTCGGACCGTCCCGGCGGAAAAGGGCTGGATGATTTGTACGGCATCGAATTGACGGAGCCACAGATTCGCATCCGCGTCCGCGACGCCCTGACGGGGGAATGGCTGGAGGCCGTCCCACTGCAGTGGCTCGAGGCCGGTCAGCTCGTGGCCGAGCGCAATTCAGCACCGGGGGGAGAGCTGGTTTTAGCCCTGCCGCGCGATCGGCAGTTTACGCTGAAAACCGAGGTCACGGATTACCGGCCGCTCAATTTGTTGGCTCCGGTGAGCAATTTGCTTAGCCCCGCGGTAGTGGAATGGGTGGTTGATCTGGAGCCGATGCCCAGACTCGGACTGGTCAGCCAGGCCATTGACCGGGATACGCGGCAGGACCTGCCTGCTGCCACCGTGGTGTTGCAAAATCTGACTACCGGCGAATCGCAGCCACTCCAGTCCCGGCCGGATGGTTTGTACCGAATTGCGCTCGAGCCGGGTTATGCCTATCGACTCCGCGGTGACCTGGACGGATATTTGGGCGATGAAAAGAACTTTTCGACCATAGGAGAAGCTGGCCCCAGGGAATTTTACGAAGTTTTGGAGCTCACGCGTTTGGATGATGGCGTAGTTATTGAGTTAAATAACATTTATTATGATTATGATAAATGGTATATTAGAAAAGATGGTGCAGATGATTTGCTGAGGCTTGCCGAGCTAATGAAACGCTACCCTGCTATGCGCATTGAATTGTCTTCGCATACCGATGCCAGGGCCAGCGATTCCTATAACCTGCAACTTTCGCAGCGCAGGGCTGAGGCCGCTGTGGCCTTTCTGGTGGAGCAGGGCATTGATCGGGAGCGGATGGTGCCCGTGGGCTATGGCGAAAACAAAACGCGCAACCGCTGCGTGGACGATGTTTCTTGTTCAGAGCGCGAACACCAGTTCAACCGGCGCACAGAATTTCGGGTGCTGAATTTCAATCGCAGCATCCTGTCGCGGGACAAAGAAGTGATTCCCGTCAATACGTACCAGCCCAGCGACCCGGGCTACCTCAAGAATTTCCTGGAACAGGAACTGGTCAACATTAACCTCGGAGCTGAGGGAGGGGTAGCGGAGAATCCTGGTGCTGCCCCTGGTGCCGGCCGTGTTCGCAATGCCAACAGTGGGCAAGTGGGCCAACCACTCGATCTCGCCCTACCAGGAGGCGGCAGTCAGGAAGTCTGGTTCCAGGCAGGCAAGGCTTGGGCCGTGCATTTGGGTTCCGGAACGCTGGCCTCTGCCAGTCGCTTTGACAAATTCAAAGACCTGGGTCAGATTCAGTTTGAAACCTGGCAAGGGGGGCGTTATTTGATTGTCCTGGGCTACTTCACCAGCAAGGCAGAAGCTGACGAAGCACTCAAGGTAGTGTTGCGCCGGGGCTTGAGCGAAGCCTATATCGCAGTCTACAAGGACGGCGAGCGGCAGAACTAGGGAAGCTCCAGAAATCCAACCTCCAGCCGTTGACGGAAGGGGCCTTTTGGATTACTTTGCGTCAAGCCGTGCATTTGCGCAGGTGGAGCATGCAAACGTCAGCTTTTAGGGTGCTCTACGTCCCGGTCTTCGGCAACACTGGGCATGCGGCAACACCAGGCCTTGAGAATTTCACTGCAACCGCCGGTTTTGGTGAAGTAAAGTTTGCTGCTCCGGGTTTAAGGGGCGTTCCGCACTCGTTCATTCGCTGTGCGGTCGCCATTTCCCCCCACGGTCGCTATTCCCCCACCCCGCAGGACGACTACG
>CAYSDI010000161.1:0-2628 GCA_964429745.1 uncultured Chitinophagales bacterium | reverse complement strand
TGGACCGTTTTGGTCAGCGGTGGCAGTTTTACCAGCGCGTTTGCTTTTGGCAATACCAGCCAGAACGTATACATGGTGGGCGGCAACACCTCCAAAATCACCCAGCCAGCATCTTGCGAAACGCCTGTCGGCCTGTTCAGCAACAACCTGACCGGTACATCAGCACGCCTGAACTGGACATTGGTACCCGGGGCACTTGCCTACGAAGTGCAAGGTCGCAAGGCCACTTCTGCCGTGTGGCGCACCAAGACCGTGCCAGGCAGTAAAAACAAGTGGACCGCACCTGGCTTAGTTCCGGGCACCAACTATGTTTGGCGCATCCGAACCGTTTGCGATGCATCGGGCACCCTTTCGCCTTACTCTCCTGAACAAATGTTCAGCACGCCGGTGTTGCGCACCATGGAACCGACCGCTGGCGTCCAGGTGTACCCCAATCCGGTCACCGATCAGGTCAATGTAGCCTTTCAGTTTCCTGAATCGCTTCATAATCAGCCTGTTGTAATCCGCATCCTCGGCATCGGGGGAAATGTCCTCGTCCAGAACAGCCTCATCGCTTCACCAGGAACCGCAACGGTTTCCTTTAATGCGGCAAATTGGCCGATTGGGCTTTACCATATAGTCTGGACCAGCGGAACCTGGACCGGCAACCAGGTTTTTTTGATTCAGCGCTGACAGGAACTTATCCGCGGCGTATCTTTGTTTCTGAACGTATGCTTTACATCAGCGAACAGGCCAAAGAGAAAGTAGAAACCCTTCGGGAAAAATCCGGGTTGGGCGATGCCTTTTTCATCCGCGTTTCCGTTGCCGGAGGCGGTTGTAGCGGGTTGTCGTACAACCTGGATTTTGATTCGGAGCCCAAGACCATGGACCAGGTCTTTGAAGACAAGGGCGTTAAGCTCGTAACCGATCTTAAGAGTTTCCTGTACCTCTGCGACACCAAGCTGGATTTCAGCGGTGGTCTCAACGGAAAAGGGTTTCATTTCGTGAACCCGAATGCCGCCCGGAGTTGCGCTTGCGGCGAGAGCTTTGCAGTTTAAGGCATTAGCCGGTCAATTAGCCAGGAGCCATCGGCCTGCCGGGTGTAGACAAAGCGGTCGTGCAGCCGGCTTTCCCGGCCCTGCCAAAACTCGATGCTGACCGGCTCCACGCGGTAGCCTCCCCAAAAATCGGGCAGCGGTACTTTGCCTTCCGCGAACTTGCGTTTCATCTCTAACACCTTCATTTCCAGCACCTTGCGGGAGCTGAGCACCTGGCTCTGATCAGAGACCCAGGCGCCAATCTGGCTGCCGTGCGGCCGACTGCTGAAGTAGCGCAGCGACTCAGCCGTGGATATTTTGGTGGCCCTTCCCCGGATTTTGACCTGCCTTTCTAAGTCCAGCCAGGGGAACAACAGGGCCACCGATGCATTGGCGGCAATGTCCAGCGCTTTGCGGCTGCCGTAGTTGGAAAAAAACACAAAGCCTTGACGATCAAAGAGTTTGAGCAGAACGGTTCGGAGGCTCACCGCACCTTCTGCGTCGGCGGTGGCCAGGCTCATGGCGTTCGGCTCGGTCAGGCCGGCTTCGCGCGCCTGTTCAAACCAGGCAGCAAATTGGTCAATGGGGTCAGGGAGCAGGTCTTCACGGTCAAGCCCGCGCGTTTTGTACTCCTTGCGCAGAGCACCAAGGTCAACCCCGCCATCGCCAAATGTTTTCATGGAGCAAAATTACGGCCACGAACGCTGATGCCGCGCCTGCCATCTGTCGGATGTCGGCTGTCGAAGGGCGGTTAAAGGCTATTTGCCTGAAGCCCCTGCCCCTTCCGTTCCAGAGGCCTCCGAAGCCCTGGAACCTCCGGACCCACCCGGGTCCTCTGCCTCAGAAACCTCAAAAAAGGCCGGATTCAGCGCGTTTTCAGGCTCGCCCAGGTCGCTGAGTTTGCGCCCGGAGGCCAGGTCCCGGATCATGTTGATCTTGAAGGGACCCGCCGCGTGCACTTTAGAAATCCGGGCACCGGTGTACAGGGTGTCCCAACCTTCCCAAGTGTTGCCCAGGCCTTTGATGGGCAGAACCTGCACCCACATGTTCCAAGACAGTGGCTGCCCGGTGGGGCTGAGGGTCCACAAATAGGTATCTCCTGGGGTGACGCCGCCGCTTTGGTAACTGAGCAACAACCCCGCAGAGCCGTCTTTTTGGAAGACCACTTCGCGCTTGACACCTTCGTCAAAGGCTTTGACCGGCGCGTTGAGCCAAAAGGAGTCGTTGTAAAAGTAATCCAGGGCTTTGGCGAGCGCTTTTTGGCGCTCGGAGCCTTCCAGTTTTTCGCCCTTTTTCCAAGCTGAACCAGCCCCGGTTTGGGTGTTGAGGTAAACGGTGTAATCGCCCCAGGAAACCCGGGCCTGGCGGTTGAAACGGTCCCAAAGGTGAGTGTGTTGGCCCAGAAAGTTCCAGCGCACGTAGGCTGTCTGGTCCCAGGCGCGTTTGTTAACGGCGCGCTCCATGAGCAACGCCAACTGGTCGGCCTGCTCATCCATTTCCGGGCCGGTAGCGGCCTTGGGCAAGGGTCGCGACGCCAGCGGAATACAGGCCGCTAAGCCCAGCACCAGCAGCAAGCTGCCAACGCCCACCATTCGCCAGATTGACTTTTTAG
>CAYSDI010000160.1:0-2838 GCA_964429745.1 uncultured Chitinophagales bacterium | reverse complement strand
CATCCGGACCGTCAATCAACCGGAAATCAGAATCAAACAACGCCTGAGCCTTGGAAGCAGCTCGGCGCAGCATGCTAAAATCTGCGAAGCATCCCACTTGAAACTCTGGCCGGACCCAAACTACAGCAATTCCCAATGTCTGGCGCTGACCAGGTGCCAAGGCGAAGGGGCCCGCACTTTGAACATATTTGCGGTCAGCAGGGGGAATACCCAACGCGCATTCTGACCAGGCAGGCGACGGCAGCGATGGATCAGAAGGAAAAAAGAAGGTAGTGGGAGTGCTGCCGCCGTATCCGTTACCGCCATAGGTTACCCGCGTATTGTCTTTCCACCGACCAGACATGAATCGGTAATAGTCAATGGCTTTCTCCGGATTGCCAACGGCAGTGAAGTCACTGCTCCAGAATAGAAAATTCGTCATGCCCAGCGAAACCGAATCCAGTCCTTCCGGTCCAAGAAAAAATTGCTTTGGAGACTCCAGAAACATGGTTCCTAATAGCGGGGGTCGATTGCCATAATTAGGTGAGCCGGGGCCATCCACCGCCTGACCATTGTAGTGAATCCCCATGTTTAACGTGGTATCGCAGCCGACATAATCATCCAGGAACCAGCCCAGATCAGCATCGGAATACAAACCCAGCCACGTAGAATCCAACGAATGGATTCCCTTGTTGATGAAGGAGTACCGGTAAAAGGTCATGTCATTGATCTCATCGCCGGTTTGCCACGCATAGGCGAGGGCGTGTACTTCTAGACCGATGGCTTCAGATTCGGTTTGGCCATGGAGGTTGCCCTCGTCGTTAAAGACCCAGAAAATAGCCTGATCGCCATCTACATCCGGGTAATCTCCTTGAGTGGGGTCGTACTCTCCGTTGCCGTCCACATCAACAAATGGGGCCAGGTTGCGATGCACTGGTAAAGGTTCGTTGGCCCTTCCCCGGGCATACGGATTGTTCTTAGCCGGCCAGTGCAAGATACCATTTGAAATCTTATGGATAGGGACCGGAAGTTGTTGCGAGGACTCATATACATGACCGTCTATATCCACCCGGTTCACTTTCCAATGCCTGTCGTACAACTTGCAGGTGCTTTGGTCAGTTTGGCCATCTTCATCTAGCGGACCAGGCCAAAACTCATCGCCGCTCTGTCGGTAGGTTTGCGCGGCGATCTTGAGCTGGCCACCAGCGTCAATTCCCCCGATCCACAAGGCCCCGGCAAAGGTGGCACTTACTTCTATTTGTCCTTCGGCCGGATCAACGTTAGGGACCACGTAAACCGGGTTGGTCAGATCCCACCAGAAGTCACCGGCACCCAATAAGCGCGCTCGAACATTGTTAATGTCCAAATCAACCTGGCTTGTTGACGAATAACATTCCTCCGCAAGAACCCGGTAAGCGCTCCCATTGGCGGGGCTTAGTTTCTGAGCTGTTGCCTGTTGGCTTGCTGCCCAAACTATGGCTAACCAAGAGAGGGTCAGAAGAAGTTGGTTGGGCGTTTTCACAAGTTAGCAGATTTTCAAAGTCTTCAAGTTCGGAAAGTTTCCATCTAATATCATTGAATAAGACCAGATAGCTGGCATAAATCGGTCATGAACACGTAAAAAAACCGGGCTACTCTTGCGAGCAGCCCGGTATATCGCGTTCAGAGCGAAGGCTAAAAAGCCTGCCTGACAAACAGTTTATAGGCGTTACAGTTGGAAGCGCAAGCCAAGCGCGTGCGTGCCGTTGTAAGGATTGGAAGTGCGGTAGCTGTAATCAATCGCAACCTGAGGTCCGTCTTGCTTGAAAGGCTGGATAAAGCTGAAACCGGCGGCGATACCCGTATGGGCAGAAGTCCGCTCGGTATCGTTCAACAAGCCCTCTTCGTACTTATACCCTGCGCGAACTTGAAAACGCTCTTCGCTCTTAACGGTGAGGCCGTATTCAAAACCCAGACCAAACTGGTCTTTGTAGAAGGAGTTGGATTGGAATTGACCCACAGCGGTGACCCTGCTATTGGAGCCGATGTAAAAGTCATAAGAAGCGCCAATAGTCAACAGCGACGGGAGTTCGAAGTCAGAGCTTTGCTGATCTACCGTGGCCTGGAAGGTGCCATCAGGCGGATCAGAGCGGAAGCTCAGGCCGTCTCCAGCAAAATCCATAGGCGTACCAACGTTTCGCAGGGCAATACCAAACTTTACTTTCTCTGGGTGAAGGTCATTCCCGGTTACATACTGGATGCCGATGTCCAAGGCAATGCCAAACGCATTGATGTCCGCGATGCTCTGCGAAACCCCGCGCACAGTGACGCCACCGGCAAGGTAGTCGGCAAACTTACGCGAATACGACACGGCAAAATTGGCGATACTGGGTTTGAACGTTGCTCCCGTTCCTTCGGGCAAGCCCGTTGTTGTTACCGGGATCTCCCCCAAGTTCATAGTCATGATTTCTATACCGATGGCACCTTCCCCCAACTTTTGGGCAATGCCAAAAACGTTCAGGTCAATGTCGGAGCCCTCCAACCAAAGGCTGCGGCTAAAGGCAACCTCCGTACCCGAAGTGTAGGCCAACCCTGCCACGTTTAAGCGCACGGACTCAAGGCCTTGGACATTGGCAATGTTAATGCCATTCCAGCCGGATGACCGGGCCCAGGGATTGATCAACAACTCCGAGGCTCCTGATTCACCAATTCGGTCCGGATTACCGGCAAAACTGGCCGTAAGGGGCAGGACAGCCACCAGCAGGCCTGCGAATATCTTTTGGATAGAAGTCATTTTACTTCGTGTCTTGCAGGTTGGTTAGAAAGTATCGAGGTCAATTTGGCGCATGACACCCATCCATTTCAAGGTGCGATCACACA
>CAYSDI010000159.1:0-2859 GCA_964429745.1 uncultured Chitinophagales bacterium | reverse complement strand
GTTCCTGTATTGACGACACTGAAGTTGCGGATCACAGCGGTTCCGGCACTGCCCGATGCACCAGCTCCGGAGTACGGGGTAGTGGTCAAGCTGTAAGCGCCCAAAGCAGGGGTCCAGACATTGTAATCACCCGCCGCGTCACCGTGCACGGCGTAAGGGGCGGAGCTCTCAATCCTGTTCAGCGATTCAGTGCCGCTGAGTACAAAACGCAAACTGCCTGCTCCGGTGGCATCACCGCGAATGGCCAGGTTGTTTCCATCTGCAGCCAGATCAATGACAGCCCCCTCTAAGAGAGGCCGAATGACCGCATCGGTATTGGCGTTAATGAGTTGAAGGGCATCGACGGTTTGGGCTTCCGCTTTTTGCCAGGGCGCAAGGCCTGAGCAAGCAAAGAGCGTTGCCCCAAGAAGAATTGTTGTTGTTGTTTTCACGCTTGAGGGAGGTTTAATAGGAAGAGTAAAGTTACCAGCGCAAGCCCCAACATCCTACCGGAAAATATCGCAAAAAATGTGACTCGTAAACCCAACCCTTGAAGTGAGAGTTCTGTGGAATGTGCACGATTGTTGGCGAGTAACTGCTGCAACTTTGTGAGAAATCGCAGGGTATTGGATCAACTGGAGCACAGTTTATACCAACTTTGTGACCGCTTGATATTAATTCTAACTGTAATGTGTCAGACCTTCCTCCAACCAGATCACACCAACATAAGAACCACGGCGGCACTCAAAGCGCCAGGCCCCAAGAGCATCAGAGAGATGTAAGACAAACGCACTTCGCAAAAGGCGCAAACTCAGCGCGCTTCCCGAGCTACCTTTTCGACGGCCTTGGCCACTTTAAAGGCCACCACTTCATCCAGGCTTGAGGGAATGATGCGATCGCGCCGCAAATCGTCGACACAGGAGGCAATGGCCTGAGCAGCAGCCATTTTCATGTCCGGAGTGATGGAGCGGGCGCGGGCATTGAGTGCTCCGCGGAAAATGCCTGGAAATCCAAGGACGTTGTTCACCTGGTTGGGCAAATCGCTGCGCCCTGTCCCCACCACTGCAGCGCCACCTGCCAAGGCTTCTGCGGGCATTATTTCTGGAATGGGATTGGCAATGGCCAGCACGATGCAGTCTTTTTCCATGGTTCGAATGTGGTCTGCGGTTAATAAACCACCTGTGCTGACGCCGATAAAAACATTTGCATCCACCAAAGCGTCGTACAAAGTGCCGGACTTATTTCGCCTGTTGGTAAAAGCCAAAAGTTTTCTCTTGGGTTCATTCAGATCATCGCGGTCGGGACTGATAATGCCCTTGCTGTCGCAAACGAGCAATTCCCTGACCGGTTTGCACACCTCCACATTTTGGTCTTGGCAGCGCAGCAAACGAGCAATAGCGACACCCGCAGCTCCTGCGCCATTGACCACCACTTTGAGCTCACTGAAATCGCGACCGGTTACTTTGGCGGCATTCATCAGCGCAGCCAGGACCACGATGGCCGTGCCGTGCTGATCGTCGTGAAAGACCGGGATACCGAGGTCTTGCAGGGCTTCTTCAATGACGAAGCTGCGCGGAGCCGAGATGTCTTCGAGATTAATGCCGCCAAACACCGGTGCAATGCGCCGAACGGTGTCAATGATTTCCTGCGTGTCCTGGGTATCCAGACAAATAGGAAAAGCGTTGATGCCGGCAAAGCGTTTAAACAGCATGGCTTTGCCTTCCATGACGGGCAGTGCTGCGGCAGGACCGATATTGCCCAACCCCAAGACAGCGGAACCATCCGTAACAATAGCTACGGAATTGCCCTTCATCGTATATCGCCACACGTCGTCGGGGTTAGCCGCGATGCGGCGACAGGGCTCCGCCACACCGGGCGAATACACCAATGCAAGTTCTTCAGCGGTGTTGATGTCCAATTTGGTCTTGATGCCGATTTTTCCTTTCAGCATTTCGTGCAAGGCCAGGGAGCGAGCGTACAGTTCTTGGTCCATATGCGGTTGTGGAAGATAAGATGGCCCTTCGCCCTAACGTGAAACGCCGGCAATGGCATTACGAAGCTTGGGGCTGCACCCTGAAAATGACCTGCAGGTAATTGTTGATGGCTCCCACCGGTTCCAGATGAAGGCGGAAGGAGCGCGTGAAATCTTCAAAGGCGCGGTACTCGTGCATGGGCACACCGAATTCATCAAAGATGAGGAAATCCCCCGCCTTTAGTTTAGGGTAGAGCAGGGCCAGCGGATACAACGCGGAGGTATACAGATCGCCGTCAATGTGCACGATGGTCTGGCGGCTGAAATCCAAATCGGGTAATTTGCCAGGCAGGCTGTCTTGGAAAAGTCCTTTGACAAAGGTTAGCCGGAGATCGGTGATGTCGGGGAATTTTCCGCCTTGAGAGAACGTGCCTTCGGCATAGGTGCCGTAGCGCTCGGGCAATCCTTCAAAGGTGTCGAAGCCAAAGAAGCGGCTGTCAGGATGGGCGTTGGCGGCGGTCCACCAACGCATGGAATTGCCGCGGCCTACGCCAAACTCCACGTACGTGATGGCGCGGTCGGATAGCTGCTCGCGATCCCGCAGAAATTCGTATAATTTAATTCGGCCTTTGTGATCGGGGCTTGCGTTGTAAAAGTCATTGAACGCCCAGCGCCCTTGGTTTTGTGCCGCCCAGGCCGACAAGCGACTGAGGTAGCCTGCGTAGATCAACAACGTGGAAAATGGACCTACCACGCGATGCAGACCCAGTCGGATGAACCAGGCTTTTATTTTGCGAATCAGGGCAATGGTGGTCATGGAAGGCGAAAAATCTGGGGCTCAGGGCGGCTTTAACCACAAACCGCGCAAAGATGCGGAAAAAAGCCGCGCGCGGGGCTAGAGCTAGGGC
>CAYSDI010000158.1:0-3338 GCA_964429745.1 uncultured Chitinophagales bacterium | reverse complement strand
CCCCCACCTTGGCTACCGCCGAAGCTGCCCCCCTTGTGGTTTACCGGGTGCAGATTTACGTATCCAGCCGAAAATTGGCGTCCACCGACCCCTTGTTCAAACCTCTGAACGGCGAAAAATTGTACCGCACCCAGCAAGGAACGCTGTACAAATATTCCGTTGGACACTTTGCCACAGCAGAAGAAGCGGCGGCCAAAAAGGCCCAGTTGCGGACCGGAGCTTACCCCGACGCCTTTATAGTGGCTCAGGAAGCAGCCAATTTGGCTGAAAACTGAAGCGGAAGCCCTTGGAACTAGCCAGCGTTGAATCCTGACCGCCCTGTTCTCCGTATGCGTAATTTAGCCGCCATTAAGCGCAAGGTGCAAATTGGACCGACTTCCGGATTTTCCGGAAGTTATCCGGGGCTACTCCTGGTCTGATTGGCTGCAAGGGCGCTGGTTTTATGCGTTATGGCCATCTCTAAAGAAACCAAGGTCGGCATTCTGGCCGTCGTGTCCATTACCCTTCTGGCATTCGGATTTGATTTCCTGAAAGGAAACAGAACGTTTGAACGGGGAAGGACGTTTTACGCTGTCTACGACCGCGTGCCCGGACTCCAAGAGTCTGACCCAATCAAGGTCAATGACCTGCTCGTGGGTCGGGTTAAAGAGCTCACCCTGCTTCCGGATTACAGAATTCTGGCGCGCATTACTATTACAGAAGACTTTGAGATCCCAGCAGACAGCCGGGTTATGATTTCATCCTCCGACTTGCTCGGTGCTAAACAGATCGATCTGATTATTGGCAACAGCCGAACCCTGGCGCGCTCGGATGATACCTTGCGAGGCACTATACAACTGGGTCTTCAGGAAGAAATTCGCGAAGAGCTCAAGCCCATCACAGAAAAATTTCAGAGTCTTATTGCCCAAATTGACTCGGCGGTTACCGTAGTGTCCAGCATTTTTTCTGAAAACATAGGCAATGATGTCGAAAGCAGCGTCCATTCCATCACAACTTCGCTGGAAAACTTCCGCAACATGTCGCTGCGCGCCGATCAATTGGTCGAAAGTCAGAGCAGCTCGGTAGACAGCATTTTTGGCAGCATTGAAACGCTAACGGGCACCTTAGCCAGCAATCAGGCGAACATTGACCGGATTGTGAAAAATTTAGCCACCATCACGGACAGCCTGGCGGCCGTAGAGTTTGCCCAAACGGTCACAGAAGCCAGATTGGCCATCGCCAGCCTGGCCCAAATTGTGCAAACGGTGGAATCAGGTCAGGGCTCGCTGGGCAAGCTCATCATGGATGACGCCCTGTATCAGAGTTTGCAATCTTCCACGAACGACCTGGATGCCTTGTTGCTTGATATCCAGGCCAACCCCTGGCGCTACGTGACCCTGTTGCGCATCGGAGGTGGCAACAAGAATACTGCACCCGCCAAACCTTAGGCAGGCAAAGCAGTCCCCCTCCCGTCTGAGCCCTCCGAACCGCGCAAACGTTGCCCTCAAACGAGGCTATTGCCGGTGTGTGCAGGCTGGCCGATTTGCCGAACTTCGCCCGGTGTATCCCCTTCTCCTTTTCGGGTCCAACCGCCTGGGCATAACGCTAACCGTAGGTCTGTTCCTGCTGGCCTTGACCGCCATGAGTCAACGACCAGCCGCCGCACCGGGAAAAACCAGCCCTTCGCCCGTTAACGCTTCGCCAGCTAACAGAAGCGCGAACAACCGAGCTGCAACTCAGCCATCCAGCCCGGCGACAGGCGGAGACCAAGAAGTCCGGCAAATTGAGATCATCAAGGCCGACGCGCTGGAGGGCTTTCGCCTGGGAAACGAGCAGGTGCGCTTGTTGATTGGCGGTGTGGTGTTGCGCCAGGATGCCGTGACGCTGACTTGCGATTCCGCCCTGTTTTACCCGGACCGCAATGACGTGCGCGCGTACGGCCGCGTGCGAATCAATCAAGCCGATACCATTCAGGCAAACAGCGACTCGCTCTACTTTGACGGCGATGCGCAATTGCTTCGCCTGATGGGCAACGTGCGCCTGAGCGACCGCAACGCAGTGCTCACCACCGAAGACCTTGATTACAACCTGGGCACGCGCATTGGCCGTTACCGAAACGGCGGCAAACTCGACAACCTGGGCAGCGTACTCACCAGCCAATTCGGCACCTACCTTTCGCGCGACCAAACCGCCTTTTTCCAGGACTCTGTGGTGCTCGTGCACCCGAGCTATTCTCTCTTTGCCGATACCCTGGAATACCGCACTGACACCGACCTGGCCGTTTTTCATGGACCCACTCGCATCCTGCATGAAAGCAACACTGTGTATTGCGAAGGGGGATCGTACGATGGGCAACAGGAAATCGGAACTTTTACCGGCAACGCTGTGCTCGACGGCCCTCCGCAGCGCATCAGCGGTGACAGCATTGTGTACAACAGCGAGACGGGCATAGGCAAGGCGTGGGGCGATGTCTTGTTCACCGACAGCGAAAAAAACCTGGTGCAGCGCAGCCAGTACGGCGAGTACGATGAAACCAGCCGAACCATGTACTCCACCGGACGCAGCCTGCTGTCTTACGTGCTTTCCGGTGATTCCCTGCACCTCAGCGCCGACCATGTGCGCAGCAAAACCGACAGCCTGGACCGCCGTGAACTGTTCGCTTACGGCGATGTGCGCTTGTTCAAGTCCGACTTGCAAGCGGTCTGCGATTCCATGATTTGGCGCGACGCAGATTCCACGATTTCGCTGTTTCAGGATCCGGTGTTGTGGTCAGACGTATCGCAATTCACCGCAGACACCATTCTGATTTTGATTCGCGGCGAGGAAGTGAATCGCGTCAACCTCCTACAACAGGCATTTATAGTCAACGAGCCTGACTCGCTGCTCTACAACCAGATTCGCGGGCGATTGGTCACGGGCTATTTCAAAGAATCGGAGTTAGTTCGAATGGATGTTCGGGGCAACGGCGAGAGCATCTACTTTGCCGATGAAGAGGGAAAAGGTTACCTGGGTGCAAACAAAGCCTTGTGCAGCAACATGGTCATCCGGCTCGTTGATCAACAAGTGAATCGCATCTCTTTTCTGGAAAAGACTGACGCCATTTTCCACGACCTCAAGCTGACGGTTTCCGCTCCATGCGCCTGGAGGGTTTTAGCTGGCGCCTTAGCGAGCGCCCGCTTTCCCGGTTGGATTTGATGACGGTACGCGCAGAGCCACCAGCCTTCGAACCTGCTGACGGGACTCCAACTAAAGGTCTGGAGACCTCGCCTACCCCAATCTTACAAGACGCGCCTACCCCAGCCCCACAAGACGCGCTTACCCCAGCCCCGCAAGCCGCTCCATAATCTGGTATACGGCAG
>CAYSDI010000157.1:1310-3565 GCA_964429745.1 uncultured Chitinophagales bacterium | reverse complement strand
GCCCCAGCCACCACCGAAACCGCCGCCGAAGCCACCACCGAAACCGACGTTGATGCCGGGTGTGAAGAAAGGATCCCAGGGATTATTGAAGGGACTGTAATAGGAAGCGCCGAAAACGGGCGTATACAGCCTGCGGGCGCGGCTGGTATAATAGTAATCGTCGTCGTTGTAATAGTTGTCGTCGTAATTGTAATTGTTAGCGTCGCCGCTGCCGTCTGTGCGCTGCTGGGTGGAATTGGGCTGCTGCTCAGGCTCCTGAATCGGCTCCATGCGCTCGCTGCCGAGGTAGCCGGAGCTTTGAGAGTTCTCATCGTACCAGGAATACGAGCCGGTATTTACAGACGGTGCTGCACTGCGGGTCTGGCTGGCGTTTTGGTTGCTGCTGTTGCCGCCGTTGGTCCTGGTGCGGGGCTCTGAATAGGGCTCGAGATCGCTAACGCTGCTGGCGTCGGTGGAAGGGCTGTAGTAAACATCATCCACGACGCTTTGCTGCGAGATGCCGGAGCGTCCGCAGGAAGAGAGCAACAAGGCACCGGAAGCGAAGAGAAGGGCGATAGTTTTCATGGTCCTTTCCTTTTGGTGGAGGAGGTGATTCGCGAGTTGGTTCGCGGTGTGATTTGGGAGAACAAGTTGCAGGAAGTGCCAAAGCCTTTCGAACTGAATGGTGCACTTGAAACGGCCCAAGCAGATTCGTTACCTTTGGCCCTCGCCTACGGACCTTTCTACTCAAATACTATACCAATTTACGTTCAATTTGCCACATGGGCCAAAGCATGACTACTCGGGGCGAAGATTACGCCCAATGGTACAACGATCTAGTGCTCAAAAGCGGCATGGCCGAGTACGCCGCCGTTCGCGGTTGTATGGTGATTAAGCCTTATGGCTATGCCATCTGGGAGGCCATGAAAGACGTTTTAGACCGGCGCTTTAAAGAAACCGGCCATGTGAACGCGGCATTTCCGCTGTTGATACCCAAAAGTTTTTTCAGCAAAGAAGCCGCCCACGTGGAAGGCTTTGCCAAAGAATGTGCCGTTGTGACGCATTACCGGCTGAAAAATGACGGGCAGGGCGGCATTATCGTGGATCCCGAAGCTAAGTTGGAGGAAGAACTGATTATTCGCCCTACATCAGAAACCCTGATGTGGAATGCCTACAAGGGCTGGATTCAGAGTTACCGCGACCTTCCCCTGTTGATCAATCAATGGGCCAACGTGATGCGCTGGGAAATGCGCACCCGCCTGTTTTTGCGCACTTCCGAGTTTTACTGGCAGGAAGGGCATACCGCCCACGCCACGGCGGCAGAAGCGGTGGAAGAAACCGTGAAGATGCTCAACGTGTACGCTGAATTCATGGAGGGCACGCTGGCCATTCCGGTTATTAAGGGCGTGAAATCGGAGTCGGAGCGTTTTGCCGGCGCCGTGGATACCTATACTGTTGAGGCGCTGATGCAGGACGGCAAGGCGCTGCAAATGGGCACCTCGCACTTTCTGGGGCAGAATTTTGCCCGCGCCTTTGACGTGACTTTTCTGAACAAGGACGGCGAACGCGACTTGGTCTGGGGCACTTCCTGGGGGGTGAGTACGCGCATGATGGGTGCGCTCATCATGGTGCACAGCGACGACGAGGGCCTGGTGCTGCCGCCCAAACTGGCGCCAATTCAGGTGGTGTTGGTGCCCATTGCCAAAGCGAAAGAGGACAATGCTGACCTGATGGCCGCGGTCAACTCCATGGCCGATGAATTGCGCCGCCGCGGTTTGCGGGTCAAAGTAGACGACGACGACACCAAGCGCCCCGGATGGAAGTTTGCCGAGCACGAACTGCGTGGAATTCCGGTGCGGCTGGCCATGGGCGGTCGCGATTTGGAGAACAGCACCATGGAAGTGGCCCGGCGCGATGAACGAAGCAAGGAGACCCTTGCCCTGAATCAGGTAGCGGACCGCGTGGAGGCCCTGATGACAGAAATTCAGACCAACTTGTTTGAACGCGCCCGCCGCTATCGCGACGGCAATATTCAACGAGTAGAAAACTTTGATCAGTTTCAGGAGACCCTGGAATTGGGCGGGTTTGTCTATGCCCATTGGGATGGCACGGCAGAAACCGAAGCCGCTATTAAAGAGAAAACCAAGGCCACCATCCGCTGCATTCCCATGGACGGCCAGGAGCTGGATGCCGATGGCGAAGGCGTTTGTGTGCTCAGCGGCAAGCCGAGCGCAAGGCGCGTGCTCTTTGCCCGGGCCTATTGATTTCGGGCGAAG
>CAYSDI010000157.1:0-1210 GCA_964429745.1 uncultured Chitinophagales bacterium | reverse complement strand
GCAGGCGAAGCGCTGGGCGGGAATGCTAATGGTTGGTTGTATTTTTCCTGATAACTGATTGTGTTATGTCGAACCTTGAAAATGGACGGGAACTGGTGTTGGGCATGTTGCGCGACAAGGCAACACTCAAGAAAAAACTTTGTGCGCAGACGCACAAGAACTTCGCCCGTTTTAAAAAGATCTTGCACAATCTGGAAAAAGAATATGTTGATGAATTGAGCCAACAGCCGGACCCGCCGCGGTTCATGGTCAGCGACCTGGGAGAGTTCGAAGCGCAGCTTTCGTTCGGCGGCGACACGCTGTTTTTTACGATGCACTCCAACATTTTCAGCTTTGAACCCACCCATTCTATTTTTCAGACAGAGTACGTTCGCGAAGATCCGAATCGGGCGTTTTGCGGCATGATTCAGGTGCATAACTTTTTATTTGATTCGATCAAGCAGCAGCGGCCGCATGACGTAGGTTATCTTATTGCCCGGATTTTTATCAACATCGAAGGCCATTTCTTTGTAGAAGGCAAACGCCAACTCGGATTCTTGTACAACGACATCGCCAACGCGGAATTAAACGACGTATATATCCGCGCCATCATTGAATCGGCCATGATTTACGCCATCGATCTGGACCTGCTGGTACCGCCATACGAACAGGTGCAGGTGATGTCGGTGCAACAGAAAATAACGCAACAGAACAACAGCGCCTTCGCCACCGGCAAGCGCATGGGGTTCAAGTTTCAGTTTGAAGGGAAGGCTCCATAACTTGTCCACATCGGCGAAGGTTTTTAACCCTTTTGTAGCGCTCCCTCTATACCCATCGGAATTTGGCCGAACAAAATTGTTTGGCCATGAATGGAGTTCGTTCCAATTGCTTGTCCCGCATATTATTCGGCGGCGGTTATACAGGCATAGTTGTTATCAACCGCAGTCGCGCGAGCAGCCTGGTGCAATGCTTGACTTGTCGCCTGCGGTTTCGCCTGACCAGAAGCCCGTTGACCGCTTTGCTGGTATGCATCGGTGCTTGGGGACGGCCGGCGTGCGCCCAGGACCTTCTTTTTGTACAGACCCCCGATAGTCTGGTGCTGCAGGCGGGGGCGCTTATCCAGTTGCAGGGGGGTGTGGTGCTGTCTGGTGAAGGGCGGATCCTGCTGGAAGGCAGGCTGGTGTTGGGGGGCGGGGGCACCGCCGATTGGACAGACAACAACGGGTTGGCC
>CAYSDI010000156.1:3365-3679 GCA_964429745.1 uncultured Chitinophagales bacterium | reverse complement strand
CAAGCAGGTGCTGGAGAGCGGCGGCAGCTCGGCGCAGGAGAGCGGCGGCAGCTCAGCGCAGGAGAGCGGCGGCAGCTCAGCGCTCCAAGGCCCGGGCCTCATCGCCGGTATTGTGGCTAAGGGCTGCGCCGAATACAGCCGCAAGCAGCTCGACGAACTCACCGATTTTGTCAAAGCCCCGCACCGGGGGGCGGGGGGCCTGGTGTACGTCAAGTGGGCGGCCGACGGCAGCATCAAGTCAAGCGTGGACAAGTTCTTCGGTGCGGACCAACTCCGCGAAGTGGCCACAGGCATGGGCGCGAAACCCGGTGACT
>CAYSDI010000156.1:0-3355 GCA_964429745.1 uncultured Chitinophagales bacterium | reverse complement strand
GTGTTGTGGATCGTGGACTTTCCGCTGTTCGAAAAGGACCCCGACACGGGCGAGGCCATTTTTGTGCACCACCCTTTCTGCTCGCCGCACCCGGAGGACCTGGCCTACTTTGACAGCGACCCCCTGCGCTGCCGCGCCCTAACCTACGACATGGTTATGAACGGCAACGAGATAGTGTCCGGTTCCATCAGGATTCATCAACCCGAGGTGCAAAACCGCGTCTTTGACGTACTTGGTTTCTCCCAAGCGCAAAAGCAGGAGCAGTTCGGCTTCCTCCTGGATGCGCTCAAGTTCGGCGCCCCGCCCCACGGCGGCTGCGCATTCGGTCTGGACCGCTGGGTCATGTTGATGGCCGGACAAGATACCATAAGGGATGTTATTGCGTTTCCCAAAAACAACGCTGGCCGCGACCTCATGATGGATGCCCCGGCCATCGTGGACCAAAAGCAGTTGGACGAGTTGAGCATTGCAGTGAAGTTGAAGCGCTGAGCAGCCAGGGCGCGAGCAGCCAGCAGAAGCAAGCAGCCCCCCTACAACCCCAACTCCTCCTGCAGGAAGCGCCCGGTGTGGCTTTCGCGCACCGTGGCAACGGCTTCGGGGGTGCCGGAGGCTACAATCGATCCGCCGCCGCCACCGCCTTCGGGACCGAGATCAATGAGGTAGTCGGCTACCTTGATCACGTCAAGGTTGTGCTCGATGACGAGCACTGTGTTGCCCCGGTCTACGAGCCGCTGGAGCACCCCGAGCAGCACGCGAACGTCTTCAAAATGCAAGCCCGTAGTGGGTTCGTCCAGGATGTAGAAGGTACTGCCAGTGTCGCGCTTGGACAGTTCGGCGGAGAGCTTGACGCGCTGCGCCTCGCCACCCGACAGCGTCGTGGACGATTGGCCAATGTGGACATAGCCCAGCCCGACATCTTGCAGGGTCTTGAGCTTGCGGTAGATTTTGGGAATGGCCTCAAAGAAGTTCACACCATCGTCCACGGTCATGTCCAGCACATCGGCAATGGACTTGCCCTTGAACAAAACCTCCAGCGTCTCACGCTGGTAACGCTTGCCCTGGCACTGGTCGCAGACCACGTACACGTCGGGCAGAAAGTTCATTTCAATGGTCTGCACGCCGGCACCTTCGCACTTGTCGCAGCGGCCCGCCTTGACGTTGAACGAGAATCGCCCCGGCTTGTAGCCCCGAATTTTAGACTCCGGCATCTGCGCGAACAGGTCGCGGATTTCGCTGAACAAGCCAATGTACGTGGCCGGATTGGAGCGGGGCGTGCGGCCAATCGGGCTCTGGTCAATCTCAATAACCTTATCTATGTTTTCAAGCCCCTTAATGGACTTGTGCCCCAGCACCGGCCTGACCGCACCATATACATGGTTGTGCAACAGGGGAAAAAGCGTCTCGTTGATAAGCGTCGACTTTCCGCTGCCACTGACCCCGGTAACTCCGATGAAGAGGCCCAGGGGAAGGCGGATGTCCACTTTCCGCAAGTTGTTTCCGGACGCCCCTCGCAATTCCAGGAAAAGGCCATTCCCCCGACGGCGCTCAGCGGGCACCTCAATGGAGCGCGCTCCAGACAAGTACTGCGCGGTTAGCGAGCCTTGCCGCAGGAATTCTTCCGGCGAGCCTTGGGCCACCAACTCGCCGCCATGCACACCAGCACCCGGACCCAAATCAATGATGTGGTCGGCCGCCAGCATGATGTCGCGGTCGTGCTCCACCACCAGTACGGTGTTGTCGCCGCTGGCCAAATCGCGGAGGGCACTGATGAGGCGCTGGTTGTCGCGTTGGTGCAGGCCGATGGAGGGCTCATCGAGCACATAGGTAATGCCGGTGAGTTTGGAGCCAATTTGGGTGGCCAGGCGAATGCGCTGGCTCTCCCCGCCGGACAGCGAGCGCGACGGGCGTTCCAAACTCAGGTAATCCAGGCCTACGTTAAGTAAAAACCCTACCCGGTCGCGAATTTCTTTAAACACATCGCGGCCGATGGTGCGCTGCCGATCGTCCAGGCGCTCTTCGACCGTTTCCAGCCACAACGAGAGCCCGCGCAAGTCCATGGCGCTGAGTTCTGCGATGTGCCGCCCGTCGATCCGGAACCAGAGCGATTCCATCTTCAACCGGGTGCCGTTGCAATCCGGGCAGGTCTGTTGCTGCATGAACCCTTCGGCCCAACGGCGCATGGCATCGGAAGTGGTGTTGCGGTAGCAATATTCCACCAGGCCATTTACCCCGCCGTTGGCCAGCGTGTACCAGCGCGTCGGGTCCTTTTCGCCCTCTATTTCCGAGCCGTCAGGACCGTGCCCTTCCAGGATCAGGGTCAGCACCGGCTCGGGCAGGGAGCCCACTGGCACGTCGAGCTTAAACTTGTGTTTGCGCGCCAGCACTTTGAGCTGCTCAAAAAGGTAGTTGTCGCGCTGCTCGCCCAGCGGCGCCAGTCCGCCGGCTTTGATGGAAAGGTCGGGATCGGGCACCACGGACGCGCGATCAACCGTGTGCAATTCGCCCAACCCTTTGCAGGTGGGGCATGCACCGTAAGGAGAATTAAACGAAAACGTGTTGGGCGAAGGTTCCTCGTACGACAAGCCAGAGTCCGGGCACATCAACTGCCTGGAATACGTGCGGTAGGTGCCTTTTTCGTTGTCTTGAACGGCTACCGTGCCTTTGCCGAGGCGCATAGCGGTCTCCAGGCTTCGCTGCCAACGGCGCAGATCGTCTTCATTGCCGTACAGTTTGTCCACCACCACGTCAATGTCGTGAATTTTGTAGCGGTCCACCTGCATTTTGGCCCCAATGTCGCGGATTTCACCGTCTACACGTACCTTGACGTAGCCCATTCGCCGCACTTGTTCAAAGAGCTCGCGGTAATGCCCCTTGCGCCCGCGAATCATCGGCGCGAGCAGCAGCAGCGGCCGTCCGGGAAACGTATTCATAACATGTGTTATGATTTGTTCCTCGGTGTAACGCACCATTTTTTTGCCACTCTTGTACGACCAGGCCTCCGACGCCCGGGCAAAAAGCAGGCGCATAAAGTCATAAATCTCCGTAACCGTGCCCACCGTTGAACGCGGGTTGCGGCTCGTGGTCTTCTGTTCTATGGAAATGACCGGGCTTAAACCGGTGATGTTATCCACATCCGGCCGCTCCATCGACCCGATAAACTGCCGCGCGTACGCGGACAAACTTTCCATGTAGCGCCGCTGACCCTCTGCGTAGATGGTGTCAAAAGCCAGCGAGGATTTGCCGCTGCCACTAATGCCGGTAATGACTACCAAATTGTTCCGGGGAAGGTCAACGGAGAGGTTGCGCAAGTTATGTACCCGCGATCCATGCACCCGGAGCAGGTCCAGATTGGGAA
>CAYSDI010000155.1:0-3713 GCA_964429745.1 uncultured Chitinophagales bacterium | reverse complement strand
ACAATGTAATAAATGTAAGGTAGGCCATTTGAGCCAATAACCCAGCAGTTTTTTGGATAATTCTTTGAAAAAAAATTACTCCGGCAACCCCACCTCCACCACAATCGGATAGTGATCCGTTAGTTGGCTCGGCATAGCCCAATAGCGCAGGACAGAAAGCGACGTATCTACCAGAACGTAGTCAATGCGCACCCCAGGAAGGGTGGCATGAGTGCGGGCCAGACCGCGGCCTGCCTGCGAGAATGCATCATTCAATCCAGAAGATACCCTATGGTATGCATAACTTTGCGGAGGGTCATTGAAATCGCCGCAAAGCACCACAGGCCAGGGGCTGTCCAGTACAGCATCTTCCAGTCGGGTGGCCTGATCGGCGCGGGCCTGGTAGGCATCGCGAAATTTGAGAAGCGTGACCCGGCGGGTATTGGCTTCTCTCATTTCGGAAACGGCGTCGTCCAGCCCGTAATCCACGGTGGATAAATGAATGCTCTGAAGGTGCGTGTTGAAAATGCGGACGCGGCCCGAGGGTGTTTCCAGATCGGCGTATTGACAGCCGTTCAGAGTCCCCCCCCCCGGAAAATCGACCTCTCCGGCCTCCAGCACAGGATAGCGCGACACAATGGCCAGCCCCCACTGCCGTCCCTTCTTATCGCGCAGCGCTTCCCAAAAACTGAAGTAGCGCAACCCGGTAGCTTCGCGCACCAACTTCTGGTGGTCATTGTCTTCTGTTCCTGACATGGTGAAGTACTCCTGGAAACAGATCACGTCGGGCTGTTGCCCGGCAAGCAACGCCAAAATGGAGTCACGGCCTGAAAAGCGCACATCCGGTGCGTTCTTGTTGAACACGCGCACGTTCCACGAAAGGATGCGCATTGACGGCGGTTGTGCTGCGGCAAGGCTGTCCATCTCTTCGTCAGAAGATTCCTTTCCAAAAGACACATAGGGCCAGCGCAGGTAATGGGCACTTTCCCGCAAGGCTGGTAGTAGCGCGACAGCAGCGATTCCCGCGAAAACCCATTTACGCCCGGCGAGCCAAAAAACCAAAAACACCAACTGCAAGCCCACCAGAATGGGAAACACCAAACCCGCAAAAGCCGGAGGCCAAAACGAGCGCGGGTCCAGGTACGGCGCCATATAAGCCACCCCGAGCGCGGCCATAACAGCCAAATTGAGTAAAAATCCGATCCAGCGCATGGCAGCGTCAGCCTTCTTTGCTGAACTTAAACAAAAATTCTTTCTCGTCTTTGCTCAGGCTGTCGTAGCCGGACTTGCCGATTTTGTCCAGAATCTGGTCAACGCGGGCCTGCTTGTCGCCTGTCCCCTCTTCAACGGCAACCTTGCTGCGCACCTTCCGGGTTCTGCGGGCGGCGCGATCGGCATCGGCGGGGCCAGCACTTTGCGGCTGCCGGTGTGCCACGCGCGGTCCGGGTCTTCTTTTCCGGGTAAAAAGTCCGGAGCTCAAACGGTCTATGCCGTCAACAACCCGGTTAAACCCGAGGGAAAGGTCTGTACCATTTTGCAACAACCGAATAAACAGGTAGCCCACCGCAACACCCCCAAGGTGCGCCACGCTGCCGCCTGTGTTTACAAAGCCCTTAACGGCAATAATGTCCAGCACAATGCGGGCCAGCGCGATGTACTTGATGCGCACCGGCCACACAAAAAGCATGATCTCGAAGTTCGGCGCCATCGTGGCCGCGGCCATTAACACAGCGCTGACCCCGGCGCTGGCTCCCAACAAAATGGTGCTGTTCTGGTCAGGCAAAAGATTGAGCAGCGCAAAGGCTACCCCGGCCCCTGCCAGCCCGCCGTAAAAGTAGATGGGCAAAATGCGGCGATTGCCCAGCAAATCCTGCAAAATGCGCCCAAACCAGAACAAAAAAAGCATGTTCCAGAGCAGGTGCCAAAAATCCCAATGCAGGAACATGTAGGTGATCGGCGTCCAGGCGCGGTAGAGCAAACTGTCTGTATTCATGGGCATGGCCAGCCAGTCAAGCGGAAAGCCACTAGACCCGATGCGCAGGAGCAAATCCACCAGGTGCACGCCGAGAAATACCGTCACGTTGAGCAAAATCAGGCGCACCACCATGTTGCCATAGCGGTACTGTTGGTGAACATCGGTCCAAATGGAAGCAAAAACACTCATTCGCAGCGCTGGAATCTCAACGGTTTACTAAGGTTTTCCGCCCGGGCGAATCTGCCAAAAGCGAATCAAAAGATAGCCAAAAAGCATTCCCCCAAGGTGGGCAAAATGGGCGATGTTGTCCCCTTGAATGCGGGTGACCCCGCTGATGAGTTCCACGGCCGCGTAACCCATCACAAAATACTTCGCCTTAATGGGCACCGGGAAAAAAATCAGCATCAAGGGAACATTGGGGTACAACATGCCAAATCCGAGCAAAAGCCCGAACACAGCACCTGAAGCCCCAACTGTTGGGGTGTTGCTCAGCCGGTTAAGTTGCCCCAGGGGCTGGTCGGCGTAGTTGCGGCCGCTCTGAAGCAGTTCCCACCCTTGCTCAAAGACCGTGCGCGCTTCGCCCGGACCAATTTGCGCACTGAGTTGCATGACCTGCAGGTGAATGACGCCCATGTGCAGGGCGGCGGCCCCCAGTCCGCAAATCAAGTAATAGGTTAAAAAGCGCTGCGGTCCCCAGCGCATCTCCAGCGCGTTGCCAAACATCCACAGCGCGAACATATTCATGAGAATATGCAAGAAGCCACCGTGCATGAACATGTGCGTCACAATCTGTACCGGTTTAAAAGCCGAAGACTGCGGGTAATACAAACCCAGAGTGCTGTTCAGGTCGGTGTGTTGCGCCTGGGCCACCGTCAGGGCCAGGAACATCAACCCGTTGATGATCAGCAAATTTTTAACGACGGGAGCCAGGCGAATCATGCGGGGAATTGAGGGCGAAAATAGGGTGTTCGTCAGGAACGCTTCTTAAAACGGCCGGCGAGTTCAGACAATCCGAGCGTGATGCAAGTCAGGTTGCCGTCCGGAGCCGAATAGGGCACGATACAGGCAAAAAGGCCGTCAATCAACTCCCGCATTTCCGCCGGACCAAGCTTGCGACCTATCGGAATGGCATAGGTTTTTGCCAGGCTGCGTGCCACGCGGTCGCGCGGACTGAGTCCGGGAACCTCACCTAAACTGCGGAAGGCCTCCAGGAGTTCATCAACAGCCAGTTTTTCGTCAATTTCCAGGCAGTCCGCTGGAAGGCCATGCATCACAAACGAATGAGGACCAAAGGGTTGTACGTCAAAACCCAGACTGTTCACCGCAGGAATCAACGAGCGGAGCAACTCGGCATCGCCCGGCGAAAGGTCAATGGTTTGCGGAAACAACTGCCGCTGGCAACTTCCAGCGCCCGCCTCCAGCCGCTGCAAGTACTTTTCGTACAAAATCCGCTCATGAGCAGCCCGCTGATCCAGCAGCAGTAGCCCGGATTTGATCGGACAGAGGATAAATCGGCCGTGGAGTTGGTAGGGCTCCGCGCGCCCGGAGTCGCCAAATTCTTCTGACGTTTCGTCCACCTGGGTTAGCCTTCCGGGCCAAGGGCCCTCGTTCGCTCCCCAACCGGGCAGTTCCTGGTCCGGCACCCGTTCACTTTCGGCATTGCCGGCCCGTTCACGGGCAGCCACTTCAAACAGCGCTTCCCAGGGTTGCGCACCCCCCGCCCCCCGCCGCATCGACGCGGGCATAGGCTGTCCGTAAT
>CAYSDI010000154.1:0-3732 GCA_964429745.1 uncultured Chitinophagales bacterium | reverse complement strand
GGATAGGTATCGTTCATTGAGCAAGGGTATTCTGGGGCGAGGCGTCTATTCATTTCCTACCAGGCGGCTGTCTTGCGTTTCCGCGGCAACCCCACCGGAAAAGCGTCGGCTTTGCTTAAGACGCGAAAGTCTTCAGCCCGAACCAATCCGCGAATCCATGTGGCAAGATTTTCTGGCACTGTGCCAATTTTTCGGGTGGTCAAATCTATCCAACAGAAGGTGCAACGGCTAAAAACTGCCAAGCTGCCATCGGGATGGTACAGGTGGTGGTTAAAGCGAATGAACCGCTCATCTTCCGACAAACCGGACAATTCCACGTCAACGCGCAGGCTCTCGTCAGGCCTGGCTTCTTTTAAATAGTGAAATTCTTCGGAAATAATAGCTGGCCCAATGCCCATCTGCGAAAACGCTTCGTTGTCAAATCCTCCTTGTCTTAAAAAACCCATCCGCGCCTCAATCATGTAGCTCGAATAGGCTGTGTTGGCCACATGCCGGTTCAGATCCAAATCCGACCAGCGGACCTCTATGGTGGTCATGTACTTCATTTGTGTTCCTTTAGTTCGAAAACGTCCATACCATACTGCTTTGTATAGTCAAAGATCCGCTCCCGTTCCTTACTGGACAACATCCGATCCGCCTTTCCGGAGCGGGCCAGTTCACCGCTGTTCCGATCTTTCCAGGTTTCTGCCGCTGTGGCGATATCAGCAGCCTTTCGCCTGAAATCCAGTACTGCCGGATTCCACTCCAGACCAAGGAAGGCCAAAACCCCGCGGAGCACAGGTTCCGGGCTGTCTACGAGCCGCTCATAGCGCACAAAATGATGTCCTGGTTTTCCAATTTGCGCGGCCTGAATTTGGTATTCTTTCACCCAGCGGGCGGCTGCTTTGGGCAGGCTGTTTTGCCGAAAAGCTTCTGCGTGCTTTTGGCCGGCATCCAACAGCGACGCTATGTTGTCTACCGGATCGCGGAGCAGGTGCAGAATGAGCACTCCAGGGTCCGTGGCTTGCAACAGGTCCGTGTAGTACAGGTGAAGGGGAGTCTTCTCCAGCCACAGCGATTTATGCTGCCTCGCAGCCAGTTCGTCCAGGATGGCCAGCAGAGCGCGGGTCCAGCGCTGTTTATTGTGAACTAAGCCTTGTGGCAGCACCCTTGCCAGTTCCGGCACCTGTAGGGTTGCCAAAAAGGCCGCCACGCGCTGACGGTCCCTTTCGCCCAATAGGCGAAACACGCGAAGCCAAGGCTGTTTGGGCAGGCTTTTATCCAGAAAATGGGTCTCCGGAAGGGTGTAAACGGCCGGGTGACTGCCCAGCATACCCTGTAAGAGGGTGGTTCCGGCGCGGGCAGTGCCCACCAAAAAGACGCGGATCATGAGGCTTTTGTGCTGGACACCAGCAGGTTGGGTAGTTTTCTGCAACCGCCAGGCGATGAAATGCGTAAAGGCATAGGCTGTGCCAGCAGATCCAAACCTACCGAAAATTAGCCGCTACCTTCCCCTTGCTGGTTATAGAAGGTGCAACATTGCTTCATTTGCCCGATATTAGCCCCTTGTTTGTGCACTTAGTGTACTATGTACCCTAAGTGCTTCACTAAAAAGACCCTATGACGCCTTACGCCACCTGGAACCACCCTTACGAGCCAGATCCGCGCTTTGGAAAGCGCGTGGCCTACCTCTGCATGGAGTTTGGAATCCATCAACCGCTTAAAATTTTCTCCGGAGGACTCGGCTTTTTAGCGGGTTCGCACATGCGCAGCGCCTATGAACTCCGTCAAAACCTGATCGGGGTTGGCATGCTCTGGAAATTTGGCTACTACGACCAAGTGCGCAACGACGACCGGACCATGCGTCCCCAGTTTCTCAAGAAGTACTATCCCTTTCTGGAAGAAACGGGCATTCTGGTTCCGGTTTACATCAACCAGCACCAGGTATTGGTCAAAGCTCTGTACCTGCGCCCGGAGATTTTCGGCACCGTGCCGATGTACTTGCTCACCACCAACATTGAAGAGAACGATCACCTGGGTCGTTCCATTACCGATCGCCTCTACGACGCTAACCACGAAACCCGCGTGGTTCAAAACGTCATTTTGGGCATGGGCGGCGCGAAAGTGATCGAAGCGCTGGGCGGCGCCGACGTGTACCATCTCAATGAGGGTCACGCCCTTCCCCTGGCCTTTCATTTGTACGGCAAATACCGCGACATCAACGAAGTGCGCCGCCGCATGGTGTTCACCACGCACACCCCGGAAAAGGCGGGCAACGACGAGCACGATTTCCACCTGCTCAACCGCCTGGGCTTCTTCGGCGATGTGCACATTGACGAAGTGCGCCAGTTGACGCAGCAGCACGGCCATGCGTTGAGCTACACGCCGGCCTGCCTCACGTTCTCCAAACGGGCCAACGGTGTGAGCCAATTGCACGGCGAAGTGTCGCGCGAAATGTGGAAAGACGTGCACGAAAGCTGCGAGATTTTGGGCATCACCAATTCGCAGAATAAAAAGTATTGGGCCAACCCGGTACTGGATCGCGCGTTTCAGGACGGAGATGACCAAGCCATGTTGGCTCAAAAGCGCCTCATGAAAAAAGCGCTGATGGACTTCGTGGCCGATCAGACGGGCAAACTTTTTGACCCCGATGTGCTCACGATTGTCTGGGCCCGCCGCTTTGCGGCTTACAAACGCGCCGACCTTGTCATGCGCGACCTGACGCGTTTCAATACTTTGCTCTCCAAAACGGATCGCCCCATCCAGATCATCTGGGCCGGCAAACCCTACCCGAGCGACGAGGGTGCTATCTCCACCTTCAACCACATCCAGAAGTACACCTACAAGCGCAAAAACTGCGCGGTGCTGACCGGTTACGAAATGGGCCTGTCCAAGCTGTTGAAGGAAGGGGCAGATGTCTGGTTGAATACCCCTCGCCGTCCACGCGAGGCCTCCGGCACCAGCGGCATGACGGCCGCCATGAACGGCGCCATTAACTTCTCCATTGACGATGGATGGATTCCGGAGTTTGCCCGCCACGGCGAAAACTGCTTCCTGATTCCCGCCGCAGATACCGAATTGCAACTCACCCAGGTAGACGATCTGGACCATGGCAACCTGATGCGCATTCTGGAAAACGAATTGATTCCCGCCTACTACTCCGGAAACGGGCGCTGGTTGGAAATTGTCAAAAACAGCATGCGCGATGTTTGCCCGCAGTTTGATTCGGACCGCATGGCCACCGAATACTACGAATTGCTATACGAATTCGACATGGACAAGCAGGCTCGTGGACCCAAAGTTGCTAAAAAAGGCAAAGCGGTGACGGCTTAACGCTTGTTTGCGGCTAGCTGCTTTTGCGCACCTCGGCGCTTCAGGCTAGCACTAAACCATAAGCGTGTTGCTCGTATATAAAGAAACCGGCTAAGTTCTCCCCTCGGAGCGCTTAGCCGGTTTTCTTTTCGGGCGAATTACCGCAATACCTTGAGCGACCGCGTTGCATCTTGCGCCCGCAGCTCCAGCATACCGGCGCTGCCCGCCGCCGCCGCTGGTAATTCCAATTGAAGGGTGTAGTGACCGGCGGCTAGGTTGTCCTGGTACAAGTCGATGGCGGCGCCGGTGCTTGCGTCGATCCAACGCACTTGGACGGGGCTTTGCCGGTTCAGGGTAAAGGCCACGCTGATGCGGTTCTCCTTGGCGGGGTTAGGCCAGGCCTTCCAAATTTGCAGCGCGGCGGGCAGCGCCGGTATGCTG
>CAYSDI010000153.1:0-3862 GCA_964429745.1 uncultured Chitinophagales bacterium | reverse complement strand
CCCAGCCCCCCGGCGAATTCCTGTACCTTTGTGCCACTGTGCGCGCCTTGGAACTTTCGCCAGCTGTAGCCTTCCACACGCTCGGCTGCAAACTCAACTTTTCGGAAACTTCTACGCTCAGCCGAATGCTGCGCCAGGAGGGCTTTCGGGCTGTGCCATTTGAGGAGCCGGCCAATGTCTACGTGATCAATACCTGTTCGGTAACCGAGCACGCAGATCGCAAGTGCCGCAGCATCGTGCGCCAGGCTCTTCGGCGGGCACCTGATGCGTTCGTGGTGGTGGTGGGCTGTTACGCACAATTGAAACCAGCCGAAATTGCCGGAATCCCCGGCGTGGATCTAGTGCTGGGCGCCGCAGAAAAGTTTAGACTTGCCGAAATTTTGCGGGAGATAATGGCGGCAGAGACGCAAGCAGCAACACAAGCAGCGACGCAAGCAGCACCAACGCAAGCAGCACCAACGCAAGCAGCGACGACGCAAGCAGCAACGCAAGCACCAACGCAAGAAGCGACGACGCAGGCAGCAACACAAGCAGCAACGCAGGCGGCGGCAGAGCCCGTGTCAGCCATGCCAGGGCCTGATGTTTCCATCCACCCCTCCTTTTTCCTACCTAAAGCCGCTCAAGGCGAATACCGTTGCGGCGACATCGCTGACCTGCACCAGTTCACTGCCACTTGGTCGCAGGGTGACCGAACGCGCACCTTCCTCAAAGTGCAGGACGGCTGCGATTATTCCTGCTCGTTTTGCACCATCCCGCTGGCCCGCGGGCAGAGTCGCAGCGAGACGGTGGCTCGTGCGGTGGAAAGGGCTCGCGCACTCGGTGCAGAGGGGGTGCGGGAAATCGTGCTGACAGGCATCAATCTAGGCGACTTTGGCATTGCACCAGGTCCGCGGTCGGCGGTTGGAGCGCCAGCGCGCGTCGAGACTTTTTTGGACCTGATTCAGGCGCTGGACCAGATTCCGGAAGGGCTGCGCTTTCGCATTTCGTCCATTGAACCGAATTTGCTGCACCCTGAAATTGTGGAATTTGTGGCGGGGTCGCGGCGCTTTGTGCCGCACTTCCATATACCGCTGCAAAGCGGTAGCGACCAAATCCTAGGGTTAATGAAACGGCGTTACCGTCGCTCGTTGTACGCCGACCGCGTGTCGCTGATCCGGCAATGCATGCCGGATGCGGCCATTGGGGTTGACCTGATTGTGGGTTTCCCAGGCGAAAGCCAGACCGATTTTGAGGAGAGCTACCGCTTTGTTCAAGCGTTGCCGGTAGACTACCTGCACGTGTTTCCCTACTCGGAGCGCGACAACACGTTGGCCGTTTCGCTGCCGAATCCCGTGAATCCCGGCGAGCGCATGAACCGCAGCCGACAGTTGCAGGGCTTGTCGGTGAAAAAACGGCGGGCTCTCCACGAGCGCTCGGTGGGGCAAACCCGGCCGGTATTGTTTGAGCTGGCGGACCAAAACGGCGAAATGCACGGGTTCAGCGACAACTACGTCAAAGTGAGCGCAGTCTTTGATCCAGACATTGCCGGAACTATAATTAATGTTACGCTCGGCCAACCTGATGCCAACGGTGTCAGTACGGGCACGCTGCACGGTGTGGGTGTTGCGGACACCGGGGGACCGCCGGATGGGCAGCCTGCGAAGGCACGCGCAGCTTTACTGCTCCATAACGCCTCGCGCAATGACGCGCAAGCCCTTCGAACTACTCTTTACCAGAACATTTCAGGATGACCTGTTACCCCAAGATTTCCGACCTGATTAACGATTGGTTCGGCACCAATATTAATTTACCGATTCAGTCGTTTGGCTTTTTTGTGGCGCTTGCTTTTGGCGTGGGCGCCTGGATGTTGGCGCGCGAACTCAAGCGCAAAGAGAAGGCGGGGTTGTTGCAACCGCGCACGGAACGCACACTGATTGGCGCGCCGGTGACCGTCTGGGAATTGCTGACCAATGCGGCCGTTGGTTTTCTGTTGGGGTATAAACTGGTGCCGATTGTAATGGATTGGCAAACGTTTTCGGATGATCCACAGCAATTTCTTTTTGCCGCAAACGGCAGTGCTGTAGCGGGCATCATCGGAGCCCTGCTCTTGGGCGGATTGAAATACTGGGAAAAAAAGCGGGAGCAATTAGACCCGCCCGTTTGGAAGGAAACAGCGGTGTGGCCTCACGAGCGCATCGGCGATATCGTGACGGTAGCGGCCATTTTTGGCATCATTGGAGCACGGGTCATGGTGCTGATTGAAAACGGAGGCTGGGAGGAATTTTTGACCAATCCCGGGGCTAATTTTTTCAGCGGCCTGAGCATTTACGGCGGACTGCTCCTGGGTGGACCGGCGGTGATTTGGTATGCAACCCGCAAGGGAATTTCGTTTTTTCACCTCGGCGATGCCGTTGCGCCTGGCTTGTTTACCGCGTATGGTGTGGGCCGGATTGGCTGCCAGGTCAGCGGTGACGGCGACTGGGGTGTGGTAAACCTGGCCCCCAAACCGGGTTGGCTTAGTTGGGCACCCGACTGGCTATGGGCGTTTAATTATCCCAACAACGTCAACGGCTGGTGCAGCCCAACGGGGCCCGGTCCGGACGCGCTGGCCTGTTCTTTTTTGGAGACTCCGTACCTGATCCAGCCGGTTTTTCCAACGCCCGTTTACGAAATCATCATGGTGGTGTTCATCGTATCTTTTCTGATCTGGATCAGCCGCCGACTCTCCGCTCCCGGCATGCTTTTTGGCTTTTACCTCATGTTCAACGGAGCGGAGCGCTTTGCCATTGAGCAAATTCGGATCAACACCCCCTACCCTGGTCTGGGCGGTTTGACCCAGGCAGAAATTATAGCCATTCTGCTCTTTTTCGGGGGAATTGCCCTCGTGCTCTACGCGAAAAACAGGCTCAAACGCTACCCGGAGCAGCGGCTCAACCGGGGCAGTGCATAGAACATAGGAAAATCTATGGAACACTACCTGCAACTTTTGGCAAATTCGTACCGGGGTTACGCGCGTTATCTAGGCCACGAGATTGCCCATCCTTCCTGGGATAACTATTTCTATTGGCTGATCGGTTTTTCCCTATTCTTTTTTATGCTGGAGGCGATTCGCCCCTGGAACAAGGCGCAGGGCCCCTGGACCCGCGACTTTTGGCTTGATGCCTTCTATATGTTTTTCAATTTCTTCTTGTTTTCGCTGATTGGCTTCCATGCGGTTTCTATGGTTTTTGTGGAGGCCTTTAACCAGTTTTTGCTCTTTGCGTTTGGCTGGAAAAATCTGGTGGCCATTCAAATTAACACGCTGCCCGCTTGGACGCAATTGATTATGTTGTTTGTCATCCGCGATTTTTTACAGTGGAATACACACCGGCTGCTGCACCGGGTTCCCTTTTTGTGGGAGTTCCACAAGGTGCACCACAGCGCCAAACAGTTGGGCTTTGCCACCCACCTTCGCTACCATTGGATGGAAAATGTTGTGTACAGGGTCATTCAATACATACCATTAGGAATGATAGGTTTTGGCATTCAGGAATTTTTACTCGTGCACTTGGTGGCCATCGGAATCGGGCACTTTAATCATTCCAATATCCGGGTGCCGCTCGGGCCCTTAAAATACCTGTTCAACAACCCCCAGATGCACAAATGGCACCATGTAAAAGCTATGCCAGATCAGTACCGCTATGGCATCAATTTTGGCCTTTCGCTGAGTGTATGGGATTATGTATTTGGCACAGCTTACCAACCCTACGATGCCGAAAACCTGGAGTTGGGCTATCCAGGTGATGAAGAAATGCCGAGGCCGTTCTGGAGGCAGGTCCTTTTTCCCTGGTTAAAAAAGGGTTAGGATAACCGGAGCATGTTGTAAATTAGGCCAGTGTTTCGC
>CAYSDI010000152.1:0-3864 GCA_964429745.1 uncultured Chitinophagales bacterium | reverse complement strand
ATTCAATCATTCGCGCGCCGACGCTCAGGGCATACAAAAAGCCGGAACAGGCAGCGTTCAGGTCAAAGCTGCAAATGTTTTTTATGCCGACTTTATCACAAATGATGTTGGCAGTAGCCGGGAACAGCATATCCGGGGTAACGGTGGTGCAAATCAGCATGTCCACTTGCTCCGGACCAATGTTGGCTTTCAACAGCAGCCCTTTAACTGCTTCCGCGCCCATGTCCGAGCTGGCTTTTGTTTTATCGCGCAGAATCCTGCGCTCAACGATGCCGGTGCGGGTTTGAATCCACTCGTCCGACGTATCGACCATTTTTTCCAGTTCAACGTTGGTTAACCGGTATTCTGGCACCCAGCCGTTGACGGCGGTAATAGCTGCGGTAATTTTATTCATGCGGGCAATTTGCCGGTAGAAGCTGGCTGTTAAACCGAAACAGCCCCAACGCGGAAGGTGAAATTAGGGTGCATGAAGCAGAATCGCCAAACCAAGCGGTTCGCCTGAGCGCTTTGTGGACAATCTCCAACAAACCGGATTGCGGCGCAAAAACAAACGAAACCCGGCGTCAGAACCGTAAGATTCCGGCCCGGGTTGGTCGGCAAAACCGTAAAAACGGCCGATTAGACCGCGTTTTTCGGCTCAATAGCGAGTAGCCCGCGGTAATAACCGCATTCCGGACAAACCCGGTGCCACAATACGGACGAACCGCAATTAGAGCAGGAGGCTACGGTAGGGGTAGCCGCCTTGTCGTGGGTGCGGCGCTTGTCCCGGCGGGTTTTGGAAATTTTTCGCTTTGGGTGTGGCATGACCTAACGGGTATTTAATCCTTGCCTTCCAGCGACCGCAGCTTTTCCCAGCGGGGGTCTACGGGTTTGGTAAGGTCTTGATGAATGGTTTCTTCCGGCTTTTTAGGCGCTTCTACTTCCGGTTTGTCTAACGGATCCAGGTTTTGTCCTTGCAACCGGCGGAGCACTTCCAAATTGCACGGCCTGTTGGCCAGCGGCAATTCTTCGCAACCCTGCAGCATCGGCACGCTCAACTGAATGAACTCGTACATGTGCTGCTCGATGTCCAGATGGGTTTCTTCGGGGCCAATGATGATAACATCCTCATCCTCAAGGGCTCCTTCGCGACCCGTTTTGACGTAAACTTTGAAGTGGCCGTGAATAGGCAACTGCAGCGGGGCCAGGCAGCGATCGCATTCAACATGCACCTGCCCTCCGATATCAAAAGTCAGCGTCATGACCCGGTCGCGTTTTTCAAGCGCCAGATCAACGAAAACCTTTCCCTGCTGCACCAAACTCCCTTCAAAAGACTCAAAAAAGGTATCGCCTACTTCAAAATTGAAATAGTGAATGCCTACTTGCAGCCCCACAAAGGGAATCTTGTATTCGCTCCGACCTTTCAAAGAATTACTGCACCTGTTAACAGGGCGACAAAGATACGGCTTTAAAGAGCATTCCGACGAATCCCCGTGCCTTTTGGGGTCAATTTTTGCCCTAAAACAGTCAAAAAGTTGCGGGTAACCAGGCAGATGGGCTCGCTGAGAGTTCCCTTAAGCTGGTTCGGGCAAACCGTGAAGGGTCCTGTTACGAGCAATATCCAAGGCCAAAAATGCCGCAGCCCGGAGCGAATCAGGATCTGCCAGGTTTTTGCCGGCAATATCGAAAGCGGTACCATGGTCGGGACTCGTTCGAACCACTGGCAGCCCGGCGGTGTAATTGACCCCAGTTCCAAACGCTAAGGTCTTAAAGGGAATCAGGCCCTGGTCATGGTACATGGCCAGCACAGCGTCAAAAGCCTTGTGTTTGGCCGATCCAAAGAAACTGTCGGCCGGAAAAGGGCCAAAAACGAGCGCTTTCTTCTCTTGCGCATCCAAAATGGCAGGCATAATGCAGCGGGCTTCTTCGTCTCCGAACATGCCATCATTGCTCGCGTGCGGATTGAGTCCCAGCACGGCAATTTTGGGTTTGCTGATGCCAAAATCGTGCTGCAGCGACCGGTACAACACCCGCAATTTTGAGAACACCAGTTCCGGCGTGACGGCCGCTGCCACTTGGCTGATCGGCAGGTGATTCGTGACCAGACCGACTCTCAATTCGCCCGAAACCAACAGCATAACGCTGTTGCGGACCTGAAAATACTGGCTAAAGTATTCCGTATGACCGGGGAAGGGGAAGCGGTCCTGGGGCAGGTTGCTCTTGTGAATCGGGGCGGTGACCAGCGCCTGAATGTCGCCTTTGCTCAGGGCATCAGCGGCAGCCATAATAGCCGAAGCAGCGTGTTGACCGGACTGTTTAGTAGGATTGCCTGGTTCGATCAGGCTCTCGTCCTCCCAGCAGTTGACTACGTTGACTTGCCGCGGATTTGGCTCGGAGCCAGGACGCAGGGTGGTATACGAAAAGCCGGGCTCTTCCAGCGCTTTCTTGTAGTAGGCCAACAGGCGGGAAGACCCATAAACAATCGGTGTGAACAAGGTCAGCAGCCGGGGATCGCGAAGGGTTTTGACGATGATTTCCGGCCCAATACCGTTTGAGTCGCCAACGGTAATGCCAACCCTGGGCAGGAGTTTTTCGGGACTGCTCATGCCGCATAGTGTTTGAGAAAGTGATACAACAGGCGCACGCCAACGCCCGTGCCAAAGCGCGTGCGGTAGGCATTTGCGGCGTGCAGGTAAGCCGGACCGGCGATGTCCAGGTGCATCCACGGATAGTCTGTGAACGGTTCCAGGAATTTGCCAGCGGTAATGGCGCCGCCAAATCCGCCTCCTACGTTTTTCAGGTCTGCCACATCTGACTTGATCTCCTCGCCGTACTCTGGCCAAAAGGGAAACTCCGCAATGCGTTCGTGAACAGCTTGCCCGGAGCGCTTAAGCTCTTCGACCGTTTCTGGTGCAGCCGTGCCCATGGCTACGATGCCCAGCGGACCTATAGCCACCGCTGCGGCCCCGGTCAAGGTGGCCAGGTCAATGACCAATTCGGGTTTGAATTGTTTGGCGTAATGCAATGCATCCGCGAGCAACAAGCGGCCCTCTGCATCGGTGTTCAGCACCTCAACCGTCTTGCCGCTGTACATTCGGATGATGTCGCCCGGTACGTAGGCGTTGCCGCCCGGACGGTTGTCGGTAGCGGGAACCAACCCGATGATGTGCACAGGCAATTTGGTCCGGGCTGCCGCGTACAAAGCCCCGGCAACCGCCGCGCCACCGGCCATGTCGCACTTCATGAAGTCCATGCCGTTGGGCGTGTGCTTTAGCGTCAGGCCGCCAGTGTCAAACACCACCCCCTTGCCGACCAACACCACGGGTTTTTTGTTGCGCGCTTTTGCCGGCTTCCATTCCATTACCGTAAACGTGGCCGGATCGGGACTGCCCAAATTTACCGCCAGCAAGCCGCCCATGCCGAGCGCTTCAATGTTCTTTTGATTCAGTACGGACACGCGGAAACCGGCTTCTTTGCCCAGTTTTTGGAACTCTTTGGCCATTTGCACCGCCGTAAGGAAAGAGAGCGGTTCGTTGACCAGATCGCGCGCGTGAAAGGTTGCCTGCACAATAATCTCCAACTCTTGCACCGCTGCCGCCGGGAGCGCTGCGGGCGAAATACGCACGGTATCGAGCGTGTATTTGCCTTCGCCGTTGCTTCGGTAGCGCCGAAACTGGTAATTGGCCAGCGCAAGCCCTTCCATAAATGCAAAGGCAGCAGCAGGATTAGCGCTCGCGTCGTCGACAAAAATCCGGCCGACCTTATTGCGATTGAGCAATTCCGTGGTGTCGGCACCCAGGCGTCGGAGCAATTCCTGATCCGCAGGGCTCCCGGTGCGCGCACCGGTGTTCACGGCCAGCAGCCCCTCGATTTTTCCGCTGCGCT
>CAYSDI010000151.1:2604-4012 GCA_964429745.1 uncultured Chitinophagales bacterium | reverse complement strand
GCCTCCGCGTCTGCCCCTATGCCTGCACTCTCGCCCGCACCACCCCCAAAAATCCCAACCAGTTCCGTCGCCCCGCACGCAGAATAATTTCGACCTTTGTACTGAAACGCCGAATTTTCATGGCAGCGGCCCAGGCAGCACATGGTACCAATTTTATCGGCGTCCATGTGCTTGAGTAAGGCAGCTTCAAGCGCCGGTTGGGTCCCCGCTGTCAGGCAGGCTGATCCGTTGCAGACATAAACCGCTTTGCCTTGGTTTTCGGGCTTGAGAAAATCGTAGAATGTGGTGCTTCCGTAGACATTGGCCGTGCCCACCAGAAAATCAGCCGCGAGCTGCTCCAGAGCCCTTCCCCCGTCAACTTCCGCGTTGGGAGCCACAGCACCCAATTCTTCGAACAGGTTGCGGTCCAGGCCTTTGCGATAGGAGAGGGCGGAAAGATTGCGCGACATAGCTCGGAATTTTATCGCCTTAAGAGCGGCTATTCCCCTCTAAACTAACGATTTTGACGCGGACTGTTGGACCTTATCGGATTCGTTTATCGCTCAAACTGGCACCGAGTTCTAAGATCTTGGTTTCAAGCCAGCGCCGGTCTAAAAAACTCTGGTTTTCAGACAGCTCTTTGCGAATGCGCTCTAACAAAATCTTGTCACAGTTTTGACGCACACGGACGGCTGCTTTTACTACGCGTATCAAATTTAAATAACTGTTCCGGTGGCTTTCTGAAACCGCGCCACCAAAACAAAATCCCAGCAGCTCAAACGCTGCCGGGGTTTCTTGTGAATGAATCAAACAAATAGAGAAGAACTACAGAAAGCAGCAGAGTATATACGTTGAAGAGTACGCTAAAGACTATTGAGTATGCAACACCAAAATGAGCACGCGGATAAGACTGGTTCAAGAAGCCGCTAAAACATAAACATCCCAATCGTTGCCAGGATGTACGCTAAGCTGGGGCAAGAGTTTTTTGCGCAGGGCTGTGGGCGTAGCAAACGGCACGTCACTAAAGACCTCAAATTCGCTGCGCATAAGTGCCATATTGAGCATGGTTCCACCTACGGTCAGGGTTCGATGACCCGCAAGACTCAACAAGTGCTGGCCACCCAAAGCGGCTATGGGCGAGCTGGCAGCCAGGGCAGCACCGGCGATCAGTGTTTTCCAACTCGGGTCGTTTAGCAACAAGTCCGATTCACGCTGCAATAGGTTTTGCTCCATTTCCACGATGACCCAATCTGGCCGTTGCAGTTCTGCGCGGGCCAGAAGTTCGGCCAAGGCTTGGTGCAAGGCTGCAAGCGCCATCATGTATGTGTTGGCCAGGCCTAAGTCTTCAAAACTAAGACAGGTATCAGCGCCATGGAGCGCCTCGCGTTTCCAGGTGCTGGCTGGCCCTTGTCCGGTCATGCGCCGGCGG
>CAYSDI010000151.1:0-2504 GCA_964429745.1 uncultured Chitinophagales bacterium | reverse complement strand
GGCGGCTCACTTTATCAATGGCTGCAGTGGTCAGGGTTTGAAAGATTTTGCGATTCATCGTGTGGAATTTTACTGCTGGCGATTGGGGCTTTTGGTCGCTGGAGTAGTTGACCGGCCTTGCAACTAACAGGACCAAAGTTGAGGCCTTGTGCCATGTTCGTCCTTATGCAAAATCAGACTTTTGTCAGGGTTTGCGCAGGCCAAATTGTTTTCTTAAAAGACATAAAATATTGATAATCAACAGTTTATGTTTATTGAGTCACAACAGACTCTGACAATTGTCGGCCGTTGACCGGTCATGGTTCAACGCAGGTGCCCGCAAATTGTCTCGCCAAGCTCTTTTATCGAGCGCTCAAGCTTCTGCTGTGCTCAACTCCCATCCACAATGGCCCAGTTGCGTCAGCTAAATCATCTATTTGAGATAGCGCGCTAACCCAAACGCGCATCTCCGTATTTTTGTCTTATGCAGACGCATCACATTGGGTCTTTCTACCGTTTTGTCGCGGTAGCGTGCCCGGCAGCGCTCAAGGAACACTTGTTGCATTTGGGCCAGGTCCACGGCATTTTAGGCACCATCATTGTTTCGGGCGAAGGGCTGAACGGCACGGTGGCGGGTTCTGTATCGGGGCTCCCGGCCTTTTTGCAGGGGCTGGAGCAGTACTTGGGCATAACCAACATCGTTGTCAAGCGCTCTGAAGCGGAGCTGCCGCCCTTTCAGAGGTTCAAGGTCAAAATCAAGCCGGAGATCGTGACGCTGCGGGCCGGCGACGTCAGCCCGCTGGAAATCACCGGCGTGTATGTGCCCCCCGTGGAGTGGAATCAATTAATCCGCGAGGAAGGTGTGCTTTTAATTGATACGCGAAACGATTTTGAAGTACAGATGGGGCAATTCGAGGGCGCAGTCAACCCTGGCATTGCCGCTTTTCGCGATTTTCCAGATTACGTATCTGCTCATATGAATCCGGAGCGTCACCGCCGGGTGGCTATGTATTGCACTGGGGGAATTCGCTGCGAAAAGGCCTCCGCTTTTTTGCTTCAGCAAGGCTACCATGAAGTGTACCAGTTAGACGGTGGCATCCTGAATTATCTAGAGCAGGTCAAACCAGAAGAAAGTTTGTGGAACGGAGACTGCTTCGTTTTTGACGACCGCATCGCCGTGACACCGACCTTAGAGCCCTCGCAGAAGGGGCATCCGCCAAGGCCGGGGCGAGACTGGTAGCAAGCCCAAAGATTGCCCGTGCGCCGGTTGCTGTTGGGACGGCATCCACCAAGGCCGGGGCGAGACCGGTAGCAAGACCAAAGATTGCCCGTGCGCCGGTTGCTGTTGGGACGGCATCCACCAAGGCCGGGGCGAGACCGGTAGCAAGCCCCTATTGGGGATGATTTGCTTTGATGTTCTGCGCGGCCAGCCGAACGGTTTCTTCCAACCTTTTTTTCGAGTGGCTGGCCGTTTGGCATTCAAGATCCAGGGCTACCATCAACTGGCCTGCCTGAGCCATTTTGCCGGCCTCGGTCAGTTTGACCACTTTGTCTTTGTTCAGTTGGCTCCAGTTGCTTTTTGGATTGCGGCGCGCGAAGTATTGGTAATAACTCTGCGCGTTCCGCTTTCCAGGCGCGCTGTCCACCCATCCGAAACAGAGGGCCTCGTCAACGGCTTCAGGGTAGTACACACTGGGAATTTCGCTTTCCTTGCGGTGGATGATCAGCCAAATGCCGGAAGCCTGATCGTGGTTCTGCGACAACCAATCCCTCCATTCCTGCGCCGAGGAGGCTTGAACGGTATTGACGCCTTCGCTGATTTGGGAGGAACGCATCGAGTTATATATATAATATAAAATGATTAGTTATTGTTGCGGTGGCTATGTTGTCAACAACAAAAACGTGAAAGAATCTGCCGTATCTTCCATTACGGTTGGTAGAAGCTGGTACCAAAGCAGCGCATCGAGTTCAGGGTCAACAGCGGTAACATCAGACCGAATTTGCACCGTGTTGCGGTTCTTTTCCACCGATAAACCGTAAGCCAACAGGGTGCGGTCCTGATCCAGGATAGCCCATTCCAGATGCGGCTTATTGTGCAGGACAAGCCGGTAAGTTTGCCCTTGGTACTCCAGCCGATAGCTGCTGCTGTACCATTTCTCCGCTTTGATGCGGGCTACCGGAAGGTTGTGGGCATCGCGCATCTCTGTAACGCCGCGCTAAAATCCGGTTTGGCGAATGGTGTATTTGTTCTTGCCAAGGGCAACCTCTCCGCGCTGGTGTAAACTGCTGGTGGCAAGCACCAATTCTCCGGCTACCTGATCATTGACCAGGAGCTGGTAATGGCCGGACTTCAAGGCAACCCAGGCTTTTGATGGTTGAGTCATGGGGTATGCTGTTTCTGGTTTTACTGGACCTGAAAGTAAAGTTGAACAGGGTCACACCGGCGCGGTCTGAACGTTAAAGTTGGTTATGGTTTGTTTAGGATCGCCTTAAACAAGGTTAAGATGGCTTTAAAGGCCCCACCC
>CAYSDI010000150.1:1780-4088 GCA_964429745.1 uncultured Chitinophagales bacterium | reverse complement strand
GTGTGTACTTTTGCCGGCGGCCTAGCATTCTGCAGACCCTCAAATAGCTCCGACCTATCCAGACCCTGGACATTGATTACACCGGCTCCTACCCTCGCGTAGAAGACTGCCCCCCCCCCGGCGCCCCCGACTTTGCGTTCATCGGGCGCTCGAATGTGGGCAAATCCAGCCTGATCAACCTGCTCAGTGGCCGCAAAGCGCTGGCCAAGGTGTCGCGCACCCCCGGCAAAACGCAAACCCTCAACTTCTTTTGGACCCCCGAAGGCTGGTTTCTGATAGACCTTCCCGGCTATGGCTACGCCAAAGTCAGCAAGGCCATGCGCAAAAACTGGGAGCTGCTCATCCGCAATTATTTGATCCGCCGACCCTCGCTGGCCATGGTGTTCCTGCTCATTGACGGGAGCATTCCCCCGCAGCAAAACGACCTGGATTTCACCAATTTTTTGGGCGAAAGCCGCGTTCCCTTCGCGCACGTATTCACCAAAACCGACCGGGTGCCCAAGACCAAGCGCCAGGCCCTGCGCGATGCATTTGAAGAAAAGTTGCTGGAAACCTGGGAAGCCCTTCCCCTGTCCTTTATGACTTCAGCGGAGAAGCGCATGGGCCAGGATGAACTTCTGGGGTATATCCGAACGATTAAGGGTGAGCTAGCCGCCGAGGCCTGAAGCCTTGGTTCTGTTCACGTTTCAGCCGCGTTTCAGCCGCGTTTCTATCCGCGTTTCTATCCGCGTTTCTGTCCGCCTCCCCCCCTCAGACCACCTTGTTGGCGCAGCTTGAGCTGGCAAAAGCGTCCGGTTTGGCCTTAAAGGCAAAGCCCATGCTCAGGATGTAGCCCATGGCCTCGGTAAGCGCCGGGTTCGACTTGAACTGAGGGTTTGTGTTGATGTCGGCATGCACCTCCAGGTCAACGTCGTGGCGGTCCAGCAAATCGCAGATGCTGTACGCCACTTCAATGGACCGGGCCACTTCGGTAAGCATGCGCTCTTTGATGGACATGCGCTGGTGCGACCGCTCGTTGCTGATGAACATGAACCCGCCTCGCTGCTCGCGCAAAAAAACGATGACCGTGCCAAACTCTATCACCTTGCCGTAGACCTGCGAATCGGTGCCGATGCACACTTTGAGCCGGTGGCCCAGCTCGCGCTCTCTGATCAGGGTTTGCTCTACGGATTGAAGCAGGGAACCTTCAAGCCTCTGGCCGTTCAATCTTCTCCATTCCATGTGTTAATAAATTTGAACAGACCCGATATTACCACTTTTCCGCCAAGTTTAGGGCGTTAAAACCCGGTGGAATTGTTTCCATCTTTTATGTACCTTTGCCCTCCCGGAAACAGTTCCGCCGCCCCTGTTTGTTCAAAAACAGCCCCTGGCACCTGTTCCAAAAAGCACTGCAAGCCATGAAAAAGAACCTGCATCCCGAGAGTTACCGCACCGTCATTTTTAAGGACTTCTCGGTGGACTACGCCTTCATGGGCAAATCCACGGCTAACTCTTCCGATACCATCCTTTGGGAAGACGGCAAAGAGTATCCCTTGGTTAAGTTGGAAATCTCCAGCGCCAGCCACCCCTTCTTCACCGGCAAAATGAAGTTTGTGGACTCGGCAGGTCGCATCGAGAAATTCCGCAAGAAGTACGGCCAGAAGGGCGAATAACGCTTTAGGGTACTCCTAAAAACCCCATATCCTGCGTTTTGCCCAATTTTTAACATCCTCATTTACAGGAGTAAACTCCGGTTTTAAAAATTGGGCAGGCCTTGTCTCAGGAGTTTTTAGAAACACCCTTTATTGCCGCTTTATACCCTTACCAAATCTTCCGAAAATCTGCCGAAATAATCCTCCGACCTTCCCGGCCGGGGGATTTCTTATTTTAGCCCATGCCGCAAGCCCAACGCGTCCTGTTGGTTGACGATTCCGGACGCGACTCCCTGCTCCCTCTGGCGTTCACCCGCCCGATTGCCCATTTCCGGCTCGGCATCGATACGCTGCTCGACAAATGGTCGCGGGCTTTTAAGTTGAAGGGCCCTGGCGGAGAGTCGCTGGAAAAACCGCTTCCAGCTCCGTCGCGCCTGGCGGGCGGCTTGCCACAAATCCTGCCGCACGTTCCAGGCGATGCGCTGCCTGAATGGCGGCAAACTCCCCAACCCGATGACTTGCTCGTACTCAGCCGCCTGTTGCCCGACGCAGCATTGACAGCCGCTTTGCAGCAGCTACAGCCCGGCCAGGTGCTGGTGCAAAATGGGCCGCAAAGCGGACCGCAAAATGGGCCGCAAAGTGGACCGCAAAACCAACAGCAAAGCGGACCGCAAAAT
>CAYSDI010000150.1:0-1680 GCA_964429745.1 uncultured Chitinophagales bacterium | reverse complement strand
GCAAAATGGGCCGCAAAGTGGACCGCAAAACCAACAGCAAAGCGGACCGCAAAATGGGCAGTGGCTTGGCGCGCGCTGTGCGGTCGCGCTGGAGCCGGACGCGCTTCCCCGGACAGCAGACTTTGCGCAATCAATTGGGTATTCAGGGCCCGTTTCCATGCTCCGGAATTTGTGGGATTTGGTTGAAGGGAACCCGGCCTGGATTGCTGCTGATGTGCACGCTTTGACGGCCGGCCGCCAGAGCCAGCCGCTGGATCCAAGCGTCACTGTGCTGGGGTCGCACGCGGTATTTCTGGAGCCGGGCGCCATCGTGGTCGCCAGTGTTTTAGACGCGAGGGAAGGGCCGATTTACCTCGGAGCGGGCTCGGAAATTATGCCTGGAGGACTGGTTCGCGGGCCCTTTGTACTCGGCGAAAAGGCCGTCCTGAAAATGGGCGCCAAAATTTACGGCGGCACCACGGTTGGTCCCGGATGCCGCGCTGGTGGCGAAATCAGCCAGTCGCTGCTCATGGCCAACAGCAACAAGGGGCACGATGGCTTTCTGGGGCATTCCGTGCTGGGCGAATGGTGCAACCTGGGCGCGGACACCAATACCTCCAACCTGAAAAACGACTATGGCCACGTCAAGCTGTACAACCACGCCACCGGCCAATTGGAGTCCACCGGCCGGCAGTTTTGCGGGCTCTTCATGGGCGACCACAGCAAAGCCGGGATCAACACCATGTTCAACACCGGCACGGTGGTTGGTGTTTGCGCCAATATCTTTGGGGGGGGCTTTCCACCCAAATTCCTGCCCTCGTTTTCGTGGGGGGGAGCCCAAGCGCTGCAAACCCAACGCCCGGAAAAAGCCCTGGAAACTGCCCGTAGGGTCATGGCACGCCGCCAACAGACCTTGAGCGTTGATCAAGAAAAAACGCTGAACCGAATTTTCGAGAAAACACGCAATGAGCGATTCTGGGATATGCCCTGACCGCCTTGCGCCACCAACATAACATAGTTTATACTATCCATGAGAAAACCTATTGTAGCTGGCAACTGGAAAATGAACACCACCCTGAGCGAGGCGGTGGCGCTTGCCGAAAATATTGTTCGCCAGTTGAATGTAGCCCGCATTGACAAAGCGGACATTGTTCTGGCCCCGCCGTTCACGCACCTTTATCGCATCAGCGAAATCATTGCCAACAAACACAAACTTCATTTGGGTGGCCAAAATTGCCACCAGGAATCCAGCGGAGCGTATACCGGCGAAGTCAGTGCAGCCATGCTGCGTTCGCTGGGAGCCAGCTACGTGATTCTGGGCCACTCCGAGCGCCGCCAGTTTTTTGGCGAGGACGATGTCCTGATTGCGCAAAAAGTTCGCGCAGCGCTAGAGAACAACCTTCGACCTATTTACTGCCTGGGCGAGAAATTGGAGGAGCGCGAAGCGAGCAAGCATTTCAGTGTGGTGTCGCAGCAGATACAGACCGCGTTGTTTGAATTGGAAGAGGCCGATTTTCGTCGCCTGGTCATCGCCTACGAACCCGTTTGGGCTATCGGCACCGGCAAAACGGCGTCGCCTGCACAGGCACAGGAAGTGCACGCGTTTCTGCGCGAACTCATATCGCGGCGCTATGGCGCGGCCACCGCTGAGAGCACGAGCATTCTGTACGGCGGGAGCTGCAAACCCGATAATGCCGCCGA
>CAYSDI010000149.1:0-4144 GCA_964429745.1 uncultured Chitinophagales bacterium | reverse complement strand
CACCAACGCCCTGGCCTCCAGCATCATCCTGGTCTGCCGCAAGCGGGCTTCAGATGCCCCAACAGCCACACGACGTGATTTTGTAACAGCTTTGAAAGATGAGCTGCCGCTAGCACTCGCTCACTTGCAACGCGGCAACATCGCTCCGGTTGACCTTGCGCAAGCCGCCATCGGTCCTGGAATGGCCGTCTACACCCGTTTTTCAAAAGTGCTTGATGCCGAAGGCAAACCGTTGACGGTGCGCGAAGCTTTGGCACTGATCAACCAAACGTTGGATGAAGCCCTCGCGGAGCAGGAAGGTGATTTTGACGCCGACAGCCGCTGGGCGCTGACCTGGTTTGAGCAGCAGGGTTTCGCCGAAGGGGATTATGGCATGGCAGAACAACTTAGCAAGTCTAAAAATACCAGTGTAACGGGCATGGTAGAGGCGGGTATCCTGGAGTCAAAAAAAGGCAAAGTGCGGTTGCTTCGCCCCCAAGAGTTGCCCGAAAACTGGAACCCTTCGACCGATACAAGATTAACCGCTTGGGAGGTAGTTCACCAATTGATCCGGGCACTGGAAGGCAACGGGGAAAGCGCCGCAGCAGCGCTCATGGCCCAACTTGGGGCTAAGGCTGAAATTGCCCGGGAGCTTTGCTACCGCCTCTATACGCTTTGCGAGCGCAAGAAGCGCGCAGCAGAGGCACTCAGCTACAATGGCCTTGTACAGAGTTGGCCAGAAATTCTGGTGCTTTCGCAAAAACCGGGCATCGCTCGTGCTGAGCAGCAATCACTGTTTAAGAATCTGGAAAGTTAAGCTATGGCTATCTCCAACCAACAACGTGTTGAAAAAGGGTTAACCCTGCTGAAGCAGGGTTTAGCAGACTACATTCAGCGGGAGTTCACGAGTAAATACGGAAAACATGCTCAAGAAGAGGCAGAGAGCTTTTTCAAGAGCGAGCGTTTAAAAAGTAACCTTCCCATGAAAGAATGGGATGCCGCGGCACTACTGCACGTTATGTGGGAAGCGTGGAATGATGTTTTTGCACGCACGCTGGGCTTTGCCGAGCGCACACTGGTTTCTGAATTGCGCAATGTTCGCAACGACTGGGCGCATCAAAAGCAATTCAGCAGCGATGACACCGACCGGGCTTTGGACTCCATAAACCGGCTTCTGACATCCATTTCTTCTCCTTTTGCAGAAGAAGTATCCAAAATGAAATTGGAGTTGCGCCGTCTCATTTTTGACGAACAACTCCGGAATGAAAAGCGCAAGTCAGGCGGGTCGCTCATTGACTCGGCCAATACCACGTTAAAGCCGTGGCGAGAACTGGTTATTCCCCATGTTGATGTAGCCAGCGGGCGCTACCAGCAGGCCGAATTTGCTGCTGATCTCTGGGAGGTCCACTTGGGCAACGGGTCACAGGAATATGCCAATCCAACCGAGTTTTTTAGACGCACTTATTTGACGGAGAGCCTGAAGGGTTTGTTGATTGGGGGCTTGCTGCGCTTGAATAAAAAGGGCGGTGATCCAGTGGTGCAATTGCAGACCAACTTTGGGGGTGGTAAGACGCACTCCATGTTGGCCTTGTACCATATGTGCTCTGGAGCAAGTGCCAAGGACATGCCAGGAATGGAGGTTGTCATGGCAGCCGCCGACGTGAAAGAACTGCCCAAAGCTCGCCGGGTGGTGCTCGTGGGCAACAAAATTTCGCCCGGAAATCCGGTTACCAAAAGCGATGGCACGGTAGTCAGAACCATTTGGGGTGAACTCGCCTACCAATTAGGCGGAAAAGCCGCATTTGACAAGATAGCAGAAGATGATATCCGGGCCACCAACCCCGGCGACCGCTTGCGCGAATTGTTTATTGAATACGGACCCTGTTTGATTCTGATTGACGAATGGGTGGCTTATGCGCGCCAGTTGCACGATTCCAGCGATTTACCTGGCGGCGATTTTGATACCCAGTTCAGCTTTGCACAAGCGCTGACCGAGTCTGCAAAAGCTGCCAATAATTGTTTGCTGGTGGTTTCACTGCCGGCATCAGACACTTCAGGATCACCGCATACCCAAGTGGACGAAGTGGAAGTTGGGGGCATCCGTGGCCGTGAAGCGTTGGATCGTTTGCGCAATGTGGTCGGCCGGATTGAATCATCCTGGCGTCCTGCTACGGCAGAGGAAGGTTTTGAAATTGTGCGGCGGCGTTTGTTTGAGCCGCTCACCGATTCTACCCACTACAAACTAAGGGACCTGACGGCGCGGGCATTTGTAGAAGCGTACCAGGCATCTCCAGCAGATTTTCCTCCTGAATGCCGAACGATTGAGTACGAAAAGCGGATTCAGGCAGCATTCCCCATTCACCCGGAAATATTTGACCGCCTTTATTCAGATTGGTCCACACTGGCAAAGTTTCAGCGCACGCGGGGTGTCTTGCGCTTAATGGCTGCGGTGATTCACAGCTTGTGGAAAAAGGGCGATAAAAACCCGCTCATTCTACCGTCCACCATTCCCCTGGATGACCCACGCGTACAGGCAGAGCTTACCCGCTATCTATCGGACAACTGGACTCCAATCATAGAAAAAGATATTGATGGTCCGGATTCACTGCCCCTCAAAATTGATGGGGAAGTTGCCAATTTGGGAAGGCTTCACGCTACGCGCCGCGTTGCCCGTACCATTTACCTGGGCTCCGCTCCTACTTCAGGAGCCGCGCATCGCGGAATTGAAGACCGCCGGATTAAACTTGGCTGCGTCATTCCAGGCGAATCGCCCGCAATCTATGGCGATGCTTTACGCCGCCTTTCGGCTGCTGCCACCTACCTCTACCAGGATGGAAACAGAGCTTGGTATTCCACCCAACCTACGGTAACCAAACTTGCTGACGATCGAGCAGAGCAATACAGCCGCGAACCAGATAGAATAGCCGCTGAATTGGATACTCGCATCCGGACCGACTTAAAAATCAATGGCGGCTTTATCCGGATACATCCTTTCCCTCGGAGCGGCGCCGATGTTCCAGATGACTACTCTACCGGCCTGGTCGTACTACCCCCGGAATACCCCTTTTCAAAAGATGGAGAAAACGCCGCAGGTGCAGCCGCCAAATCTATTTTAGAATTGCGGGGCAACGCTCCGCGCTTATACCGCAACACACTGGTGTTCCTTGCTGCAGATAAAGTACGGCTCACCGACCTTTACGAGGCAGTATGTAAGTATTTGGCCTGGAAGGCAATCCTGGAGGAAAAAGATGAACTCAACCTGGATCCCAACCAGGTCCGACAGGCAGAGAACCAAAGACAGGCAGTCAGCTCAACCGTCACGGCAAGAATTCCAGAAACGTATCAATGGGCCCTGGTTCCTGAACAACAAAAACCCGATTCGGCCATCGTCTACAAGCACATTCGACTCAGTGGCAATGAGCCGCTTGCGGTTCGGATTGTCAAGAAACTGCGGCATGATGAATCGCTCATCTTCTCTATGAGTTCGGTCATTTTGCGCAAGCATTTGGATGATGTTCCGCTCTGGCAAGGTGATCACGTTTCCATCAGGCAATTGGTAGAATACTTCTGTCGCTACTTGTATTTGCCAAGGTTAAATTCTGCAGATGTGCTCATTCAAGCTATTCAGGACGGTTTAAAATCGCTGACTTGGCGAACGGACACATTCGCCTATGCAGACGCTTTTGATGAGGCATCAAAGCGGTACAAGGGAATTCAGGCCGGACAATTGGTTCACTTGATGGTGGACTCTACGGGCATTCTGGTGAAACCGGATGTTGCAGCCGCGCAACTGGAAGCTGAAATAGCCTCGGTAAATGCCGGAAATGGTAGGCCTGTTGAAAAAGCACCCGTTGGAGTGTCCCCTGACCCTGACCCAAGCGGGCTTTTTACTCCTGAGCCCTCGGATGGCGCCCCTCCTGCCGAGAAATTAGCCCGCCGCTACTACGGTACAGTTACGCTTGACAGCACGCGTGTTGGTCTGGAAGCCAGCCGAATCGGAGAGGCTGTTGTTGCGCATCTTGCCGGTCTTGATGGAGCCCAGGTGAAGATTACGTTAGAGATTGAAGCTTATATCCCCGCTGGGGCCCCAGATCATGTTGTACGAATCGTTACAGAAAACGGACGTACGCTAAAATTTGGGAATCAGGGGTTTGAACGGGAGTGA
>CAYSDI010000148.1:0-4277 GCA_964429745.1 uncultured Chitinophagales bacterium | reverse complement strand
GCACAGGTGCTTCGACCCCCGGCATCAGCGGACTCAGCGCGGGAACCTACACCGTTCAAATCAGCGACAACAGCGGTTGTCAGGTCAGCGATTCGCTTGTGCTGGGCACGGATTGCGCCGGACCTCCGCTGGCCATTAACGACACGGTGGCTACGCATGAAGGAGTGTTTTTGGTCATTGACGTCTTGCAAAACGACATTGACTCTTCGGGCACTCCCGGCCCGCCGATCATCGTTTTGCCGCCTTCAAATGGCAGCGCAGTGGTGTTGCCGGACAGCACGATCGGGTACACACCCAACCCCGGCTTCATCGGCATTGACTCGCTACAATACCAGATTTGCAACGCAGACGGCTGCTCCACCGCCACGGTCATCATCTATGTCGGCATTGGCAACAATCCCCCGGTGGCCATGCCCGATGCCGCGAGCACCGAGCCCGGTGTGCCGGTGCTGATCCCGATTGGCAACAACGATTTTGACCCCGACAGCGACCCGCTGACCTGGACCCTGTATGAAGCGCCGAATCACGGCAGCGTCGGGGTGGGAGACGGTATTGCGCTGTACGTGCCGGATGCAGGCTTTGCCGGCGTCGATACGTTTGTCTACGTTCTTTGTGACCCCGCCGGGCTTTGCGATACGGCGCTCGTGGTGGTTACGGTGGAAGGGCCTGGTGCCGGACTGCCACTTGCTGTGGACGACTTCAGCAGCACCGGGGTTTCCACGCCAGTTGCCGTTGACGTTTTGGCCAATGACCTGGGGGGCTCCAGCCCGCTGGATCCCGGTTCGGTGGTCTTGACCAGCGGTCCCGAGCAGGGCAGCGCTGCAGTAGACCCGGTAACAGGAATTATAACCTACACGCCCGACGCCGGTTTTATTGGGGTGGATTCGTTTCGCTACCAGGTGTGCAACACTGCAGGTTTCTGCGATGAAGCATTGGTCATCGTCACAGTGGGCGAAACGCTTAACCCGCCGGTTGCTGTCAACGACGCCGCAACCACACCGGAAGGAACACCGGTCTGGATTCCGATTTTGGCCAATGACAGCGATCCGGATGGAGACCTGCTGCTCCCACCGGTTATCCTCACGCCACCCCTGAACGGGACCGTGGTTATTCTACCTGACGGCTCCGTGATCTATACCCCCTTCCCCGGATTCTTCGGGCTGGATGTGTTTACCTACCAGATCTGCGATGCTGAAGGGCTGTGTGACGACGCCGTAGTATTTATTACGGTAACGCCGGTCAATGAGCCGCCAATTGCTGTGGATGATTACACGAGCACCGAGCCCGGCGTGCCGGTGATCGTGCCTGTGTTGGGCAACGACAGCGACCCTGATGGCGATCCGCTTACCGTAACGGTCATCGGCGGACCTTTTGGAGGCGGCAGCGTGGTGCTGAACCCCGATGGGACCCTGACTTATTTTCCCGGTCCGGACGGCACTACCGATACCCTGATTTACGTGGCCTGCGACCCATCTGGTGCCTGCGACACAGCACTGGTGATCATCACCGTCGGCAGTACGGACAACCCGCCGGTTGTGGGCAATGACAGCACGTCTACACTGGCCTGTCTGCTGGTGGTGACTGAAGTGCTAATCAACGATGTGGACCCGGACGGCGATAACCTGGAGATTTCCATCACCGCAGCCCCGGCTTTTGGTGTGGCCATTGCTACGGACGATCAGAAGATCGTTTACCTGCCACCGATTGGATTCGTCGGAGTGGTGACCATTGGGTACCAGGCTTGCGATCCGCTGGGCAATTGCACGGAAGGCACTTTGGTCATTCACGTATTGCCGCCTTTCCTGCCACCGGCCGCGTTTGATGACGGGGTGCTCGTCCTTGTGGGCTCAACCGTTGGCGTAGCGGTGCTGGCCAATGATTTCAGCCCGCACGGTCATGCCTTGTTGGGCCCGACTGTTGTCACGCCCCCGGTTTCGGGCAGTGCCACGGTTAACCCAGATGGTAGCATAACCTATGTTCCGGACGAAGGGTTTATCGGCACGGACAGCTTGCAGTACAGCATTTGCGACACCGTTTCCAGTTGCCTGGACGATCTGCGCTGCGATGAGGCCTGGGTGTACTTTGTGGTGTTTGACCTGGAGGACCCCGATGACCCGAATCTGCCACCAGTGGCCGTAGATGACGAAGCGGTAACGCCTGAAGACTCGCCAGTGGTTATCGACATTCTGGCCAACGACTTTGATCCGGACGGCGATCCACTCACGGTAACGTTACTGGATCCACCGGCAAATGGCAGCGCGGTACTCAACGCGGATGGCACGGTGACCTACACCCCCAACAGCGGTTTTGAAGGTTGCGACACTTTCTCTTATTTCATCTGCGATCCGGGCGGGCTTTGCGATACCGCCATCGTCGTGGTGTGCATTGAGCCGGGCTTTTTCATCCCGGATGTTATTACACCCAACGGCGATGGATCCAACGACTTTTTCGTCATTACAGGGCTTGAAAGCTACCCGAACAACGGCCTGACGGTGTACAACCGATGGGGCGATGAAGTGTATGCCGCACAGCCTTACCAGAATGATTGGCAGGGGACTTACAAGGACCGTGGCAACCTGCCGGACGGCACCTACTATTTTGTTTTCCAACCCGGCGATGGCAGCAAACCAGTCGCGGGCTACCTCGCTATATTTAGATGAAAACGCGGCCTATGAACCCTACCCTGCACCAAACAAGGTTGTCTTCCTTGGGGATGTTGCTGCTTGTGGTGCTGGCCGGAAGTTCCGTCCGCCTTAGCGGGCAGCAGGACTACCACTTCACCCAGTTTAACTTTAACAAACTGGCGCTCAATCCGGCTTACGCCGGGAGCAGAGAAGTATTCAGTGCCACCGCGCTCTACCGCCACCAGTGGACGGGTTTTATCGGGGCACCGCGCACCGTATCGCTGGCTGTTCACAGCCCGGTGGCCAACGAGCGCCTGGCGCTGGGAGCGCTGTTTTTCTCTGATCGGCTGGGAGTGAGCTCGCAAACAGCACTGTACATGGATGTCGGGTATCGCCTGCCAATCAGCGACAACAGCAAGTTATCAGTAGCGCTACAAGCCGGTTTCATCAACTACCAGAATTCCGTGACCGAACTCAATCCGCAAGATCCGGATGACGTGCTGTTGCAAGCCGACCTGAGTGCTTTGTTCCCGAACATAGGTTTTGGTGTGTATTGGAATTCCGAGCGGAGTTTCGCCGGGGTATCCATGCCTCATACGGTCCAAAACGACCTGACCAGGCTGGGCGACTTCGATGACAATGCCACGGCGTTCCTCTATCGCCATTTGTACATCATGGGAGGCCACGTCTTTGACTTGTCCGAGAACGCGAAAGTTCGCCCCAGCGTGCTGCTTAAATGGGTAGGGGGCGATGGTATTGCCGTACCCTTTGATGCCGATTTCAACTTGAGTTTCTTGCTGCTGGACAAACTTTGGCTCGGCGGCGGCTACCGCGTAGGCGATTCCTTTGACCTGATGGCCGAATTCCAGATCACCGACCAGTTGATGGCGGGTTACTCCTACGATTTTACCCTGACGGACCTGCGCCTGCAGGAAACCGGGTCGCACGAAATCATGGTTCGCTACGAACTTCGTTTCAACAAAGATGCCTGGGTTAGCCCTCGCTACATCCGTTATTTCTAACCGATCATGCCCCTTCGTTTCACCCTTTTCCGCGCCTTATTTCTTTTCCTGCTCGCCTTTTTGGCCGCGGGGCAAGGGCTTCATGCGCAGTCGGCAAAGGTGCAAAGCGCCCATAAGCTTTATGAAACCCTGGCGTTTCACGAAGCCATAGCGGCTTACGAAGAAGCGCTGCAAAAGGACGACGATCTGCTGGCGAGCATTCGGCTGGCAGACTGTTACCGGCTCACCAGTCAGTCGGCCGGGGCAGAGCGCTGGTATGGCAAAGTAGTGGGAACCGGCATGGCGGAGCCGATTCACCAACTTTATTACGCACAGGCCTTGCTCAGGAATGGAAAAATTCCCGAGGCACGGGTGCAATTTCAAGCCTTTTCGGAGCGCCAGCCCGGCGATACCAGGGGAGGCTTCGGGGTCGATGCTTGCGATCGCTGGGAGGTACTTTCTACCGGAGGAATTCCCTGCCGGATTCAGAACCTCAACATCAACAGCCCCCGCTCCGAGTTTGGGCCGGCCATGCTTGGGCAAAGCCTCGTGTTCAGCTCCGACCGCGATTCAAGCCTGGCCATTGAGCGATCCCACCTTTGGACCGGCCGCGAATTCCTGAACCTGTACCTGAGTCGGGGCGGGGCGGGGG
>CAYSDI010000147.1:0-4390 GCA_964429745.1 uncultured Chitinophagales bacterium | reverse complement strand
TAAATCAATGGCTGTCACCACCCGCGTTTCGCGCTCGCAGGCGGCAAACACAATGCGCACCTGTTGTCCGTCATCCGTATGCCCTTCAACCGCATAAGCCGGGCAGGGCTGGTCATCCGGCTCCGATTTGGCAAGGTTTAACTGCCCGTTCAACAACACCCCCCGCACCTCTTCTAAACTGATGTTCCGGCAATCCATGCGGCACTGCCCGTGTTTGGTCAACACCAGGGGAAGGGCCGCCATGCTTTGTTGCAGCGTACTCGCGGCGGTTGGAGAGCCTGAGCCCGCACCGACATTTCCGCCCGCCCCGTCTTGCTGCGCAACCGACCCCGCGCCCGCCCCGGACTTTGGCCAGTCCCGGCGCAAGTACATTCCCCCGAGGTATAAGAGCCCAAGCACCAACAGCAGGCCGAGCTGGCGTTTCAAGGTCTCTGGGTTAAAAATGGGCGGGTTGTTGCTCATGGGGTCGGGCGTGAATGCGCGCCTTGGTTCAGGTGCCCTTCCTGCACCCAGCGCGCAAAAATACCATGCAACAACGGCAAGCCCTCCATCAGCGCGGCGGGCCCCGGCTGCAAGATAATTTCCGACTTTATTTCGTGGATCTGCCCGTTCTGCACCGCTCGTATGGCCGACCAGCCGGGGCGGCTGCGGATGCGATCGGGTTTAACCATTTTACCGCACCAGGAGGCCACGATGATGTCCGGGTTTCGGCGAATCACCTGGTTCGGGTCCTCGACGATGCGACCCCGAGCCAGTGATGACAAGCCCTTTTCGGCAAAAATGTCCTCGCCGCCGGCCAGCGCCGTTAGTTCGCTGAACCATTGAATACCGCTGATCAGCGGGTCGAACCATTCCTCTAAGTACACGCGGGGCCTGACCGGCCAGGCGGCAGCGGCAGCCTGAACGTCAACCATATCTTTTTGTATGCCCGCCACCAACGCCTCTGCCGCTTCCCGCTTTCCTACGAGCGCGCCTATTTGGCCAATCATGGTCAGAATTCCGGCCACGCTGCGGTGGTTGTTGATCCAGACGGTCAGACCTCGGGCAATCAGTTGCTGCGCAATGCCAGCCTGAATGTCTGAAAAACCAATGACCAGGTCGGGCTCCAGCGCCACAATTGCCTCCACTTGGGCGTCCAGAAACGTGGAAACGCGCGGTTTCTCCTTGCGAGCCCGCTTGGGGCGCACTGTAAATCCCGAAATGCCGACAATCCTGTCCTCTTCGCCCAACAAATAGAGCGTTTCGGTGGGCTCTTCGGTTAAGCACACGATGCGTTTTGGACGTAGGTCGAAGGGGGGAGGGGGGAATGCGGCAGCCATGGCAACAGCGAACTTTGGGGCGTCAAGCCTGCGCTGCACAGCGCAAGATCGCCCTTCGCCCGAAATTTAGGCCAAACAAGGCATGACCTGGTCGTACAGAGGCCAAACTGTTGAAGACCCGAAGGGCTCCAGGCCCAACCGCCTGTTGGTTGACCTGACAGACCAAAACCGAACAGTTTAGTGCTGACTGCCGTACCTTTGGACGCGAATTTGTGAACACATTTGCTCTTTTTGACCGATACCCCTATGGCTGCGATCCGCAACAACTGGACCCTTGATGAAGTAAGCGAGCTTTTCCACAGCCCGCTGTTAGGCTTGATTCAACAGGCGTCGGCTGCGCATGCCGCCTACCACCAGACAGGCGAAGTGCAGGTTTGCACCTTGCTGAGCATCAAAACCGGTGGCTGTCCGGAAGACTGCGCGTATTGCCCCCAAGCCGCGCGCTACCAGACAGAGGTAGACGTGCATCGGCTGCTGGACACTGACGAAGTGCTGACCAAGGCGCGCGAAGCCAAGGATCAGGGTTCCACGCGTTTTTGCATGGGGGCTGCCTGGCGCAACATCCGCGACAACCGCGATTTTGATCGCGTGCTGGATATGGTCCGCGGCGTCCGAGCCATGGACCTCGAAGTTTGTTGCACGCTCGGCATGCTCAGCGAAGACCAGGCGCGCCGCTTAAAAGAAGCGGGTTTGTATGCCTACAACCACAACCTGGACACCTCCGAGGAGCATTACGGCGAAATAATCACCACGCGCAGCTACCAGGACCGTCTGGATACGCTCGGCAAAGTGCGCGACGCCGGCATTTCGGTGTGCAGCGGTGGCATTATTGGTTTGGGCGAAACCGACGCGGACCGCATCGGCATGTTGCACACCCTGGCCACCTTGCCCGCACACCCTGAATCGGTACCTGTAAATGCGCTGGTTCCCGTTGCCGGCACGCCGCTTGAGAACCAACCCCGCGTCAGCATCTGGGCTATGTGCCGCATGATCGCCACGGCCCGCATTTTGATGCCGCAGGCCATGGTCCGGTTGAGTGCCGGTCGGGAGCAAATGAACGACGAGGAGCAGGCACTCTGCTTTTTGGCTGGCGCCAATTCCATTTTTGCGGGCGAAAAGTTATTGACTACTCCCAACCCCGGTTACGACCGCGATCGTAAGCTCTTTGATCTGCTCGGTCTGGCCCCGCGTCCGGCTTACCGCAACCAGCAGGATGCGTTGGTAGAGCCAGCCATGACCTTGGGGTAACGAAAAATTACATGGATTTAAAGGATATAAAAAATGTAGACCTGACTTACCTCAGTCTGGATGATTACGAGGAGTTAAAGGAAATGATGGTAGCGGCTTACAGCACCATGCCCGATTCTCACTGGGCGGAATACCATATCGATCACTTGCTCAAAAAGTTTCCTGAAGGGCAGATCGTCATTAAAATCAACGGACAATTGGCGGGCTGTGCGTTGTCCATTATCGTCGACTCGGCCAAGCTTTCTGAAAACCATACTTACAAAGAGGTTACCGGCAATTACACCTTTAATACGCATACTGATCAGGGTGACATACTCTATGGTATTGACATCTTTATCAAGCCCGAGTACCGCGGGCTCAGGCTTGGAAGGCGCTTGTACGACTACCGCAAGGAGCAGTGCGAGAAACTCAATCTGAAAAGCATCGTCTTTGGGGGCAGGATTCCGAATTATCTCAAACACTCCAAAAGCCTTTCGCCCAAAGAGTACATTGACAGTGTGCGAAGAAAGGAAATTCACGATCCGGTATTGAGCTTTCAGTTGTCCAACGATTTTTTCCCCTCCAAGATCATCAAAGGTTACCTGACAGGCGATACCGCGTCAAAAGAATATGCGGTGTTGCTTAAGTGGGATAATATTTATTACGAAACAGCTAACAAAAAGCCCACCACGAACAAGACTATTGTCCGCCTTGGCTTAGTTCAATGGCAAATGCGCTCCTACAAGAATCTGGATGAGTTGATGCAGCAGGTGGAATTCTTTGTAGATGCTGTGTCTGGCTACCGCTGTGATTTCGCCCTCTTTCCCGAATTCTTCAATGCGCCGCTGATGGCGGAGGATAACGATTTATCCGAAGCAGAAGCCATTCGCAAACTGGCCCGGCATACTGAAAACATTGTGCATCGCTTATCAGAACTATCTATTTCATATAATATCAACATCATTTCTGGTAGCATGCCGGAAATCAAAGACGATATTCTTTATAATGTTGGGTACCTGTGTCGCCGCGACGGAACTACCGGGCGCTACGAGAAATTGCACGTCACCCCGGATGAAGTCAAAATCTGGGGTATGCAAGGAGGTACGGAGTTAAAAGCGTTTGACACCGATTGCGGCAAAATTGGCATCCTCATCTGTTACGATGTTGAATTCCCTGAACTCAGCCGCCTGCTTGCCGATGAAGGCATGGATATTCTCTTTGTGCCTTTTTTGACTGACACGCAAAACGGCTTCTCCCGCGTTCGCCATTGTGCCCAGGCGCGCGCCATCGAAAACGAATGTTATGTGGCCATTGCCGGCAGTGTCGGCAACCTGCCCAAGGTGCACAACATGGACATCCAGTACGCGCAGAGTATGGTGTTCACCCCCTGCGACTTTGCCTTTCCCTCCAACGGCATCAAGGCAGAAGCCACGCCTAATGCCGAAATGATCCTGATCGCCGATGTGGACATTGACCTGCTGCGGGAGTTGCACCAATTTGGAAGCGTGCGCAACCTGCGCGACCGCCGCCGCGACATTTTTAACCTGAGTAAAAAGTCCTGACCGTGGATGCCAGGATGCGCGCCCGGCTGGAGGAGCGGCGGCAAGCCAACGCCTTGCGCGACGTTTTGCCGCCGACACCCTTAATCGATTTCAGCTCCAACGACTACCTGGGCCTGGCGCGGGGGGGGGAATTGGCCGCTCGGGTGGCGGAGCGGCTGTATGGCCTTTCGATGGTTGGGGCTGCGCAAGCTGGGGTTTTACGCGGGGGAGCTGAGGCAGGCCTGCACGCTCAAGCCCGCACCGGAGACGAGGCAGGCCTGCACGCTCAAGCCCGCGCCGGAG
>CAYSDI010000146.1:0-4479 GCA_964429745.1 uncultured Chitinophagales bacterium | reverse complement strand
CAGCTATGTTCTCCGATTAACTTTTTTTATCTTAAGCCATGAGATTTTTACTGTTTTTAGTAACGCTGGCATGTTATTCGCATCTACGAGCTCAAGACATTCGGGATCATTGGATTTTAAGCGACTCCATGCATTTACAGTTTACGGATTCTGGTTTAGTCTTTTTAGGATTGGTCCCATTTCAATCAGAAGAGTCAATCGCAACTATTTCCGATTTGCATGGGAACTTGTTGTTATTCGCCAATGAAAGTAGAGTATACGATGAATACTATAATATAATTGAAAATGGTGATTCATTGTTTGCTACAATAAACTCCACTACCTCAACACAAGGGGCGGTTTTAGTACCACATAGCAATAATTATTTCATTATAAATAGAATATATTTAAGTGAACCGAATGGATCACTTTCATATTCGATCATTAAATTAGATTCTTTATTAAACAAATATTACATACCAACCACATCCAAGAAAATAGTAGTGCAAGATGAACTGTTTGCAGAGCAATTACAAGTTGTTAGGCATGGCAATGGTGTCGATTGGTGGATTATAGGAAGAAAGTTGATTAATACTTATCAGCCGGAATCGAATGCTTTTATAGTTTACAAATTGTCGGGAGAGGAATTCACATTGGAACATGAATTCGAAATTGGGCTTGAGGCTCAATTTAAAGGCGAGTTATCAGCAAGCCCAGATGGGTCATTACTTGCATTGGCTTCTTTTTCCTCAGGGCTTCTCCAGTTGTTTGATTTTGATAGGTGTAACGGGGTAGTTTCAAATCCAAGAGTTTTAATTAATGATTCATCTTCTACGTATTATGGATGTGCGTTTTCTCCAGATGGTACTAAACTTTATGTAGCTAGAATGAATCGTGAAATATTAGAGCAAGTTGATCTTACTGCACCTGATTTTCCAGTAGCTAGAATTTTCTCTGCAAATTTTGGTTTCAACAATGGGGCAGGCCAATTAGAATTAGGACCAGACAACAAGGTATACTGGATTCAATATGCACAAGGGCTGGTATTGGATTCTTTGCCTGCTATGTATTTGGGTGTTATCAATGAACCAAACTTGCCTGGATTAAGCTGCAATTTTGATCCTTATGGAGTTTGGTTAGGTGGTAGGATCAATCGGTTTAGCCTTGGCCTCCCCAACCACCCCAACTATTACCTCGGTCCGTTAGTTGGCAGCCCATGCGATACAATATCCAACGTGGACACCGCGACGGCCATTCTACCGATTGATGTTGCTCCGGTCAAACCTTGCTTCGAGCTAAGGGCAACTCAAGCCAACGGTCCAATCACGGTAAACATTGATGCTGCCTACCTGAACTGCACCGTAGAGGTGTACCACAGTTCTGGGCCGCTCGTGTATTCGGAGCAAGCCAATACCACATTCAAGGAGATAAACACAACCACTTGGACGCCTGGGGTATATGTCGCGCGGTTGCGAGCACCGCAAGGAAACTGCCCTGCGCAGAAGTTTGTGGTAGGTCCTTAAATGAAGTGCGAAAAGTTGCCGCACGTAAAGGCACCCTTCCCTCGAAAAAATGCCGATATTTACGGGTCTTTCTGCTATGGTTGCCCTGGTAAACAAACGCGCGCGCTTCGAATACGAAATCCTGGAGACGTACACCGCCGGTATGGTGTTGTACGGGTCAGAGATCAAGTCTATCCGGGATGGCAAGGCCAACCTGTCGGACAGCTATTGCCAGTTTATGGGCGAAGAGCTATGGGTGCGCAACCTCCACATTTCGGAGTACGAATGGGCCAATCGCGACAATCACGAAACCAAGCGCGACCGCAAGCTGCTCTTAACCAAGCGCGAAATGCGCAAGCTGCACACGCGGGTTAAGGAGCGGGGCTTGACCATTGTAACGCTGAAGTTGTTTATTGGGCAGCGGGGTTTCGCAAAACTGGAAATTGCGCTGGCGCGGGGCAAGAAGACACACGACAAGCGCAACACGATCAAGGAGCGCGACATAGCAAAAGATATGGATCGGGAGAAGGCTAGGTTTAAGTGAGGGGAGTTATTGTAACTTCCCCCTAAAAAACCTTCCCCTTGAGCATCGGCACGAAGCGAAAGTTTTCAAAATCTTCGCGCATAAATTCGCCGCCGGGGCTTTTGGTCAGCCGAACCATGGTTTGCCCGCCATCGCTGTCCAGCGGCAGCACCAGAAAGCCGCCAACAGCCAGTTGCTCCAACAGCAAGCGTGGTATTTCCGGCGCTGCGGCAGTGATCAGAATGCGGTCGTAAGGGGCAAAGGAGGGCTGGCCCAGAAAGCCGTCGCCGAAAAAGGTCTTGACCTTGCTGTAGCCGAGCATGCGCAGGCGTTCTTTAGCTTCATCGAACAGGCTGCGATGCCGCTCAATGCTGAAGACCTTCGCGCCCATTTCGGCCAAAATGCTGGCCTGGTAACCGGAGCCCGTGCCAATCTCCAACACTTTCATGGCGGGTTTTAGTTCCAGCAGGCTGCTCTGGTAGGCCACCGTATACGGTTGCGAGATGGTCTGGCCGGCGCCGATGCGGAACGCTTTGTCTTCGTAGGCGTGCTCCAGAAAAGCCGGGTCCAGAAACAAGTGACGCGGCACACGGGCCAACGCCGCCAGCACGCGCTCGTCCTGGATGCCTTTGCGCCGGAGTTGGTCCACCAGTTTTTTGCGCATGCCCTGGTGCTTGTGCGAATCGCCTACCATTGGCGACAAACATACGCTGCTTGTACAGTGGAAGGGGATTTTTTTCCACACAACAGTTTGTGGGTTGCGCCGGCTGCCGGTCCTGCGCAGGTTTCCTTAATTTCGCGGGCGAAGGGCTTCAATCTGTAGGCACAACACTTTAGCACTATCCCCCCATGCAACCCATTTCCATCAAATTCGGCACGGACGGCTGGCGCGCCATTATCGCACGCGAATACACCACTGATAACGTCGCCCGGGTCACCGTTGCTGCGGCGCAGTGGCTCAAAGGCATGAGCGACACCCCATCTGTTGTGGTGGGTCACGATTGCCGTTTCGGCGGGCCCATGTTTGCCGAAACCACCGCGCGGGTTTTTTGTGCTATGGGCGTTAAAGTCAAGTTGGCCAAAGGCTTTGTCAGCACCCCCATGATTTCGCTGGGGGCCAACCAGTTGGGTTGCGAAGCGGGCATCGTCATCACGGCCAGCCACAACCCGCCGGAATACAACGGCTACAAGCTCAAAAGCGGGTATGGCGGGCCCACCATTCCCGAAGAGATTGCCAAAGTAGAGGCCATGATCCCCGATCAGGCCCGCATCCCTTCGGAGAGCGTGGAGGATTTCGTCAAGGCTGGCATGCTGGAATACGTTGACCTGGAAACGATGTACCTGGACCATGTCCGCGCCAGTTTTGACCTTGCGATGATCAACAATTCTGGCAAAGTCTTGGCTTTTGACGCCATGTACGGCGCCGGTCAGCGCGTGGTGCCGGCTTTGTTGCCCGGCGCCGTGTTGCTTCACTGCGAAGACAACCCCGGCTTCAAAGGCCAGGCCCCGGAGCCCATTCACCGCAACCTGCTTGAACTCAGCGCTTTGGTTGCCGGAAATCCTAATATCGACATAGGGCTGGCCAACGACGGCGATGCGGACCGCATCGGCATGTACGATGGGGAAGGGCGATTTGTGGATTCGCACCACATCATCCTATTGCTCATCCACTACCTGCACAAGTACAAAGGCCTGACGGGCAAGGTGGTCATTGCGTTTTCCGTCAGCGATAAGGTCAAGAAACTCTGCGCCGCCTATGGTCTGGAAGTGGAAGTGACTAAAATTGGATTCAAGTACATCTGCGGCAAAATGGTCACCGATGATGTGCTGCTCGGCGGCGAAGAAAGCGGTGGCATTGCCGTCAAGGGCCACGTGCCTGAGCGCGATGGCGTCTGGTGTGGCCTGCTGCTGCTGGAATTCATGGCCAAGACCGGCAAGAGCCTTCGCGAACTGATCGAGGAGGTGTACGCCATCGTGGGAGCTTTCGCCTTTGACCGCAACGACCTTCACCTGGACGAAGCCGTCAAGCAGCGCATTATAGCCAATTGCGAGTCTGGAGCCTACAAGGCTTTTGGACCCTACACGGTGGCCCGCACGGAAACCATTGACGGCTACAAATACCACATGGACGACAACCGCTGGATCATGATTCGCCCGTCAGGGACGGAGCCCGTGTTGCGCGTGTATGCCGAAGCACCCGATCAGGATGAAGTTAATCGCTTGCTCAAGGCTGCCAAGGACACCCTTTTGGGGTAATTTGCCGCATGCTTTTGGTTAAAAACAGGAGAGGGGTACGCCAGCAGGACCGTCGGTCTTTGTGGGCTGTCGCATTGCTGATGACCGTGCTGCTCGTTGCTGGTTTCGCGCCGGCAATCGGGCAACAGCCAGCTGCGCAAGCGCAACAGCCAGCTTCGCCGAGCCAAACCACCGCCCAAGCGCAACAGCCAGCTTCGCCGAGCCAAACCACCGCCCAAG
>CAYSDI010000145.1:0-4892 GCA_964429745.1 uncultured Chitinophagales bacterium | reverse complement strand
GGCCTTGAGCACCGGCAGCGAGAGCGTCCGCCCGGGCTTGGGGGCGGAGCAGGCCAGACCAAGCACAAAAACCTGCGAATCTTGCAAATTTTCGCCCCTTAAGTTGTCTAAGCAAAACGAAAGTCCTATTTTACCGATTAGAAACTGAAAGTATCCAGTTTACCTGGTTTTTTTGCTGAATGGGAGACAGCGCGGTGGGAGCCGCGCTGTTTTTTTACGCTCCTAAACGACCCGCCTGTTTTGTTGCGCAAACTGCCTTGAATCGGGAGCTTTTCAGACAACCTAGTACTCTATCGCCACCAACTGCCTGGCCCGCTGCCCGCCAGACCAGGCGTCCAGCACGTACAATCCCGGCACCAGGCCATCCAGGGCTATGCGAAGCGGGCCCCCTTGGTCCACATCGAAAGCTCGCTGCCAGACCGTCGCACCAGCCAGGTTCCTGAGCGTTATTTGCAGCCCGGCCGATGGTTGGGCGGTAATCCATTCCACCATCAACGATTCACGGGCCGGATTTGGATAGATCAGCAGCGTCAGCGCGGCAATACCCATTCCCCCGACATCATCGGGCAACCCGGTAACCTCACAGGACTCGGAACTGTTCACGCCGCCCTGCTCCAGGCCGGTGGTGAAGTTGTGGTCCAGTTGGGTCCCGAAATCCGCTGAAAAGGATGCCAGGAAGCCCCCGCTGGTGCGCGCAAAGCGCAGAATGCCCGTCCCGTCGGCATTAGCAAAAAATTCGAGCCCGTCCTTGGCCTGGTCGGTCAGTTGAAAATGGTAGCAGCCGTCAGGCAGATACACGGTGTCTTCGTGCAACAGGAAAGGACCGTCAAAGACCGTGCGGCTCGCAACCACCTCCCCCAAATCGTTGCGAATAGTCCAGGCGTTTTGATCGGGGCGCGCGTTGGTGCGCATCCAGACCACAAAACTGTTTTCGTACACGGGCACCCGGTCAAAGCGCGTTTGTTTTTCGTTGTTCCAGGCCACTTCGTCGCTCGAGCCGTTCGGCCCTTCGACCCGCGCAAAAAAACGCGGCGAAAGGCTCCCGGCGTCCGGCCAGGAAATGTTGTTTAATGCTACCTCTTCCGATTCGCCATACAACAAATTGCCTGACCAGGGCTGGTAGCACACGGTGCCGCCAACAATACCGTAGGCTATGGTGCAGGAAGTCAAAGGCTCGCTGCCGTTGTTGCCAATCCTGACCAGCGGCCGGCCGCAACTGGGATTAAAACGCGCGTGCTCTGTCTCGGTGGAAGGGCTCAAAATGTCGAGCAACTCCGCGTCCAAAATGTGGTTGAACGCTCCGTAGCAGACCCAACTGGCATCCAATAGATAGGAAGGCGTCTGCGGACCCGACCAGGAATACGCGTCAATGTCCAAGTCAAGTGCCACCGATGCAGCCCCGGATTCCGGTGTGTACTCGTGAAAATGAGTCCACGCCTCCGCGCCTGGGCACCAGTTGGCGCGGTCGTACAACCAAGTGCCCGCCTGGGGATACACGGGGTTGTAGCCGCAGTCTTCGCGCCACATGCTCTGGCGGAAACGCTCGGTGCCGTTGATCCGCACGCTGTAATCGCGCTCGCAGAACTCGGCGCAGAAATCCGTGTTGTCAAAACCGTGTCCGCTGGGCGTGACCCGCAAGCGCGCAGATGACGTGCCGACGGGCATCGCCAGCGTTCGGGCAGGCAAATACGCGCTCTCAAAATCTGCGCTGTTGCTGTAGTTCCAATCGCTGGCTCCGCTGTGGTACACCGATGACACCGACAGCACTGGTCGGGGAGGGGTGCCTTCAATGAACGCAAAGTCCATGGTGCCCGCAAAACCGCTGGACCAACCGTCGTAGTAGATCCGCAATTTCTGGCGGTCCTGCAGCAAGCCCGCAAAGTCGGTGACGTCGTAGACAAAGGTGCGTGTCCAGTTGTTGTTGAATCCCTTCAGGCCGTTTCGCATGTAGCCGCCGTAGGGCGTTATGCAGCGGCCCAGTTCATACTCGGTGGAAGTGGCGGTGTCCACCAGGCTCAACAGCACGGTGTAATCCCAATCGGAGCAGCCCGAGCTGGCACAACCCAGCGTGAAGTACAATAAGATTCGGCCGTAGGAAGTGCTTGCGTCGGGGAACTCGCCGTAGGCATCATAAGCTTCGTTCCACACCAGGTCGCGCGCATCGTGAGCGCGAACCCAGGTGGTATCGCCAGGGGTTGCGGCAGAAGCAGTGCCAGAAGGAAGTGCGCCAAACCCGAGCAGGCCAAAGCACAGCATCCAGGCAAGGTGGTTTTGAAAGGGCAACGGGAAATTCATGGTCCTGAAATTAGAACATATCCTTCATCGATTTCTCGCAGGGCCGGCATATTGCTTATTTTCAGGCCAATATTTTGCCATGCGATTTTTTCCCTTTCTACTCGCCGCTGCGTTCACGGTAGCCGTTATTTATCTGCTGGACCGACCCCTTGGCAATTCGCCATCACTCGGGCGACTGCTCGATCCGTTTCGCGGCGTGTGGAACAACGCGCGCCATGCCGATTCTGGAACCGGGGCCACTTGGCTCGTATTGCCCGGCCTTTCCGGAACTGTCAACGTCCGCTATGACGAGCAAGGGGTACCCCACTTATTTGCAACCTCCTGGCTGGATGCCATCCGGGCTCAAGGGTACGTGACGGCCAAGGACCGCCTCTGGCAAATGGAGTTTCAGACGCATGCAGCGGCCGGTCGCATGGCCGAAATTTTAGGCCCGGATCTGGACGAAAAAGGCGATGGAAAAATCCTGCGGTACGATCGCTTGCAGCGCCGGCAGGGCTTGGGGTATGCTGCGGAACAATCGCTTACCGCTATTTCCAAAGACGATTCCATGATGGCTTTTCTGGAGGCCTATGCGGACGGGGTCAACACCTGGATCAATCAGCTTAAGCCAGAGGACTACCCCATTGAGTACAAGCTGCTGGAATACAGCCCTGAGCCCTGGGTGCCGCTCAAAACAGCCTTGCTCATGAAGTATATGGGGCAGGATCTGGCCAGTACCGAATACGATTTGCCCTTTACCAATCTGCTCAGGAAACTCGGCCTCGAGGAATTCAACCGGCTCTTTCCGGAAGATGCCAACACCGCTCCAATAGTGCCGCCGGGTACCCCTTATCCATTTTCCGCTATTGACATAGACACCCCGGACGCATACGAGCCCCCGGCACTCGCGGCCTATCCGCCTGCTACAGCGCGACCTGATCGGGGGGTGGGCAGCAACAATTGGGCGGTGCACGGTAGCCGCACGGCTTCCGGTGCTCCCATCCTTTGCAACGACCCGCACTTGCAACTCAACCTTCCGTCTATCTGGTACCAGGTGCAATTGCACGCACCAGGATTAAACGTTTATGGGGCCAGCCTTCCCGGTGCGCCGGGGGTGGTTATTGGCTTCAACCGCGATATTGCGTGGGGCGTGACCAATGCCGGTCGAGATGTGCGCGACTGGTACCGGATTGAATTTCGCGATGCTTCGCGCAAGGAATACAAGTTTGAAGGGGAATGGCGGGCAGCCAAACCCCGCGTGGAAACACTCCGCATCAAAGGTCAGCCCGTACAGTACGATACGGTATGGTACACGCATCACGGTCCCGTGGTCTATGATCGGAAGTTTGAACACCAGGAGTTGGAGGGCTTTGCGCTTCGCTGGGAATTGCACCAGCCTTCAAACGAAATGAAAACTTTAATGGTGCTCAATTCCGCCGACAGCTATGCCGATTACCGCAGAGCCCTGCCCAATTTTCAATGCCCGGGCCAGAACTTTTTGTTTGCCTCGCGCCAAGGGGATATTGCCATTACCCAACAGGGGCGCTTTCCAGCCCGCTGGCCGGGGCAGGGTCGTTTTCTGTTGGATGGCTCCCGCGCCGATCACGATTGGCAGGCCTACATTCCCGTGGAGCAAAACCCAACAAGTGTAAACCCGGAGCGCGGGTTCGTGTCTTCAGCCAACCAATATCCCGCGGACAGCACCTACCCGTTTTACCAGCTCGGGTATTTTGAGGAGTACCGCAACCGACGCGTTAACGATAGGCTTTCGACGATGGGAGACAAGATCACGCCACAAGATCTTATGGACCTTCAATTGGACAATTACGGCTTGATGGCTGCGGAGGCCTTGCCCGTCATGCTGGAGGCCTTTCCCCCGGCCAAAGACGTTTTGGGCAATTGGGATTTTTTCTATAATGCAGACTCCAAACAGGCTGCTCGTTTTCAAAGTTGGTACAATGCTTTGTACGCCCTCATTTGGGATGAATTCGAAGGCGAGGCCGCAACCACCATTAAGCCCGAGCACTACCCGACCATCGCGCTGATGCGGGCGGACCCTCAAAGCCCTTGGTTTGACGACAAGCGAACCCCCGAGCGGGAGAGCCTGGCAGACCTGGCAGAAAAAGCCTGGGCCCAAAGCGAAACCGACCTGGCCTGGTGGGCCTTCAAAAACACATCCATAGAGCACCTGCTCAAGCTGGACCCTTTCAGCGTTATGGCCGTGCGGAGCGGCGGCAACCGAAACATCGTCAACGCCACCAGCGAGCGCCATGGCCCAAGTTGGCGCATGGTGGTGGAAATGTCCGACCCTCCACGCGCCTGGGGCATTTATCCCGGAGGGCAGAATGGCAACCCGGCCAGCTCGGAATCCACGAAGTTTATTGCTGATTGGGCGGAAGGCAAGTACTATGAATTGCTTTACCTGCTCGGTGAAGACGATCGCCCGGAAAGCACGCCGCGCCAACTGGTCTTGACCGCGCAACCGTAGCGACGCAAACCCAACTTCAACTGCAGCCCAAACCGCAGCCCGCACCGCAGCCTACACTGCAGCCCAAACCGCAGCTCAAACCGCAGCCCTAACCGCAGCCCGCACCGCAGCTCACACTGCAGCCCACACT
>CAYSDI010000144.1:0-4947 GCA_964429745.1 uncultured Chitinophagales bacterium | reverse complement strand
TTCTTTGAATCTCCTTCTGTGAATTCCCTTCCGTGAACCTATCCCTCAAGCCCATCGCCGCCGTATTGCTCGCTGTCGCAGGGGCGAGTATGGCCCCTTCCTGCGAGATCGTCAACCCGCCGGAAAGCCTGCCCGCCTACCTGCGCATCGACACCATTATTCTGGAGGGCAATCCAAGCGAGCAGGGCTTTCTCTCGCACAACATAACCGAAGCCTGGGTGGTCATCAACAACCAGATCAGCCTTTCGGCGTACCAATTGCCTGCGGTGGTGCCGGTGCTGGCAGAGGGTCCAACGACCATAACCATCTCGGCGGGCATTCGCCGCAACGGCCTGAGCAATGCCCGCGAGGCTTACCCGCTCTACGGGTTCTACTCGGTAGAGCGCACCCTGCAGCCCTTCGATACGGTGGTGATCAACCCGGTTGTTCGCTACCAGAGCGACATCGTTTTCGCCCTGTTGGAAAACTTTGAGACCGGCAACAACTTTGCCGCCACGCTGGAGAGCAATGCTTCGTTTGAAGTGATCAACGATCCGGCGATGGCTTTTGAAGGCAACCGCTTTGCGCGCATCTTGTTAGAAGAGAATGAGTTCCTCGAGATTCGCAGCAGCGAAAAGAGCCTCCCCGACGTCGGCCTGGCCCCGGTGTACCTGGAGATCGACTACCGCGGCAACCAGCCGTTTGAAGTCTGGGTTCGAAGTGTTCCGTTGTTCAGCGGCACTCCCATCAACAGCTTCCTGGTGAGCGTGGCACCAAAAGAAGACTGGAATAAGATATACGTCTATTTTTCGGAGCAATTAGGGCAGTTAGACAACGCCGTCTACCAGGTATCCATTCAGGCCATCCGCGACCCTGGGGTTGAAATTGGCGAAATCTACCTGGATAACCTCAAACTGGTGTACCGCTAAGGCGAATGCGGCAGCGCAAACGCATAGGCTTGATCGGCTACGTGCTCTGCGATTTCTTCGCGGCCGCGGTGGCATGGGCGGTGTTCTTCCTCTACCGGAAGTACGTCATTGAGGACTTCAATGTCTGGAGCCAATTCTCCAGCCACCTGGATCCAAAATTCTGGATAGGCATCACGCTGATTCCCCTCTGCTGGCTCCTGCTTTATTTTCTGGCGGGCACCTACACGGACATTTACCGAAAGAGCCGCTGGGCCGAGCTGAGCCTTACGGTATTGACCACCGCCCTGGGCGTCACAGCGCTCTTTTTTGCGCTGCTGCTTGACGACTACGTCAACTCCTACCGCGATTATTATTTGTCTTTTCTCTTCTTGTTCACAGCGCATTTTGGGCTGACTACGCTCTTGCGCATGATTATGCTTACCCGCGCCAAGCGCCAGTTGGAAAGTGGAAAAGTGGGCTACAACGCGCTGATGATTGGCGCCAAAGACCAGGCCTTGCAGCTTTTCCGCGACCTGACCGAGCGCGAGCGCTCGCTGGGGTTTCGCTTTGCCGGCTTCATCCACATCAATGGCCGCGAAGAGTTGGCCCTGGCCAGCCGCCTTCCGCATCTGGGTGGTTTGGCAGACCTGAACCGCATCATTGATGAGCGCGCCATCGATGAAGTGATTATCGCCATCGAAGACGCGGAGCACGATGTGCTCGAAGACATCCTCAACGACCTGGCCACCCGCGACGTGGTGGTGCGCATCCGCGCCGATGTCTATGACATCATCAGCGGTTCGGTCCGTATGAACCATGTACATGGCGCCATCTTGATCGAGTTGTATCCGGACATGATGCCCATGTGGCAACAACACATGAAACGCGCCCTGGACATTGTGGCCAGCCTGCTCGTGTTTTTGCTCATGTTCTGGCTTTACCTCTTCATTGCCTGGCGTGTTTACCGCTCTTCGCCTGGCCCGATTTTATACACGCAGGAACGCCTTGGACTGCAGCGCAAACCCTTCCGCATCTACAAATTCAGGAGCATGTACCTCAATGCAGAGCCTGACGGACCCCTGCTCAGCTCCGGCAACGATGCCCGCATCACGCCCTGGGGTCGTATTATGCGCAAATGGCGTTTCGACGAATTGCCGCAGTTCTACAACGTGCTCAAGGGCGAAATGTCGTTGGTGGGCCCGCGGCCAGAACGTAAGTATTTCTATGATCGCCTGATCAAACGCGCCCCTGCCTACCGCCACCTGCACAAAGCCAAACCCGGTCTGACCTCCTGGGGCATGGTCAAATTCGGTTACGCCTCCACGCTGGAAGAAATGACCGAGCGCATGAAGTACGACCTGCTCTACATCGAGAACATGAGCCTGGGCATCGACTTCAAAATCATGCTCTACACCTTGCTCATTATTTTTCAGGGCAAGGGCAAGTGAGGGGGGGCGGTTTTTAGAAGTACCCTACATTGGATCCACATTGACAGCAAGCTCCACCGCCTTGAAATGCGGATGCACCGCCAGCGCATCCTGTGCGGCCCGGATGCTGTCGCGGGCATGGCGGGCCATGGTGGGCGACTTTTCCAGTTTGAGCAGGATTTCCTGGATGTAACGGCTGCGAACTCGGGCTACGGGCGGCACGGCCGGTCCCAGCACCCGCGTACCGAGCGATTGAGCGAGCAGACGGGCCAGGTAGCGCGCAGCGTCGCCGGTTTTTTGTGGGTCACGGTGGCGCATTGTTAGGCGGATCAGGCGGCGGAAGGGCGGGTATTCCCACTGCTGCCGCTGCGCGATCTCCGCATGGTAGAACGTTTCAAAGTCGTGGGCGATGACCTGTTGGAGGAGTTCGCGGCCGGGTTCCCAGGTTTGAATCAGCACTTCGCCGTGGCCGGCGCGCCCCGCCCTTCCGCTGACCTGGGCCATGAGCTGAAAGGCCCGCTCGGTGGAGCGAAAATCCGGGTACCAGAGCAAGGCATCGGCGTTGAGAATGCCCACCAGGCTTACTCCGGCGAAATCCAGGCCCTTGGTAACCATCTGTGTGCCCACCAGAATGTCCACTTCGCGGGTTTCAAAATCGTTGATGAGCCGCTCGTGGTCGCGTTTGCCGCCGACGGTGTCTAGGTCCATGCGGGCCACCCGGGCGGCGGGAAAACGCAGGGCCAGTTCGTCCTCGATTTTTTCGGTGCCGAAGCCCTGGTAGCTGAGTTGTGCGCTGCCGCAGGCCGGGCAGGTGGTGATGTTGGGCCGTTTGTAGCCGCAGAGGTGGCAGCGCAACTGGTCGTTGTGCTTGTGGTAAGTCAGGCTGACATCGCAGCGGATGCACTGCGGCACCCAGGCGCACTGGCCGCAGCGCAAGGTGGGCGCGTAGCCGCGGCGGTTTTGAAACAGAATGACCTGCTCGCGTTTGTCCAGGGCGGTTTGCAGGTGCTCGGTGAGCGTGTCGGATAAATGGCCGTTTGCTAATCGCTGCTTTTTCTGCTCGTCTTTTAAGTCCACAAGCTGGACGGTGGGCAGGTCAAGGCCGCTGTAGCGCTCTTGCAGGGTGACCAGGCCATATTTGCCTTGCAGCGCATTGTGGTAGCTTTCCAGACTGGGGGTCGCGCTGCCCAACAGGGCCTTACCCCCGAATTGATGGGCCAGGTAAATGGCTGCGTCGCGGGCGTGGTAGCGCGGGGCCGGGTCAAACTGTTTGTAGGAGCCATCGTGCTCTTCGTCTACCACCACCAGGCCCAGGTCGCGGAACGGCAAAAAGACTGCTGAGCGCGCCCCAATAACAAAATCTATGGTTCCTCGGGCCACGGCCTGCCAGGTTTCTACGCGTTCATTGGCGCTGAATCGCGAGTGGTAAATGCCCATGCGCGACCCGAACACGCTGCGCAGGCGCGTGGTCAGTTGGGTAGTCAGCGCAATTTCCGGCACGAGGAACAAAGCCTGCCTGCCTGCCGCCGCTGCCTCGGCCATCAGGTGCAGGTACAACGCAGTTTTTCCGCTTGACGTGATGCCGTGCAGCAGCACCGTCAGGTGCTTTTGGCCGGCGTCGCGCACCTGTTGCAAGGCCTCCGCCTGTGCCGGGCTGAGTTGTGGCAATTCGCCCTCTACCCAGTTGCCCTCCAGGCGGCTGACCAGTTCTTCGCGCTCCTGCAGGATGCCTTTTTCCAACAGGCTTTGGTAGGCGGCGGGCGAAGTGCCGCTTCGATCCAGCAACTGCTTTCGGTAAACGGCCTGCCCCCTGCGCGACGAATGTATCCAGGCCAAGAGCAGCGCCAATTGCTTAGGCGCTCTTTTTTCGAGTTTGTGGAAAAGTTCGCGGGTTTGGTCGTCGTCTTTTAAGTGCCCCTCCGGGTCGGCATAGTCGGGGTGGAGCTCCACCACCTTGCGGGTTTTTGGCTTGTACACCGGCCGGATTTCTTCGTACAATTTGGCCACACCCGAGCGAATCAATTCGCGAATAATTGGCTGCACCAGTTTGCGCTGAAGAATTTGTTGCACATCGCGCAAAGTCAATTCCTTTTGCTGCGTCAGCGCCTCGGCCACCAGGTAGGCCCGGTCATCCAGCATGGAAAAGTCGTCGTTGGTCTCCGGGTTCAGGACCAGGCGCATCTCGGAGCTCAGCCGAAACGGCGCCGGAATCGCCGCGGCCATCACCTCACCCAGCGGATGCAGGTAATACTCCGACAACCATTGCCAAAAATCCAGGTGGCGTTGGTTAACCAGCGGCTCTTCCTGCACAACACTGAGGAGCATCTTGGTTTTGACCTCCGGCGGCGGCGGCTGATCATGCAGGCGCGCCACCAATCCGGTGTACAATTTGGTATTGCCAAAAGGCACTTCAACACTGCTGCCCACCTGCAGGCCCTCCGCTAACTCCGGCGGAACCTGGTAGGTGTAGGTGCCCGGCAAGGGCAAGGGCAGGATGATGTCGGCGTAGCGCATTTTTTTGGCAGGGCAGGGCGGGGCTGAGCTGGGACCGGGGCTGGTGCTGGTGCTGTGGTAGGTGCTAGGACTGGTGCTGGTGCTGGTGCTGTGGTAGGTGCTAGGACTGGTGCTAGGAC
>CAYSDI010000143.1:0-5149 GCA_964429745.1 uncultured Chitinophagales bacterium | reverse complement strand
GTTGCGTCGTGTTAGCGGCTGGGGGTTCCGAGATTGGTGGTGCGGTGACGGTGGAATTGCCCACGCTGCGGCTGGCGACTGCGGGAGAAACTTATAGGCTCGCTACCTCTTTAAGCATCCGGGACAGCTTGCTGCTCGGGGTGGGCAATGCGTTGGCTTTGGTAGGCCATGAACTGCAGTTGCTCAACGCCGATCCGGGCAGTCTTGGTTGGCAGGCCGGAGGCTGGATCGTGTCCGAGACCCTTCCGGATGCCGATCCGGATTATGGAACGGTTCGATGGGAGGTCGCGGCCGGGCCGAGTCCACCGGAATACGTGATACCGTTTGGGGTTGCCGGACCGGAGTTGGGTGTGGCGTTCACGCCGCTTTCAGGGAGCAGTTCTTTCCATATATCAACCTATGGAACCGGGCCAGATAACCTGCCGCTGCCCGCGGTGGGCCGCGATCTCCCTGGGCCTGTAACGGACTTGTACAGCCAAAGCGCGGGAGGAGACAACGCCCCGTGGACCTTGGACCGATTCTGGGTCATGGATCCAGGCGAAAACGGCAGTGTCGTCACGCTGCGGTATCGCGCGGCTGAAAGCAGCGGCGGGGTCATCGGGTCCGAGGCCACGCTGCTCGCTCAGCCTTGGGTGCCCGGTTTGGGCTGGGTGTCGCCCGGTTTAGGGAGCAGCGACGAGCCGGTTACCCCCACCATAAGTTTTCTTGCGGAAGCAGCCGGAGCATGGACGTTGGCCCTGGGGGCTTCACCCCTGCCGGTCAGTTGCCAGGGGCTGATCGTAGCTTCCCTGCCCGCCGCCGTAGAATTGCAATGGTCTACAGAAAGCGAATTCAGCAATCTGGGCTTTTTTGTCCAGCGGCGCGGGGATAATTCCGAATGGCAAACCACTGGCTTTGTAGCAGGTGCCGGCACAAGCAGCCAGCCCCATTCCTACCGCTTTGTTGACCCCCACTGCCCGGCAGATGGCGCACTGTACCGGCTCCTGCAGCAGGATTTCAACGGCAGTCGGCATCAAGCTTGCGGGGTAGTCCACGGCCGACCTTTGCCCGACCTGTTGGAGCCAGACGAGGCCATTACTATCTGGCCCAATCCGTCCAGCGACCATTTTTGGGTTCAGGCCCCTGCCCTGCCCCTGCACTCTGGGGAATGGCTTCTTTTTGATGGGCAAGGTCGGTTGCGTGGCAGTGGCAGAGCAACCTGCGCTAACCCTCCGAACACGGCAGTTCCGGATGCCCAAAATCAAAGCATGGCGTCAAAGGCATTCTGCTTCGTGCAATGGCCCGACCATTTGCCTGGAGGAATCTACTTGTTCCGGTGGGTTTCAATGCCTGAACAAATGTTCAAACTGGTGCATCTTCCTCCATGACCGTGAGCCTTCGTTCATACACCTGAAAGGTGAAAGGGAAGGCGTGGCGCTCGTCAGCAGGATGCTGCTGTTCTCGTTGCAGAATCCATGAATCATCAGGCTCCGGGAAAAAGGCGTCCCCTTGCTCAACCCAGGTTTCCACCCGGGTATAATACAGCCTCTGGGTGTGAGGCGAGGCCAAGCGGTAGATCTCGCTTCCACCAATGACAAAAGCTTCGGTTTCCCCTGCCTGGTAGGCTGCATCAACGGCTTGATCAAAGTCGGGCAACACTTGCACGCCGTCTGCCTGAAAATGTGGGTTTCGGGTAATGACCAGGTTGGTTCGGTTAGGCAGAGGCTTGCCAATAGCGTCAAAAGTCTTTCGACCCATGATCACATGGTGGTCGGTGGTCAACCGCTTAAAGTATTTCAAATCATCGGGCAGTTGCCATGGAATGGTGTTGTCTACACCAATGACCCCATTCCGGGACGCGGCAACAATAATAGATATGATCATTAATAAATAATATAATTTATGAAAATACTACACCGACACCGCCGCCGGAATGTGGGGATGTGGATCGTAGCGAAGCAGGGAAAAGTCTTCGAAGCGGAAAGCGAACAAATCGCGAGCGTCCGGGCGCAGGACCATTTCCGGCAGCGGACGCAGGTCGCGAGTCAACTGAAGCCGGGCCTGGTCAAGGTGGTTTCGGTAAAGATGAGCGTCGCCAAACGTATGAATGAATTCGCCCGGCTGCAAATTGCTGACTTGTGCCACCATCAGGGTAAGCAGGGCGTACGAAGCGATGTTGAACGGCACCCCCAGGAAAACATCCGCGCTGCGCTGGTAGAGTTGGCAGGAAAGCCGATTGTCCGACACGTAAAACTGGAAAAGGCAGTGGCACGGGGGAAGGGCCATGCGGCCCACATCGGCCACGTTCCAGGCACTGACGATCATGCGCCGCGAGTCCGGTTTGGTTTGGAGCGTATCCAGAATCTGCTGGATCTGGTCAACGGTGCCGCCGTCAGGCGTGGGCCAGGAGCGCCACTGATGACCATACACCGGTCCCAAGTCACCATTTTCGTCGGCCCATTCGTCCCAAATGCGCACCCCGTTCTCCTTAAGGTATTGAATGTTGGTATCCCCCTTCAGGAACCAGAGCAATTCGTAGATGATGGAGCGCAGGTGCAGCTTCTTGGTGGTAACCAAAGGAAAACCCTCCTGGAGGTCAAAACGCATCTGGTGGCCAAAAATGCCCACCGTGCCGGTGCCAGTTCGGTCGGTTCTTTCAGCTCCTTCTGTCAGGATGCGTTGGAGCAAGTCGTGGTACTGCCGCATTGCCGTAAAAATAGGCCATGCCGCCTTGTTTCGTGCAGCAACTTTTTACCTGTTTTCGGGAAGGACCGGCACATAGGTTGCGCAACAACCAACCGTAATCTCTGTTACGCCAATCCTGAGACACCCGGGGTGGTCATGTGGAGGCTTCGCCACAAAGAGATTTATTACAACACTTTATAAATCACATAAACCATACTATTTAATGAAACCGCTGTTTTCTGCTACGCGGCATTTCCCCCGGGCGTACCGTCACAAAAGCCAAAGGTTCGGCATAGCAAGTAAAAGCCATGTTTAGCACTTTGAGCCTTAATGCTTGGAACGTAACGATTAGACCCGATATTATCATGGACCGGTTGCTCTCTTATTCTTGGTTTTTTTTAAGCTTTTTGGGTATCATTCAGACCGCCACAGCGCAAAATCTGGTCTTGAATCCGGGCTTTGAAGATTACAGCACCTGCCCCAATTTCATTGATCAGATGAACCGGGCTACTCATTGGGGTAAACCGACCCCGGGCACTCCGGATTACTTCAACAGTTGCACCACTTTTCCTTCCATTTCTACCCCTTCCAACGGATTTGGGACCCAGGATGCCGTTGATGGAAATGCTTACGCCGGGTTGGTTGCCTACGTAGACACAAGCGTTTATGGCGGTTTCGCGAACTACCGGGAGTACATCCAGGGCAAGCTGAGTGAACCTTTGGTTGCCGGTAAATTTTACGCCATCAGCTTTCAGGTAAGTGTGGGTGATGCCTATCGCTATGCCACGGATAACCTGGGCATGTACTTGACAGACAGTGTGGAACCATGGACAGGCTCCCCATCCGACTATCCCGCGCTCGGATTGCCTCCCTACAACTTATTGCCACAAGTAGAATACACAGGATTGCCCATCGATAACCTTTCCGGGTGGACGCCGGTTTACGGAGAGTACGAAGCAAGAGGAGGTGAACAAGCGTTCATTTTGGGCAACTTTCAGGGCGACGCCGCAACCACCCGCAGCGATTTGCAGCCTTGGGCTTCAGCCATGGCCTACTACTTTATAGATGCAGTTTCTGTAGCGCGCATTTACATCGCTCCATTAGCGGAGCCTGATTCCGGCGTGACCAGTGGGACCAGCCCGGTTTTGGTAGCCGTCTTAGACAACGATCTGGACATGGACGGTGTGCTGGATCCTGCTTCGCTGGCGCTCACCTCGGCACCCTTGGGGGGCTCGGCTAACTTGGAACCAGCCACCGGAGAGCTTCTTTACACAGCAATGGCTGGGTACTCTGGCATAGACCTCTTTACTTACAAAATCTGCGACGAGGAAGGACTTTGCGACACCACCTGGGTGCAGATTCGCGTCATAAACGCCGCAGATCAAATTGGCCCAAACCTGGTGGACGATCTGGTAGAAACTCCATGGACAAATCCGGTTTCCATAGCCGTGCTGGCTAACGATGCCAGCGGCTCGTCGCCTTTGGTGCCTTCTACCCTTCGGTTTATTGACCCATGGTCTGGGGGCGCCATTGTCCTGGACGGAATAGGCGGATCGTTTACCGTTACTCCTGCACCCCTTACTTGCGGTGCCACTTTCTTTCGGTACTCAGTTTGCGATCAAAACAGCCTCTGCGACACCGCCGAAGTGCGCTTAAACGTTGCCTGCAGCACTCCCGTTTGCCAGGATGATGCGTACAATGTTCTGGTAAACGACAGCTTAAAACTGCCCGTATTCCTCAACGATCAACCGGGGAATGGCGACTGGAACCCGAGCAGCTTTGTGCTTCGCACCGACCCGCTTTTGGGCCAGGTTAAACTGGGTCTTGAAGAATTGACCTATACCGCAGGGCAGCAAACCGGGGTAGATCGATTCCGTTATGAACGCTGTGACCAAGCGGGCCTTTGCAGCCAGGCCTGGATAACCATTCGCATCACGGATGTGCCGGTTCTGCCCACCGTTCCGGATTTGTTCATCCCGGACGTGATCACCCCTAATGGGGATGGCTACAACGACGAGTGGACTATAACGGCATTGCAGGCATTTGACCGGCACGAAATTCGGATCATCAATCGCTGGGAGAGCGAGGTATTTCGAACCGATGCTTACCAAAACGATTGGGATGGTGCCAACCTTCCTGACGGCACCTACTTCTACATTCTCCGCGTCTTTGAAGGCCAACAACTCTGGATCTATACTGGAGCGTTGACCGTCTTGCGCTAAACGATATCATGCCAGCAGTTAGCTGGCTAAGGCACCTATGCACGCAAGGCTTTATGCCCGCTGCGCTAAACGACTCTCTCTCTACAGTTTGAAAGCAAACAGCCGACCCGTTAAGGAGTCGGCTGTTTGCGGTTTATGATTAGTCTCATTTCAGTCAGGAATGTGGTAAGTTCCCAACTGTGGTTACTTGATTTAATCCGTTGATTTTACCACCTGACGCATCAGGCGCATGCCGTCTTCACGGATCACTTGCACCAGGTACG
>CAYSDI010000142.1:0-5169 GCA_964429745.1 uncultured Chitinophagales bacterium | reverse complement strand
CGCCATCGCCATCGCCATCGCCATCGCCACCATCGCCACCGTCGTCGTCGTCGTCGCCATCGTCATCGTCGTCGTCGTCGTCGTCGCCATCGTCGTCGTCGCTCCCAGTGCCGGAGCCGTTGCTGTTGTCGTCGAGCAAGGTGTATTCGGCCCCACTTCCGTCAAACACCACGTTGAAGTCTTCTCCGCCCACTGCGGTAGGATAAAGTTCAAACAGGTAGAAGGTTCCACCGGACGAAGCGCAGATCTTTCCTTCGTGGATGACAAAGCCGGGGTAAGCCGCGGCAACCGCATCCAGCACAACAGCAGGGAAGCTGCTGATTGGCATGTCGTCATCACAATCCAGGACAACGGTTTCGCCGGTTGACGTTACCACGCTGTTGGTTCGAAGGGCGCTAACGCTTGGGTCAGCTGCACCGGTAATTGCCTGAGGGTTGCAGGAGCTCAGCAAGGAAATGAGTCCGATAAAAAGGACTGCAATGGCAAGTTGCACGTATTTGGGGTTTAAGCTTAAATTTGAATTTTTCATAGCTGTCATAGGTTTTGGAACGAAGAAATAGGGTGCATTCAACGCTGTTTTGTTTGAATACTCAGCAAGGTAACGCCACCTCGTGCACCGCCTTGTTGCAAGGTTGCCCAGCAGGCATTTTCGATGGCTGAATGGGCCAAAAAGCTGTTTATAGGTTTGGTGCCTGAAACGGGTTTTGGGTGCCATTAGGTTTTTTATGCCCTGCTCAGGGTTCCGTCCCTTGAAGGATTGTTGCTATTTTGCTCGTGTACCCAAACCCCTTTCCCCCGATATGGCTGGAATGACCCGAATTGCAACGCATCAAGAATATGTACAGGCTTATGAGCTAAGTGTCCGCGACCCGGAGGGTTTTTGGGCGGAGCAGGCTAAATCGTTTATCTGGCGGAGACCTTGGGAACGCGTTCTGGATTGGAATTTTCGCGATCCTGACATCCGCTGGTTCCAGGGCGGCACCCTTAACATTACCGAAAATTGTCTGGATCGGCACCTGGCTATACGCGGCGACAAGCCAGCGTTGATTTGGGAGCCCAATGATCCTGACCAGGCTAACCGCACGCTGACTTACCGCCAATTGCACCAGGAGGTTTGCCGCTTTGCGGAGGCGCTTCGGGCTCAGGGCGCCGACAAAGGTGATCGCATATGTTTTTATATGCCTATGGTGCCTGAACTGATGATCGGCCTGTTGGCCTGCGCGCGTATCGGGGCGGTACATTCGGTGGTCTTTGCAGGGTTTTCGGCGCAGTCTTTGGCGGAGCGAATTGACGATGCAACGTGTAAACTGGTGATTTGCAGCGATGGAAATTTTCGCGGTGCTAAGTCTATTCCTATTAAGGCGGTTGTGGACGAGGCGCTGAGCCGCGGTTGTCCGAGTGTAGAAAAAGTTATTGTTTTGAAGCGAACAGGGGAGCCTGTTTCCTGGACAGATTCACGCGATGTCTGGTGGCACGATGCCATTCGCGACATGCCGATTGAAAGCAGCCCCGAAGTGATGGATGCGGAGGACTTGTTATTTGTCTTGTACACCTCCGGTTCAACGGGAAAGCCCAAAGGCGTGGTTCACACCATTGGCGGGTATATGGTTTACACCGCGTACAGTTTTGCGCAGGTGTTTCAGCCAGAAGAAAACGACATCTACTGGTGCACGGCAGACATTGGGTGGATTACCGGCCATTCGTACATTGTTTACGGTCCGCTGCTACATGGCACTACCGTTTTGATGTTCGAAGGGGTGCCGAACTATCCCAATCCCGGCCGTTTTTGGGAGGTGTGTCAGAAGCACAGCGTCAGCCTGTTTTATACAGCACCCACCGCGTTGCGCTCGCTGATGGCGGCGGGCGACGAGTGGGTTGCCCCTTATGACCTGAGCAGCATTCGCGTGCTGGGCAGCGTCGGCGAGCCCATTAACGAAGAGGCCTGGCATTGGTACCAGAACCATGTGGGGAAGGGCCGTTGTCCAATTGTCGACACTTGGTGGCAAACCGAAACCGGTGGTATTCTGATTTCACCGCTGGCCGGGGTTACCGACCCGTTAAAGCCCTGTTTTGCCATGCAGCCCTTGCCTGGTGTTCAACCGGTGTTGGTCAGCCCGGAAGGAGTGGAGTTGACCGAAACAGAGGCGGAAGGGCTGCTGTGCATTCGATTTCCGTGGCCTTCCATGCTGCGCACCACTTACGGCGATCACGAGCGTTGCCGGCAGAGCTATTTCGCTGCTTTTCCCAATTTGTACTTTACGGGCGACGGTTGCCGGCGCGATGCGGACGGCCATTACCGCATCATCGGTCGGGTGGATGATGTCATTAATGTCAGTGGCCACCGGCTGGGCACCGCGGAGATCGAAAACGCTATTGACGAGCACGAGGATGTGGTGGAGGCGGCGGTAGTCGGTTACCCCCATGCGATCAAGGGCCAGGGCATTTATGCTTACCTGGTTTGTGGGCATCAAGTCACAGATCACGAGCGTTTTAAGCGCGAGGTATTGGAAACAGTCACCCGGGTCATTGGACCCATTGCCAAGCCCGATCACATGCAGATTGTTTCCGGGTTGCCCAAAACGCGCTCCGGCAAGATCATGCGGCGAATCTTGCGCAAGATTGCCTGTGGCGAAACAGACAGCCTTGGCGATACCTCAACCCTGCTCAATCCGGAGATCGTAGACGAAATCCTCTCCGATTCGCTGCACGGAAAAGTGAGCTGAACCGGCACCCCTTCGCCCGAAAAAAAAAGGACCCCCGAGAGGGCCCTTTACGGGAAATTTCACGGAAGGGACTTGGTCAGGCTTCTTCCAACTCTTTCCAGGCCAGGTAGAAGTCTACCTTTTCCAGGGATTTATCGGCGATCCGGGTATTCATTTCGTCAGCCGTTTTTGGCGCCGGCACGATCACTTTTTGGCCTTTGTTCCAGTTCAGGGGAAGGGCGACGCCGTGTTTGTCGGCAGTTTGAAGGGCATCCAGCACGCGGATAATCTCATCCATGTTGCGGCCCACATTGAGCGGGTAGTACATAATCAGCCGGATTTTCCGGTTCGGATCGATGAAGAACACGGCGCGGACCGCGGAGGTTTCGCTTTCATTGGGCTGCAACATGCCGTAGTGCCTGGACACATTCATGTCCAAGTCGGCGATGATGGGAAAGTCAAAGTACACGCCCGTGTTGGTGCGCACATTGTTGATCCAGGCCAAGTGGGCATGCACCGAGTCAATGCTCAGGCCAATTAGTTTGGTTTTCCGCTCATCGAATTCGGGCTTCCGCTGGGCGAATCCGCTCATCTCAGTGGTGCACACCGGCGTAAAGTCGGCTGGGTGGCTGAAAAGGATAACCCAGGAATCCCGGGCATACTCGCTGAACACCAGAGGTCCAAAGGTGGTAGCGGCCTTGAAGTCGGGAGCGAAGTCGCCGATGCGGGGCATGGGGAAAATCGGGCCCTGGTTTTGGTTGTGATTGTCGTTATCCATGGTCTGTGAAGAATTGTATTGAAGACGAATTGGGGTCCAGTGGTTATCTTTCCGAAAGCATTCGCCAGCAGATGACGGAGGGGTGGACCTGCCTTCCTAATTCTCTAAAAGTGCCGATTGCCCGGAAAGTTGACTGCACAAAGTTACCCCCAGATGGATCGCTCGTACGTGATTTTCGTCACTGCCCCACCTGAGAGCCTGCCTCGGGTTCAGCGGCTGGGTTTCCAAGGGCATCGGCTTGGCATGGGTCCAGGCTTGGGCTTAAACCTGAGTTGCCGGTTGGGCTTTAGGTTTGGCTCTTGGTTGGGCTTTAGGTTTGGCTCTTGGTTTGGCTCTTGGTTTGGCATTTGGTCGGGCACGGCGCTTGCGCTACTGTTGGTCCTTGCGCTTCCTGGTCGGGCTTTGGCTCAGGCAGGCACTGCTGGCGACGCGGGCAATGCTGCCCATGCTGAAAAGGCTGTGGCAAGAGAAGAGGCTATTTCGAACCAAAACCAACCTGATGTGGAAAGCGGAAAGTACGCTGCGGTGCTGCGCAGCCTTTTGAGCCATTCAGTGCCGGAAATTGGCGTTGAAGATCTTCAGGTGATGAAGGGTGCGGTGCTGCTTGACGCCCGCGAACCGGAGGAATTTGCGGTAAGTCGTTTAGCGGGGGCCCGCTATGCCGGCTATGACCTTTTCGACCTGAACATGCTCGGCGACCTGGATCGGAACCAAACGGTGGTGGTCTATTGCTCCGTGGGCTATAGAAGCGAGAAAATTGCAGAAAAGTTGCTTGAGGCTGGATTCTCGCAGGTGTACAACTTGTACGGTGGAATTTTTGAGTGGGTTAACGCAGGCCAGCCCGTGGTAGACGCTTCGGGCAAGCTAACTGACCTCGTTCATGCCTATAACCGCACCTGGGGATTATTCCTGCAAAAAGGAGAGAAAGTTTATTGAAACAATATTATTTACTATTGTAACAGAAATCACTGTATAAAACTTACTGTTTTGCCGTATCAAGTCTCTGAATAAAACCTACGCAAAACATAACATTAGTAAACCTATCATGACCAGAGAGACCCTAACGCACGCTTTTCCATTTTTTCAGGAGCCTGACTTGTTGAACCAAATTCTGGAGCAAGGTCGTGAAATGAACCTCAATCCTGGGGAAGAGCTGATGCGGCCGGGTACCTACATTAAGGCCATCCCTTTGCTGATGGAAGGGCGTATTCGCATTAGTCGGCAGGATGGGGAAGGGGGAGAGTTACTGTTGTATTTTTTGTCTGGAAGCCAGACTTGTGCTATGTCGCTGAGTTGTTGCATGGCCGATCAGAAAAGTTCCGTTCTGGCCATCGCAGAAGAGCAAACGCAACTATTGATGATTCCGGTGGCTTACCTGGACCAGTGGATGACGCAGTTCCCTTCCTGGAAAGCGTTTATTATGCAGACCTATGCCATGCGTTTTAATGAGCTGCTCAAAGCTTTTGATGCCGTGGCATTTTTGCGCATGGACGAGCGGCTGGTTCAGTACCTGGCGGGCCGTCGAAAGGCAGAGGGAACGCACATCCTGCATTTGTCGCACCAGGACATTGCCCATGAGTTGCACACCTCCCGCGAGGTGGTTTCGCGGCTCCTCAAGCGTTTGGAAAACGATGGCCAATTGAAATTGGGCCGCAACAAGATTGAACTGAGCCAAACCCCTCGTTGGTT
>CAYSDI010000141.1:0-5335 GCA_964429745.1 uncultured Chitinophagales bacterium | reverse complement strand
GCCATCGCCCGCAAAGTCCTGGCCCTGGAACACCACCACTATCCCGAGCTTCTCACCCAACTCATGCGCAAAAATCTCTACCCATAACCCGCTCAAGTTTTGGTAGTTTTGCACGGTTAAGCGCCATTTTGCACGGAGGCGCTCCGCCCCATGCCATCCTCCTCCCTCCCGGTTAAAACTGCCCTCATCTCGGTCTTCTCCAAAGAAGGCCTGGAGCCCGTTATCCGGTGCCTGCAAAAGCATGGGGTCCGGCTCTATTCCACGGGCGGAACGCAGACGTATCTGGAGAAATTGGGCGCGGAGGTCACGGCGGTAGAGCACCTGACGGAGTACCCTTCTATTCTCGGGGGAAGGGTCAAGACGCTTCACCCAAAAGTGTTCGGTGGCATCCTGGCGCGTCGGGAAAACGAGGCGGATACGGCGCAATTGGACGAATACGCCATCCCTGAGTTCGACTTGGTGATCGTTGACCTCTACCCGTTCGAGCAAACGCTCAACGAAAGTAAGGAGCCCCATGGCGCAGATCGGCCTGAAGTAATCGAGAAAATTGACATTGGCGGCATTTCGCTCATCCGGGCAGCGGCTAAAAACCATGCCGATGTGTTGGTTTGCGCCAGCCGCAAGCAGTACGACCGCCTGTTGGACATTCTGTGCAGCCAAAACGGGGCTTCTACGTCTGAAGACCGGTTGCACATGGCCTGTCTGGCGTTTGAGGAGAGCAGCCGTTATGATACGGCTATCCACAATTGGTTCTGGGAAGGGGTTAGGCGGCAAAAAGATGCCGGGGCAACAGAAAACGGGTCAAAAGAAATCGGGCAAAGCGCTACCGACAACCCCACCTCAGCGCCGCACATCCCTTCAACCGATAGCCCCACCTGCACCCTGGACCCGGCTTTGGCGGTGCATTACTCGGAGTCGCGGCCGTTGCGCTACGGAGAAAACCCGCACCAGCAGGGCCGTTTTTACGGGCGATTGCAGGATGCCTTCGAGCAATTGCACGGCAAAGAGCTGAGTTACAACAACCTGATTGACCTGGATGCGGCCGTGGAGCTCATCAGCGAGTTTGCGCACGACGAGCCTACGTTTGCCATCCTCAAGCACACCAATCCCTGTGGGTTGGCCACCCGGCCAATTCTGAAAGAGGCTTACGTGGCCGCCCTGGCCAGCGATCCTGTTTCAGCTTTTGGGGGCGTTTTGATCGCCAACCGGCCCCTTGACGTGGAAACGGCCGCGCTGGTGCACGAGCTTTTCTGCGAAATCGTGGTGGCGCCGGGCTATTCGCACGAGGCGCTCGCCATGCTCAAAGGCAAAAAGAACCGCATTCTGCTGGTGCAGAAAATGCAGGATTTCGGGGGGTTGAAGTACCGAAAGCTGCTGAACGGCGTTCTGCTGCAGGAAGCCGACCGGCGCATGGAAAGCGAGGCCGATTTCAGCACGGTGACCGAAAATCAGCTTACTGCCGCTCAACGCACAGACCTGGTCTTCGCCATAAAAGCGGTTAAACACCTGAAAAGCAACGCCATCGCGCTGGTGGCCAACCAGCAACTGATTGGCATCGGAACAGGCCAGACCAGCCGCATCGACGCCATGCAACAAGCGCTGGATAAAGCCAGGCGGTTTAACTTCGACGGGGCAACGGCCGTGTTGGCTTCTGATGCGTTTTTTCCCTTTTCAGACGGGGTTGCGCTGGCGGCCGAAGCGGGCATCCGCGCTATTGCTCAGCCGGGCGGCTCCATACGGGACCAGGAATCGATCGATTTTTGCAACAACGCCGGCATCGCGATGGTGTTTACGGGGTTGCGGCATTTCAAACATTGAGGCCGTTGCGCGAGGAACGGAAGCCTTTCGACCTATATAAAATTGATAATCAACGACGAACAACTGTTGCGAAAGCGAACTTTAACCGTCCCCGGACGTAGAGGCTATTATCTTCCGGGCTTTTTTTCATTGTCGTCCAACCACAGCACTTAGCGCATGGGACTGTTCAGCCTTTTTTCCCAGGAGATTGCCATTGACCTCGGTACCGCCAATACGCTGATCATCTACGGAGATCAGGTGGTGGTTGACGAGCCTTCCATCGTGGCCATCGACCGCCGCACCGGCCAGGTTATCGCGGTGGGCAAGAAAGCCATGCAAATGCACGGCAAGACGCACGAGAGCCTAAAAACCATCCGCCCCCTCAAGGACGGGGTCATCGCCGATTTTCAGGCCGCTGAAAACATGATTCGCGGGTTCATCCAGATGATCAACTCACAGAACCGCTTTTTTCGGTCGTCGCTGGTCATGGTTATCTGCATTCCTTCGGGCATTACGGAGGTCGAAAAGCGCGCGGTTGCCGACTCAGCGGAGCAGGCCGGCGCCAAAGAGGTGTACCTGATCCAGGAGCCCATGGCGGCGGCACTGGGCATCGGGCTGGATGTGCAGGAGCCCATCGGCAACATGATCATCGACATCGGCGGGGGAACCACCGAAATTGCCATTATCGCGCTGTCCGGCATCGTGGGCGACCAGAGCATCCGCATTGCCGGCGACGAGCTCACCGCCGACATCGTGGCCTACATGCGCCGCCAGCACAACCTGCTGATCGGCGAGCGCACCGCCGAGCAGATCAAAATCAATGTGGGCTCTGCGCTGGCCGAGCTGGACGAACCGCCAGCCGACCTTCCTGTGAACGGCCGCGACCTGATGACGGGTATTCCCAAGCAGATCACCGTTACCTATTCGGAGATTGCTCATGCGCTGGATAAGTCCATTTCCAAGATTGAGGAAGCCATTCTCAAGGCGCTGGAAACCACGCCGCCGGAGCTGGCCGCCGACATCTACCGCACCGGTTTGTACCTGACTGGCGGTGGCGCATTGTTGCGGGGACTGGATCGGCGGATTGCGCAAAAAACAAAACTGCCCGTTCACGTGGCCGACGATCCGTTGCGCGCCGTGGTGCGCGGTACCGGCATTGCCCTGAAAAACCGCGACCTGTACCGGGCGTTGTTTATCAACATGTAAGCGCGGTTGCTGGAATCTTACCGTCCTTTGCAGCATTGTTGCCGTCCTTTGCGGGGCTACTCAAAATCTATTCCTGGCGACGGCTAGCGTCCGCTTGCAGAAGGCATGAGGAACTTCCTGAAATTCCTGCTTCGGTACTACGCCTTCTTCCTCTTTTTGGCGCTGGAAGTGGCGTGCCTGATCCTGTACTTCCGCTCCGCAGAGTACCCCAATGCGTCGGTGGTTTATTCGGCTAATCGCCTCGCGGGAAATGGTTTCGCGCGCTACGCATCGCTGGTGGAATTCACGCGGCTCGACGACCGCAACGACAGCCTGGCCGCCGAAAATGCCGGCTTGCGCGAACAGCTCGCTAACGCCCGCATGATCGATTCGGTCACGGAGCGCTGCGTGGATGATTCATTGTACCGCCAACTTTACACCTACATACCCGCTCGTATCATCAAAAGCAGTGTCACCGCCCGCAACAACTACCTGACCCTGGACCGGGGCAGCCGCGAGGGCATCAGGCCGGACATGGGGGTGATCACCGATGACGGCATCGTAGGAAAAGTTGTGGCGGTGAGTGAACACTTTTCGGTGGTGATGTCGGTTTTGCACAGTAAATTTTCAACCAGCGCAGCGCTGCGGCCCACGGGTGCCATCAAGGTGGCCGACCGGGTGGCTGCGAGCCTGGCCGCTGATTCGGCGCAGCAGGGTTTGGCGGCAGGGGCTGCGGTTGCTGCGGGTACGGGAGCCCTTCGCCCGGAATTGCCATTCATCAGCGGGCGTTTGTCCTGGGACGGCAAAAATCCCGGACGCGTGCAGTTGATCGATATTCCCGGCCACGTGCAGCCCCGGCCCGGCGACGCGGTGTTCACCACCGGCTTTGGCACGCTGTTTCCCGAAGGCATTCCGGTCGGGACGGTCCAAGAGGTCCGGCAGGCGCCGGGCAGCTATTTTTTGGAAATTGACGTGGCGCTGGGCCCTTATTTTTCAGGCCTTCGCCATGCCTACGTGGTAAATTACTTGCAAAAGGAGGAGCGCCAAGCCCTGGAAAGCGAAGCGGAAGAAGAATGACCCCCGGACGACCATGGACCCCAGAGCCCTTCGACATATTATAGCCGCACTGGTTCTGCTCCTGTTTCAGGTGGCGGTGCTCAATGAGGTCAGCCTTTTCGGGCTGGCCAGGCCGCTTGTGTACCCGATGATTTTGCTGGTGCTGCCGTTTGACAGCAACCGGGCCGGCGTGCTGGGGCTGGCGTTTGTGATGGGACTTATGCTGGATAGTTTCAGCGACACGCCGGGCTTACACGCCGCGTCGCTGGTGCTGGTGGCCTGGCTGCGGCCGCACGTGGCCGACATGCTCACGCCCAAATCAGGCTACGAAGGCGGCGACCGGCCGCGGATTGCCAGCCTGGGTCCGATCTGGTTCGTGACGTACGCTGGCATCCTTTTGGCCGCGCATCACACCGCATATTTTGCGCTGGAAGTGTTCAGCTTCGCCGCTTTTGGGCGAGTTTTAGGACATATATTGTTTAGTTTGTTTGTTTCGCTGGTGTTGGTGGTGGTCCTGGAGTTTTTGTTCGGACCGCCACTGGAGCGCAAAAGCCTGAGCCGATGAAAGAGTCGTTTGTTGGGAGCTTCGCCAGGCTTTTGGGCCCCCTCTGCCCCGCCCTTCTTAAACCCAAAAGCCTGAGCCGATGAAAGAGTCGTTTGTTGGGAGGTCGCGGGCGGTGACCGTGATCATTCTGTTCGTGGTGGTGTTTGGGCTGTACAGTTTCAGGCTGTTGTACCTGCAGGTGCTCAACGCCGATTACCGAGAATTGGCCGGCGACCGCATCCGCCGCCGCGAGGTCATTTACCCGGAGCGCGGTCTCATTTACGACCGCAACGGTTTGCTGGTGGTCTATAACGAGCCGGTGTATAACCTGATGGTGACGCCCAACCAGGTCGGCGAAATGGATACGGCGCGCTTTTGCGAGTTGTTCCGCATTGAGCGCAGCACGTTCGTTAAGCAGCTCGTCAAGGCCAAAAAGTATTCCTGGCGCAAGCCCAGCCTGTTCATCAAAGAAATCAAGGCCGCCGATTACGCAGCGGCCGAAGAGTACCTGTCCCAGTTCCCCGGTTTTTTTCCGGAGGTGCGCACCATTCGGCGCTATCCGCACAAGTCGGGGGCACACGTGCTCGGTTATGTGGGCGAAGTGGACTCAGCGGACATCCGCAAGTCAGCGGGGTACTACCGGGCGGGTGACCACATCGGCCGGACGGGTGTGGAGCAGACTTACGAAGCTGTGCTCCGGGGGGGGCGGGGTGTGCGGCACGTGCTGGTGGACCAGTTTAACCGATCAGCCGG
>CAYSDI010000140.1:0-5447 GCA_964429745.1 uncultured Chitinophagales bacterium | reverse complement strand
GAAAAAGCCAAAGCCGATCTGAATCGATCCTTCCACTTTGCCTTGCGAGGCGATGGTGGAGGGGAATTTACCGTGCATGTTCAGGCTGACGGCGTCGGGGTCAGCGAGGGGCTAAGCGGCGATGCCGATTGCTTGGTAGAAGCCGAAGCCAGCGATTATGCCAGCCTGGAACTGGGCCGGCTGGACCCTCAAACTGCGCTAATGAGCGGCAAGGTTCGCATCAGCGACCTGGGTGCTATGATGGCCTTCACGCCCCTGTTTACGCGTTGGTCATGAACCAGGAGCAAGGGAACGAAGCGAACCCAGCAGGCTCGCAGGAGCGCTATGACCAGGCAGCGCACGAGAGCACAACGCCAGCGCCACGCTCAGCCTCCGGCCCTTTGCAGGGCCTGCGCGTTTTGGACCTGAGCCGGCTTCTCCCCGCCCCTTTGGCCGGTATGCTGCTCGCAGACATGGGCGCTGACGTCATCAAAGTAGAACGGCCTTCAGAACCGGATTACGTGCGCCATTACCCGCCCTTCATTGACGGGCAATCCGCCTATTACCACGCGCTCAACCGAAGCAAACGCAGCCTGGCCCTGGACACCAAAAGCGCAGAAGGTCTGGAGCTGTTTTTTCAGCTCATCGAGCGCTCAGACATTGTTTTGGAATCGTTCCGGCCGGGTGTCCTCGACAAACTCGGTATGGGGTACACGACCGCCAGGCAGCGCAACCCGCGCATCATTTACGCCAGCGTGACGGGTTACGGGCAAAGCGGACCCTATGCGCAGCGCGCAGGACACGACCTCAACTACATGGGCTATGCCGGCTTGTTATCACTGACCGCAGATAGCCAAGGGCGGCCAATGCAGCCCGGTCTTCAAATTGCCGACATTGCGGGTGGCTCGTATGCGGTGTTGTCCGGCATTTTGGCGGCACTTTGGCACCGGGAGCGCACGGGCGAAGGGCAGCACGTCGATGTGGCAATGACCGAGGCAGTTCGCCTGCTTTCGGTGCTCCCTTCGGCAGAATGGGAAGCTACCGGGCAGCTTCCGGTTCCTGGAAAGGGTCCTTTGACCGGTGGACTAGCCACCTACGGATTATACCAATGCCGCGATGCCGGCTGGATGGCCCTTGGAGCCCTGGAGCCCAAATTCTGGACGCGCTTTTGCCAGGCCGCCGGCGTACCGGAATGGGGGGTTCGGATGCTGCCTGACCCGGAAACCCAACAAGCGTTGCGCCTGGACCTGGAACAATTATTTGCGGGTCGCGACCGTTCGGAATGGGTTCAGCTCGGCGCGGAGTCCGACTGCTGCCTTAGCCCGGTGCTCAATTTAGAGGAAGCCGAAAACAACGCTCATCTGGACGCCCTCAGAGGCGCAGAGGCTTGCAAAACTGACCCGCCGCTCGCGCTTCGCGGCGTGCCCCTTCCCTGGCGATTCAGCGCCAGCCCGGCAAAACCCCGACATTCAGCTCCAACTTTAGGTAAGGACACACAAGCCATTTTAAATGAGTTAGCTATACCAATGGAACTTCAAGAAAAATTGCGGCAAACCGGACAAATTCGCTGAGCCAAATCTACCCCTGAAGTACTCTTTTTGTCCCATTCCACCCCGGCTGCCTGTAACTTCCCGGCGTTCCGTCCGTTTCGGTGGTATGTAACACTATCTTCATGCTAATCCCCTCCTTAATCTTGCGTTTTCTCCCTCTTTCGCTGATCCTGGCCATGAGCTTTTGCCCAGGCTTCGCGCTACGAGCGGAGCATTACAGCGGCGTGTCGTCTATAGCCGGCCTGCCCTTCCCGGAAAAGGACCTGCCAGGGGTAAGCCTGAATCACGGCATTGTAGAACTCAAGGCATTGGACACCCTTGCGCAGTATCGGTTGGTCCTGGACTTCAAGAACACCACCAGCGAGTACCAGGCCATGCAGATGATCACGCCGATGCGGTTTTACTTCAACGAGTTCCGCCCGGACCTGAGGGCCCCCATGCTGGAGCGTCTCGCTGACGTTTTCCCCACCGATTTCCTTGTCGCTAACCCCTACAGTGACACCCGCGCCGACTTGCAGGCCAACTTCGGCAAGCGCCTCTTCATCCGAAAGTTTGTCACCACCATGGATCTGGCTCGTCTGGGCATTGCCTGCCAGGCCGAAATTGCGGGAACACCGCTAAGTGCCAAAAAAATCTTCTTAGAGTTTCGCTGGGTAGAACCTGTCAAAGCTGAGTGGCAGGGAACAGGTCGTGTTCTGTGCATGGAAGTGCGGGTGCAGCACGAAGTTTTGATCAAGCCAGGCGAAAACCGCACAGTAGAAATGCGCCTGAAACTGCCCTCGTTGATTACGGGCAAAACCCTGCCCCAGCATTACGCCCCTTTCGAACTGGCTGGCCCAAGTCGCTGGGATGGCAACATCAGCCAATTGTTTCTGGTCAACAACATTCACGAAGCTACGCTGGCCATTCCCGCCACGTTCGGCCACCGCCGTTTTCAGGAAGGCCTGGAGAACAGTGTCACCCTGATCGAAAACCTTAGCCCCCGCAATGGCGACCGCATTGCTTTTTACAACCGCAGCCCAGGAGACCCCGCGTGTGATGTCTCCACCAGCGAAGTGAGCTTTCCCTCTGCGGTGCGCAACATCAGCGCTTCGAGTTACCTGAATAGACCCAAAGAGTTTCCCAACCTGCAAGTGGAAGAGCGCTCTACGCTGCTTCTTACAAGTGAAATTCCGGAATACGAACACCTGAGCGGATTCGATTTGACACTGCTCGCCGCCGAAAGCCAAATTTCCAGCCTTCCGAACCCAGCGGCCCAGCGCATCACCTCCCTGCCCTGCAACCGCCCTGAAGGCCCGGCTATTTCCATTGATGGATACTGCCATCCGGTCTTCGCTTTTGACCTGGGTCCAGAGCAGGGTTTCCAAATGCAAACTGCCTGGTGCGAAGATGCCGCTGGTCCTGGCAAAGGCGAGTATCTCCGGTTTGAACTGACCCAGCCGGCACACGCCATGCACGTGCACAACGGGTACCAATTCAATGACGAGAAATACGCTGCTAACAACCGTTTGCGCACCTTCACCTTGAAATCCGAAGACGGGCGTTTCTCTAAAGTTTTGCCGGTTACCGACCTGCGCATTCTTAACTTATACGATCTGGATCTTCAGCCAGGCTTTTACACGTTGACCGTTGAAGGTACCTACGACGGGACCTCTCCCACTGCTTGCCTGTCCGCTTTGTACTTTGAATTCACCGTAACAGAGCCTTGGTTCCGCCAGAACTTCCGAAAGGCGACCAAGTAAACCCGGGGTCAGCCCTACCTTTGCCGGATAATGGAAATCCGGACTACACGCTCACCGCAGGGAATCGCGATCATCGGTTGCGGCAACATGGGCCTGACCTATGCCCGTTCTTTTCGCCAGTACGGTCTGTGCACTGCTGAGCAGTTGGTTTTGGTGGAAAAGAGCGCTGAACAACGCGCGCAGCCGGAGCTGCACCAACTCGGTCAGTTGCTCCACGGCCCGGGAGAGCGGCTGAGCCAATGCCAGATCGTGGTGCTGGCGGTAAAACCCCAGGACTTCGCTGCGCTGGCTCCGGAACTTTCGCCCTACCTGCATAGCGATCAGGTTCTGCTGTCCATCATGGCAGGCATTACCATGGCCCGCATCAGCGACAGCTTGGACAAGCGGCTCGTGGTGCGCGCGATGCCCAATTTGCCGGCGCGAATTGGCATGGGCATGACGGCTTTTGCCGCGCTACCGGAAGTGGATCGCGGTCATTTGCAACTAGCCCAAACGCTGCTCAACACTACCGGCCGCGCCGTTTACCTTCAAGACGAATCGCTGTTGGATGCGGTTACGGCCATCAGCGGCAGTGGCCCAGCTTACTTTTTCTACTTTGTGCAGGAAATGGTGCAGGCCGCTGTTGACATGGGCCTGGACGAAGCCACGGCACGAGTGCTGGTTAAGCAAACCATGTTGGGTTCTTACCACCTGCTCAACCAAAGTGAAGAAAGTCCGGCGGAGTTGATTCGCTCGGTCAGTTCGCGCGGAGGTACCACGGAAGCTGCTTTCCGCGCCTTTGCGGAAGGCCGTTTGGGCGAAGTACTTCGCAGCGGACTGCAGCGGGCAGAAGCCCGGGCCCGCGAATTGAGCGGTGGATTGTAGCGAGTTTACCCCGGCTATCAAATGGGCATTAATTCAAAAGTTGCTCCACCGCGAGTTAAGCGGTGGATTGTAGCGAATTTGCCCCCTTTAACGCTTGGGGATTAGCGCTTGCGGACTTTGGCTTCCTTCTTCAGATCATTCAGCGCATCGTCGGCGCTTTCGTTCATGACCTGTGCCTGGTGGTGGATGGACTCTTTGTGGATGGCCTGGAATACGTCTCTGACAAATTTATCAGTCAGGTTTTTGCGGCGGCCAAACTCGTGGCGGCTCTCAAGGATTTCATTCCAACGACCACGTTGCAGGATGGCCAGGTTGTTCTCCTTCTTGTACAGGCCAATTTCGCGCACAATATCCATGCGCTCGGCCAGCAATTCAATGATGTATTTATCAATGCGGTCAATGTTGCTGCGGCGGCTCTCCAACTCCGTAGAGGCAGATTCAGGCGGCGTTTCCTCGTGGCGGAAAATCAGCGACTCTATGATGTGCGCGTAGGCATCCGGCACCACCTGCTGCTGGGCATCAGAAAGGGCCTTGTCAGGATTAATGTGGCTTTCAATCATCAAGCCATCCAACCCAATGTCCATGGCCGTTTGGGAAACTTCCTGCAGCAGTTCGCGCGTGCCACAGATATGGCTGGGATCGCAAATGACCGGTAGGTCCGGGTAGCGGCGCTTCAATTCAATCGGAATTTCCCACTTAGGTCGGTTCCGGAATTTGGTTTTTTCGTAGGTGGAAAAACCGCGATGGATGGCGGCCAGGCGGGTAATTCCCACCCGATTGAGGCGCTCAAAAGCACCAATCCACAACTCCAGGTCGGGATTGACCGGGTTTTTGACCATGACCGGGATATCCACTCCGTGCAAGGCATCGCAAATCTCCTGAACCGCAAACGGGTTCACGGTGGTGCGGGCGCCAATCCAAAGCACATCCACACCGCTGCGGAGGGCTTCGTATACGTGTTTAACATTAGCCACCTCCACGCAAACGGGCAAATTGGTATCAAAACCGGCGTCTTTGAGCCATTTCAGGCCAACGGAGCCGACGCCTTCAAAATTGTTGGGGCGTGTTCTGGGCTTCCAAATGCCTGCGCGAAGCATATCCACGCGATGTTTGGCAAGACCGCGCGCGGTCTGCATCACCTGGTCTTCCGATTCAGCGGAACAGGGACCAGCAAAAAACACGGGGGTCTTCCAACCATAACCCCATTCTGACAAGGGGGTAATCTGCAATTCTACGCTCATGTTGCGGTTATTCTTAAGGTCTGTTGCTAGGTCTGTTTCTAGGTCTGTTTCTAGGTCTGTTTCTAGGTCTA
>CAYSDI010000139.1:2274-5500 GCA_964429745.1 uncultured Chitinophagales bacterium | reverse complement strand
GTTTAACCGATCAGCCGGTGCGTACCGGGGGGGGGTCTGGGACACGGCAGCCACGCGCGGCCAGGATTTGACGCTGACGCTGGACATCGAATTGCAGCAGTACGGCGAGCTGCTGATGCAGAACAAAAAGGGGTCCATCGTGGCCATCGAACCTTCCACCGGCGAAATCCTGGCGCTGGTCAGCAGTCCGGCCTATGATCCAAACCTGCTTGTAGGCCGCGAGCGCTCGGTCAACTTCCATGCATTGCGCACCAGTGGCACCGACCCCATCAACAACCGCGCGCTCAAAGGGTACTACCCGCCTGGGTCAACTTACAAGCCGCTGATGGCGCTGCTGGCTTTGCAGGACTCGGTTATTGATCCTAACTTTTTCTATGCTTGTAACGGTGGGTACCGGTTGGGCGGCTTGCGGGTGGGTTGTCACACACATCCATCGTCCGGATCCGTTCAGTTGGCTATCCAGACCTCTTGCAATGCATACTTCTGCGCCACATTCAAACTGTTTATGGACCAGCCGGGTTATGCCAAACAGGCTGATGCTTTCCAACACTGGCGCGACTATATGAATTTGTTTGGTCTCGGTGAACGGGTAGGCATTGACATTCCTGGCGAAATACGCGGCAACATTCCCACCGTGGCTGACTATGACCGCGCGTACAATCCGGGCGCGTGGAAGGCCAGCACCATTATTACGCTGGGTATCGGGCAGGACAAAATGATCGTCACGCCGCTGCAGCAGGCCAACATGATGGCGGCTATTTCCAACGGTGGCTGGTGGTACAGCCCGCACGTGGTCAAGCAGGTGGAGAGCTCCGACAGCGTGTTGGCGCCCTACCGGGTCCGCCACGAAACCGGGTTTCGGCCTGAAGTCTTCGACGTTGTGCTTGAAGGCCTGGCCATGGTGGTAAGCGGTGGCACCGGCCGGCAGGCGCAGGTTCCAGGCGTTGTTGTCGGGGGAAAAACGGGTACCGCCGAGAACCCCATTGGAGAAGACCACTCGCTTTTTATCGCTTTCGCGCCCGTAGACAATCCGCAGATTGCCATTGCTGCTATTGTCGAAAACTCCGGCTGGGGGGGCTCCTGGTCGGGCCCTATTTGCGGCCTGATGATTGAGAAGTACTTGAAGCGCGAAATCACCGACCCGGTCCAGCTCGCCAAAGAGAAACGTATGCTGGAAGGTAACTTTTTATCTCCTAAGCCGGTCCTGATGCCTGTGGTGCCAGGGCTGCCGGTGCCCGTGCCGGCGCCGGCGCCAGTTCCGGCTCCTCCGGCCGCCGACGCAATGCTGCCACCGGGTAACGAGCGCGCCACAGCGCACCTCAACCCCTTCCCCCGATGAAACGCCAGCCTAACTTCACCATGGGCAATCCCACCCCCTTCCTCCGATGAAACGCCAGCCTAACTTCACCATGGGCAATCCCACCCCCTTCCCCCGATGAAACGCGAAGGCAGCGTCTGGGCCAATATTGACTGGATCACCTTCGGGTTGTACCTGATCATCATGGTGTTCGGGTGGCTCGTGGTCTTTGCTGTGCAATACGGACCTGAGAGCGATCGGCTCTTTGATTTTGGCGGCATTCACGGGCGGCAGCTCATCTGGATTATCTTGTCGCTGGTGTTTGGGGCCATCATTCTGATTTTTGACTCGGAGTTTTTTCCGGGTTTTGCCTGGATTATTTACGCGCTGATTATGCTGCTGTTGGTGGTCGTTATGCTGTTTGCCCGCGAGGTGAATGGTGCGCGCTCCTGGCTCGAGATTGGCCCCATGAAGCTTCAACCCTCGGAATTTGCCAAGTATGCCACAGCGCTGGCGCTGGCCAAATACCTGAGCATTCCCGGGATTTCTATGAAGGATCTCCGCGCACGACTCGGTGCTCTAGCTGTGCTTGGTCTGCCCATGGGCCTGATTATCATCCAGGGCGATATGGGTTCTGCCCTGGTGTTTTTTTCCTTCCTTTTTGTGCTGTACCGCGAAGGATTCTCTATTGCCCTTGTATTGGTCGGAGCCTATGTGACGGCGCTGTTTGTGCTGTCGCTGGTGGTGCCGCCGGCTATTCTGCACAGCGTCATTGCTGCGCTGGTTTTTATAATAGCCTTCGTGGTGCTTCAGCGATCGCTGCGAAAGAACCGCCTGCCCACGATTTATTTGTTGCTTTTGCTCGCTGGTGGGTTGAGCATTCTGGTCATTTTTGCGCTGAGTACACATTCGGTGGTTGGCGCGGCCGTGCTTTCTGCTGTGTTCTTGGGCGCGATGTTCCTTGCCACCAATTTTCTTCGCAAAGAGCGTCAGTGGGTGCTGATTCCCTCTCTGGTCTTTGTTTGCAGCCTGTTCTTTGGGTTTTTTTTGCTGGACTTTGTTTTCAGCGACCTGCTCGAAGCCCACCAGCAAGAGCGCATTCTGACGTTGGTCGGTCAGTCTAACGACCGCGACGCCACCTACAACGTCGACCAAAGCAAACTGACCATTGCCTCTGGCGGTTTCCTCGGCAAAGGCTACCTCGAAGGAACCTTTACCCGCTACGGCCACGTCCCCGAGCAGCAAACCGACTTCATTTTTTGCACCATCGGCGAAGAATTCGGCTTTCTCGGCAGCTTTCTGTTCCTTATGGCCTATCTGGCCCTTTTAGTTCGAACCGTCCTGCTCGCTGAGCGACAGCGCTCACCCTTCTCCCGCGACTTCGCTTACGGCGTGGCCGGCCTCTTCTTCGTCCAGATTGCGATTAATATCGGCATGACCATTGGACTCGTGCCTGTTATCGGCATACCTCTGCCTTTCGTCAGCTACGGGGGTTCTTCGGTTCTGGCTTTTTCGATGCTCGTTTTCACCATGCTTCGCCTCGACGCCGACCGCCTTATGGCGCTGCGGTGATGGCTGCTGGTGGGCTGCTGCTGCCCTGCTGCTCTGGCTGCTGCCAGCCTGCCGCCTAACAGCTACCGTCCTGCCGTGTCACGGTTAAAGAATAACCATATTTATAGCAGTGGGGGGTAAAAAATTTCAAAACCCTTATTCGCATTCAATGTCTAGGTTGAATACTTGAGCAGTTTTGAACCTTTGCATTGAACGCTTTTGCGGGATCAAAAAAAAATCATCCCATACTCCGATGAACTGTTAAAAAGTTAAAGTAAGTACGAGCGTGACGGGCAGATCTTGACGGGGGATACGGACGTTGCGACTAACAGTTGGCAGTTGATAGTGAGCAGTTGGGAATTGGAAGTTGACATTTGG
>CAYSDI010000139.1:0-2174 GCA_964429745.1 uncultured Chitinophagales bacterium | reverse complement strand
AGTTGGCAGTTGGGAATTGGCAGTTGGCAGTTAACAGTTGGCAGTTGGCAGTTGGCAGTTGGCAGTTAATAATTTGTAATTTAATTAATGTACTTAAGTAGGGGTGAAAAATTTTAAAGTCACCATTCTCATTCTACGTGTAAGTTGAATACTTGAGCAGTTTTGAACCTTTACGTTGAACGCTTTTGAGGGATCAAAAAAAAATCATCTCATACCCCAATAGAATGTTAAAAAGACAAAGTGAATAGTAGTCGGGACGGCACCCGCACGAGCACAGCCCCCCTTCGCCCGCTGAAGAAAAACTTTTCCACATTGCGAAAGGTGCCAAGCTGATTTCCAGATGACTTGGGGCGGCGATTGCAGTTTTGTTCTATCATGAATCATGAGAACAGCAATTGGCTTCGCGCCGATTTGGATGAAAAAATGGGGGACTGGCAAAAGATTATCAGGCAACCGATTCCGCCGGGAGGCTGGCTGAGGGCTACACGGCAAGCGCTCCGGATGCCGCTCAGAGTGGTAGCGGGACGTCTGGGAATTAGCGTTCAGGCGCTGCAGCACCTGGAACAGCGGGAGCAATTGGGGTCAATTACGCTGAATCGGTTGATCGAAGTAGCCGGGGCGATGGAGTTAAGGCTTTGTTACGGGGTGGTGGCGGAGCGGTCGTCGCTGGAGGGGCGCGTTCAAGAGCAGGCCGAACGAAAACTGGTTGAATGGGAGCAAAGGGAGGAACAAAGCAGAAAAAGTGTTTTTGGATTTGGTGCCGGTGACTACCCTTCCAAAGAAGCTGAGTATGAGCTAAACTCGGCTCCCTTGGAATTAAACAAGACGGAACGCTTTACTTATTATGATATTTTAAAGGATGAATACCATCGGGGCATGAACAAAAGGGAACTGTTTATGAAAAATCTAATGCAAAAGACGCCAGCGGACTTTTGGGATGATGGTCCACCGTAGCGGTAAGCAGGGGCGGTCGGGCAAGCAGGGGCGGTCGGGGCGGCAGGCAGGAAGGCAGCGCCAGAGGCAGGAAGGGCCGGGCGGCAGGCAGGAAGGCAGGCAGGCAGCGCCAGAGGCAGGAAGGGCCGGGCGGCACGAGGTGCGCGGATAGGCAGCGCAAAGCCCGTAACTTTGCGGTCGCCAAATTCGCTACCATGTACGCAACGCATTACAGGACAAATACCTGCGGAGAGCTCCGCGAAGCCGACGCCGGCAAAGAAGTGACGCTGGCTGGATGGATGCATCGCAGCCGGGATCTCGGGGGAATGACCTTTGTGGACTTGCGCGACCGCTTCGGGATCACCCAGCTCGCGTTCAACATGAGCTCGGAGGCGGAGTTGTGCGGACGCGCCAGAAAGTTGGGGCGAGAGTTTGCGGTGCAGGCCACCGGCGTGGTGCAGGTGCGAGAAAGCCGGAACAAGGAGTTGGCGACCGGAGCAATCGAGCTTGTGGTGACGAAAATGGAGGTGTTGAACACGTCAGCCCTTCCCCCGTTCACGATGGAGGACGAGACGGATGGCGGCGAGGAACTGCGCATGAAGTACCGCTACCTGGATTTGCGGCGTGCGCCGTTGCGCAAGAGTTTGGAGCTGCGCGCTAAAACGGTGCGGGCCGTGCGGGAGTACCTGGACGGTCAGGGGTTTTGGGAGATTGAGACGCCGAACCTGATCAAGTCGACGCCGGAAGGGGCGCGCGACTTTTTAGTGCCGAGCCGGATGCAACCGGGAAGTTTTTACGCGCTGCCGCAATCGCCGCAGATTTTGAAGCAGTTGCTTATGATGGGCGGCATGGACCGTTACTACCAGATCGTCAAGTGCTACCGCGACGAGGATTTTCGGGGCGACCGCCAGCCGGAATTCAGCCAGATCGACTGCGAAATGGCGTTTGTGGCGCAGGACGACGTGCTCGATATGTTTGAGGGAATGACGCGCCACGTTTTTCAGCGGGTGCTGGACTACAATCTGCCGCCGATGCAGCGGCTTCCCTACGCGGAAGCGATTGCGCGCTACGGCAGCGACAAGCCTGACCTCCGGTTTGGCGCAGAAATTCACGCGCTCAACGAGGCATTTGCGGGAACGGATTTCGCGGTGTTCAAGCAGGTGCTGGAGAGCGGCGGCAGCTCGGCGCAGGAGAGCGGCGGCAGCTCGGCGCAGGAGAGCGGCGGCAGCTCAGCGCAGGAG
>CAYSDI010000138.1:0-5917 GCA_964429745.1 uncultured Chitinophagales bacterium | reverse complement strand
TCCAGGTAAATTGGGGCGTTGAGACTGGCCATCATTGCAATTGTCGGGAAAAGAAGGAAATTTAAGGCGGGCTTGAAGAGATTCAACGTTCCAACACCTGCCGAAACCTTTCACCCTTATGGGACTACCCCGCATTGAACATCTGGGCATTGCCGTCCGCAACCTTGAGGAAGCCAACGCGCTGTTTGAAAAACTTTTCGGCCATCCGCCCTACAAAACCGAAACCGTGGAGCGGGAAGGCGTGAGCACCTCGTTTTTCCGCCTGGGCGAAAGCAAAGTGGAACTGCTCGAAGCTACGCGTGAACAAAGTCCCATCGCCCAATTTATCGAAAAACGCGGCGAAGGCCTTCACCATGTGGCCTTTGCGGTAGACGACATCCGGGCGGAAATGGCGCGCCTGCGCGAAGCCGGTTTCCGCCTGCTACACGAAGAACCCGTGCCGGGTGCCGATGGCAAAATCATTTGCTTTTTGCACCCCAAAAGCACCAACGGCATTTTAGTGGAATTGTGCCAGGACGCTGAGCCAGCATGAGGCCTGCGCCGTTGCTATCGCGGGCCAGGTTGCCTTTGCTTTCGGGCCAAAGGGACCGTCTGCGCGCAGCAACATTTCTGCTGTTACTCGGACTCTTAATGCCCCGCCCAGGCCACGCCCAAAGCGGAGCCATGGCTGTAAACCCAGGCAGTGGCCCTGCCAACAACGATTCTGCCAGGGCGCCTGGCTGGCAAACCTTGACTTTCGTTGAATCCGGCCTGCAGGTGCTCTCCGGCAATCTGGAACTGCTCTTGGCTACCTGGACGGCTCATTGCCAAAATTTCCAAAAGCAGGCGCTGCATGCCGTAAACATCAGCGGCGTAACGTTTCAACGACAACTGCACCTGGACGGACAAAACGGTAAACTCCACAGCCGTATCCTGGCGTATGGTCCAGTCTGGCAGCCTACCAATGAAGCCACCAATTTTTCGCTGCAAGAAAGTGAAGCGCCAAACGCTCCGCTCTGCTCCATAGTTAATCCTATGTCCCTGTCAGATAGGTCGCATGGCGTCCCCGATCGCTTTACCTGGTGGGGCCGCCTGACAGTGCCCATCGTTTGGGCAGGCGGGCAGGCGGAACAATCCCAATTTTTGGAGCAGGTGCTTGCCGCTGCCGACCGCTTTCATTGGGTGGTAGAAACGCAACAACCCAATGGCGACTGGATGCCGGTAATTCTGGATTCCGACGTTTTGGAACGATCATTCCAAAACGATTGGCGAACCCACGAAGACTGGTACTTTAATCCGCAACAATTTTCGCTGCACGCACGTGTTTTGGCCCTGCATTGGCAGGATGCGGATGGCCGGCAATTTCGCTACCGCTTGCGGGAAGGTTGAAAGGAGGGTTAGCCGCAGGGCTGTGCGCAGATAGCCGGAGCTCTTGCAGCATGCTGAGCTGGGTACTGGAGCCCTTAGACCTGAAGGGTACCCTAAAAAGCGTAGCCCAACCCGAGATACCCCATGGGGTAAAAGCCGGTTGACTTGTTCACTTCTAACGGCTGGGGTTCAAACAACCACTCTTCTGTTTGCGTGTAGACTAACATACCCAAGCCTACACGCATGCCAAAGCCCTTTCCGTTTTTAGCGGGTTGAAGGCGGTAGCCGGCCGTGAGCAGGTAGCGGTTCTGATCCAGGTTTCGGTAATCCTCTTCGCGGGCCAGAAAGCGGTTAAACGAGGCTTCAATCTCCAGGTTGTGCTCGTTTTCCGTGCCTAACAGCAAGCCCAGGCCAGCGCTGGCGTCCATCTGCGCTTCAGAGCCGCCGGACTGACTGTTGCCATAGCCAAAAAACCCGACGCGTGCGGTCAGTGCACTGCCTTCCGTGATGGGAATAATGCGCTGATAGTTGAAAAGGACGATGTTGCGCGCGGAACCACCTAATTCGACAAACAAAAAGTTTTTTGGCAGCACAAAAGGCTCAACAACTTTGTTGGCGTTGATGGTTTGGGCGTCCAGGTCTCGAGCAAAGAGCACGGTGGTTAACAAGGCCAAACAGAAGGTTGTTTTTTTCATAGTGTGGTTGTTGTAGGATAAGGAGATGCCTAAACCTCTGCCCTTACCATGTACCGCGCCGCCGCAGCCTGACGCGCCGGAAACCAGGCAGCCGCCAGACCAATCAGCAGGATGGTGGCAGACACCAGCAGGAAGTCAAGGGCTTGGATGTCAACGGGGTACGCTTGCACAACAAATGTGCCAGATCCGGGTATTTTGAGCCATTCAAACCAGAGCTGACCCAACAACAATACGAGCGCAATCGCAAAACCGATGCCCATGCTCAGCAAGGTTTGTACCATTCCTTCGAGCAAAAAAATGGCCTGAATTTGCTTTTGGCTGGCGCCAAGGGCCTGCAGCGTGCCAATGTCGCGGCGCTTTTCAATGACCAGCATGGAAATGGAGCCAATCATGTTAAAGGCAGCCACAATCAGGATGAAGGTCAACACCAGGTACACCGCCCATTTCTCGGTGCGCATGACCCGGTAAACCGTCGGGTTGAGTTGGTAGCGGGTCAGAACCTGGAAGCGGTCGCCGGCAATGCGTTGCAGATCGCGTTGAACACGGGCGGATCTCGCGCCGGGTGCGACTTTAATTTCCACCGAACCGACCCGGTTGTCTTTGTACTCCAGCAGTTCTTGCATAAAGCTGAGCGGAACGATGATGTACTTGGCGTCAAATTCCTGCTGAATGCGAAAGATGCCCACGGGCCGAATGCGCTGCTCTTTGAAGGCTCGGCTGGCGCCAATGCCGGTGTTGAGGCCGCGGCGGGGCATGTACAGACTGAGGTAACCTGCACTGGGACCGAGCATGACGTCCAGCATGTCGGCCACGCCGGCGCCTAAAACCGCGCCGTCAACTTCCACAGAATCCAACCGGAGCGCGGAAAGACGGTATTTGCCCACAATGACGCTGTCATCTACGGCAGTAACGTCGGCAAAGGCATTGTCTACGCCCTTGACCATGGCGATGTGCTCCTTGTCGTCGTACACCAGAATGGCGTTTTCTTCCAGCGTCAGGCTCAGCGCGGCTACACCGGGCACGGCGCGCAGTTCGTCCAGGCTCAGGCTGTCGGCCAGAAAATGCTTGCCTTCTACGAGCTGGATGGACAGATCGGGATAAAACGAGGAGTAGAGTTTTTTAACCAGCCCTTCGAACCCATTAAACGCCGAAAGCACGATGATGAGGGCGGCAGCGCCGACCGCGATGCCCAGCATGGAGACCCCCGCAATGATGTTGATGGCGTTGGTAGACTTCCTGGAAAAGATGTAGCGCCAGGCTATTTTCCAGCTTAGGGCAAGGGTGCGCTTCACAACGGTTGTTCAGGGTTGACGGAGCAGTTCGTCTACGCGAAAGGCGCGGTCCAGGCTGTCGTCCAGCACAAATTCAATGATGGGAATTTTCCGCACCTGATGCCGGATGCGTTTGCCCAGTTGAAAGCGAATGTCGGTCAACTGGCCGTTGAGCCGGTCAATGGTGCCTTGCGGGTCTGGCAGGTTGTACACGCTGCAATAGAATCGCGCAATTTCCAGATCCGGGGTAACGCGCACCTCGGTCAGGGTCACAAAGGCCTGGCCATACCATTCCTGGCCGTGGCGCTGAAAAAGCGAGGCCATTTCTTCCTGCAGCATTTGGCCCACCTGCTGCTGACGTCGGGAATCCATAACCCGCAAAGATAGCATTGCGGCGGGGAGGGGCAGCCTTGACGCCAAGGGTACTAACTTTGAGCGCCTGCATGAAGAGTTTTCGCCGCATCCTGCAACTGGCTTCCCATTACCGGGGGCTCGCGCTGGCCAATATCGGGTTCAACCTGCTCTACGCGCTGTTCAGCTTGTTCAGCCTGCTGATGGTTATTCCGTTCCTGCAGGTGCTCTTTGGCACCGTGGCCATTCCCCCGGAGGAACCGGCTTTTGCCTGGTCAGGACGCGCGTTGGCGGGCATTTTCAACTACCGTTTTGGCTCGTATGTGGCCGAGCAGGGCCAAATTGCCGGTTTAGTGGTGGTTTGCGCGGTGGTCGTGGTGGTGTTTATGCTCAAGAACGCGTCGCGTTATGCCGCCATGTACTGCCTGGCCCCGTTGCGCACCGGGGTGGTGCGCGATCTGCGCCGCCAGCTTTTTGAGCGCTTGCTGGAGCTGCCCATGAGCTGGTTTTCAGAAAAGCGCAAGGGCGATGTCATTGCCCGCATGACCACTGATGTGACCGAAGTGGAGTGGAGCATCATGAACACGCTGGAATCGGCGTTTCGCGAACCTGTGCTGATCCTGTTTTTCCTGATTGCTATGCTCAGCATCAGCCTTCCGCTGACTCTGTTTGTGTTGATTTTGCTGCCGATCACCGGCCTTATTATCGGGGGAATTGGCAAGTCGCTCAAAAAGCCCTCGCGTGGAGCTCAGGACCAGGTGGGCTGGATCATATCGCTGATTGAAGAAAGCCTGAGTGGCCTGCGCATCGTCAAGGGCTTTAACGCGGAGCTTTATCAGAAAGAGCGTTTTGAAAAGGCCATTCAGGAACACAACCGCCTGCAAACCCAGGCGCTGCATCGCCGCGATCTGTCTTCGCCTTTGTCGGAGTTTTTGGGCATTCTGGTGGTGGCCGTGGTGCTTTGGTTTGGCGGCAAAATGGTGATCAGTGGCAATTTTAGCGCAGAAGTTTTTATAGGTTTTATTTTAATTTTTGCCAACCTTATCAACCCCGCCAAGGCGTTTGCCAACGCCTACTATTACATTCAGCGCGGCATTGCCAGCATGGAGCGGATCGAAGGGCTGCTGGACGCGGGCAACGACTTGCCCGAGCCGCTGACGGCGGAGCCTGTGCGCGGGCTGGAACAGGGCATAGAGTACCGCAGTGTCGGGTTCTCGTACCAGCCGGGCCAGGTGGTTTTGCAAGACATTTCGCTGACCATTCCCAAAGGGCAGGTGCTCGCCTTGGTGGGTCAGAGCGGCTCGGGAAAGAGCACGCTCGTTGACCTGCTACCGCGCTTTTACGAAGCCAGTTCCGGGGGAATTTTCGTTGACGGCCGCGACATTCGCACCATGAAACTCCGGGATCTGCGGGGGTTGCTGGGCATCGTGACCCAGGAGAGCATCTTGTTCCACGACACCGTTTTCCGCAACATAGCTTTCGGTGTGCAGGGAGCTACCGCTGCCGACGTGGAGCAGGCTGCCAGGATCGCCAACGCGCACGACTTCATTGCTGCGCTGCCGGACGGCTACCAAACGCTGATTGGCGATCGCGGCCTCAAACTCAGCGGTGGCGAACGCCAGCGCCTCACCATTGCCCGCGCAGTATTGCGCAACCCGCCCATCCTGATCCTGGACGAAGCCACTTCCAGTCTGGACAGCGAAAGCGAAAAATTAGTGCAACAAGCCCTGACTAACCTGATGCGCAACCGCACCACCATTGTCATTGCCCACCGCCTGAGCACCATCCAGCACGCCGACCAAATCGCCGTCATGCAAGACGGCCGCATCATGGAGCGCGGCAACCACTTAGCTCTCATGGGCCACGACGGCGTTTACCGCAGGCTGGTGGAGATGCAGGGGTTTTGAGGAATGCCTACAAATCAATTTTTTTTCTGAACCCATTGCCAAAATGAAATGGGATGAGTTTTAGATGTTGTAACCTGCTAATAATAACACCTGCTGGCGTTCTGAATTTCTGAGCGAATTCACCAATCATTTCTTTGGTAAATGGAGCTGCATCAATTATTTGTTGCAATTCATTTTCTGTCAACAAAAATTTAGCTGCAAAAGCATTGGCTTCTTCTTCCTTTGTTTGGTCCACTTTGGTGCCTTCCACATTCTCCAGGAAAATATCCTTTTTTCCGTGCAAAATGAGGTGTGCCGCTTCATGGAAAAAAGTAAACCAAAAATGGTCGTTGGTTCTAAACCTGCC
>CAYSDI010000137.1:0-5964 GCA_964429745.1 uncultured Chitinophagales bacterium | reverse complement strand
GTACACGGAAAGTGTTTTCAGAAAATCTACGCTGAAAGGAATAGCACAGGCTTTGCTTGCGATTTTTAGTCCAGTCTAAACCGTATTTTTAGACCGTGACACACGCGCCCACCTCACTCACAGAAGAGAACTACCTAAAAGCCATTTTCGCTCTATCTGAAAAGGAGACGGGGGCGAAGGTTAGTACGAACGCCATCGCTGCACGGGTCAATACGGCCGCAGCATCCGTCACCGACATGCTCAAACGCCTGGCCGACAAAGGCCTGGTCCAGTACGAGAAGTACCACGGCGTGCAATTAACGCCACGCGGGGAATCCATCGCTAAAGATCTGGTGCGTAAGCACCGCTTGTGGGAAGTTTTCCTGATGCAGAAACTTGGCTTTGCCTGGGACGAAGTCCACGCCATGGCCGAAGACCTGGAGCACGTAGACCACCCCGAACTCATCCAGCGTCTCGCCGAATTTCTGGGCAATCCTCGCTTTGACCCGCACGGCGACCCGATCCCCGACCAGCACGGCAACATCGCCTACCACGAGGAACTGTACTTGAGCCAGCTCCAAGCCGGCGACCGCGGTTTGATCGTGGCTGTAGAGCAAGACGACGCCGAATTCCTCCGCTACTTGGTCAAGGTTGGCCTGGTGCTCAACGCCGAAATTGAAATATTGGAAACAGAGGAATACGATGGTTCTCGATTCGTCCGCGTTGGCAAACACAAGCGCACCATCACCGAGAAAGTGGGGCAAAAGTTGTTGGTGCGGAAGGTTTAGGTTGGGCTGGCAACAGGTGGAATAGCTCGCCAGCGCTTGCGCCAGGATTGCACCACCATCACCCCCACAAACTCGGCCCCAAGCACCACGGTCATAGCCCCGGCTATGTTGGCGTTTAGGGCGGCGGCCAGAAAGTAGCCGCCTACGCTGGCACTCACGCCGATCAGGGCGGACAGCAGAAGCATGATCTTCAGCCGGTCGGTCAGCAGGTGAGCGATGGCGGCCGGTCCTACCAGGAAGGCAACCACCAGAATAGCGCCCACGGATTCAAACGACACCACCGTGGTGAGCGAAACCAGGCTCATGAGCACGTAATGCCAGGCAACGGTCGAAAAGCCCATCGCCCGCGCAAAGGCGGGATCAAACGTGGTGAGAAAGAACCCGCGGTAGCCGACCATCAACACCGCGGCCACCAGCAAAAGGTTGGCCAAAAGGATGGCTGTAGAAACTGGCATGCCCAACACGGTCTGGTCAAAAATGACGAAGGCCAGCTCGCCGTATAACACACATTCCTGATCCAGGTCGGCATTGCCGGCCAGCGAAGAAACCAGAATAACCCCTACGGCAAACAGAAACGTAAACACGATGCCCATGGCCGCATCGCCCTGCAAGCCGGCGCGGTGTTGCACCGTCTCTATGGCCCAGGTACAAAGCAAGCCCACCACCGCCGCACCCAATAGCGCCGGTACGGAACTTAAACTTCCGGTGATAAGAAAAGCTACGGCAATGCCCGGCAACACAGCGTGCGAAATAGCGTCGCCAATCAGCGACAATCGGCGCAACAACAAGTAGCAGCCCAGCAAGCCGCCGGTGACTGCCACCAGCGAGCCGGTGAGTATGATCCAGAAGGCATCTAAAAAAGCCGTATTCATAGTTGGGTCGTTGCCAAATAAAACATAATTTATGTTATGCCAAGAATTTGCTCCGTGTTTTTTGCGGTCATTTTCACTATCGCGGGATATCCCGATCGTGCGGATCGCGCTGCGGATAGCCCAGTGCGGCCTCCAGTTGCGCTTCCAGTTCGGGAGTGATCAGGTGTTCCATCGCCTCGGCGTCGTCGTGCACGTGGTCGGGAGCCAGGCGCAGGTATTCGGTCAGGTAGAGCTCCCATAGGCGGTGAATCCGCGCCAGCCGTGCGCCCTCGCGAAGCCCTTCGCCCGACAACCGATAGCCCGATGCATTGTGCTGCAATAAGCCGCGGCGTTGCAAGGTCCAAAGACTGAGGCGGAGTTGCCACGGGTTAAAGGCCCTTCGACCTTGAACAGCTTCTTCGTGCATACCCGCCGTAAAATCACCGAGCGACTCACCGCTGTGATAGATAGCCTTTAGTACGTTTTCTTCGCGGATTTTCCAGGTGTGCCGGAGTTTGTCCCACAGCCGCGCAAGGCCACCGCGACGCGGCGCAAAGACCATAGAAAGAAATGCGATACCGCTCAGCACCACGATGATCCAAGGGCCAGTGGGCATGTTGGGCTGTTGGTAAGAAACAAAGGAGCCGAGCACGGAGGCCAGCGCGGCAAAGGCTGCGCCCAGCAGCACCATGGCGCCGAGCCTGTCGGTCCAGAAGCGGGCCGCCGCCGCCGGAGTGATCAGCAGCGCGGCCATGAGCACTACCCCAACGGTTTGGATGCCTGTTACTACCGCCAGGACCGTGAGTGTAGACAAGAGCAGTTCAAGGCGGCGCACGGGCAGACCGGCAGCTTGGGCGAAATCCGGGTCAAAGGAGAGTAGCGTAAACTCCTTGAAGAACAGGGCAACCAGCCCACAGAGCAGCAGGCCCGTCAGGCCAAAGACCCACAAGTCGCCGGGCAGGATGGCGGCGGCCTGGCCAAACAGAAAATGCTTGAGCCCGCTTTGCGAGCCGTCGCCGGTTTGTTGAATGTAGGTGAGCAAGAGCACCCCGGCCCCGAAAAACACCGACAGCACCAAGCCGATGGCAGCATCCGGTTTCAGGCGGCTGTTGCGGTTGATCCAATCGATGCTCAACAAGGCCAGCCAGCCGCTCACAAAAGCTCCTGGGAGCAGCACCCACAACGTGCGCGACCCTTGCAGCATAAACGCCAGGCAAATGCCCGGCAGCACGGCATGGGCAATGGCGTCGCCCACCAGCGCGCGCTTGCGCAGAAAGGTAAAGTTGCCGATCACCGCTGAGGCAATGCCGACCATGATCGTTCCAAACACAACATAACGTATGTTTGGTTCGGAAAGACTCAGAAAGTGCAACAGCTCTTTTAGTGACAACATATTACGGAATAGGCTTAAATCTCGCAGCATGCCTGTGCGGTTTGCCCGGACGGTTTGCCCGCCCTACTCCCTCAACGGCAAACCCTTGCTTCCCGCCAGATTGCCCACAGCCTGCAACAGCGTGAGTTTACCTCCATAAGTTTCTTGCAACATTTCGTTCGTGAACACTTGTTCACTCGGACCCGCAGCAACCAGCCGCGTGTTGAGCATAATCATCCAGTCAAAATAGCGGGCCGCGGTTTGCAGATCGTGGTGCACCACCAGGATGGTTTTGCCGTTGTCGCGCAAGCGCGTGAGCAACTCCAGCACAGCTTCTTCGGTGCTTGCATCCACGCCCGCAAAAGGTTCGTCCATCAGGTATAAATCGGCCTCCTGCGCCAACGCGCGGGCCAAAAACACCCGCTGTTGCTGGCCCCCGCTGAGTTGCGCAATCTGACGACTGGCAAACGCCTCCATGCCCACCTGGTGCAGGCAGTCGCGGGCAATGCGGCGGTCGCGGTCGTTCAGGCGGCGAAACAAACCCCGCTGGCGGTAGCGGCCCATCAGCACCACATCCAGGGCACTCGCAGGAAAATCCCAGTCCACACTCTCGCGTTGGGGCACATAACTAATTCGCCCGCGAACTTCTTCCAGCGACTTTCCGAAAATGCGCACATAGCCGCTGGCGGTAGGCAGCAATTCCATGATAGCCTTGATCAGCGTTGACTTGCCAGCACCGTTGGGGCCCACAATGCCTGCCAGCACGCCGGCCGGAATGCCAAAATCAATGTCCCAGAGCGCTGGTTTGCGCTGGTACGTTACGGTCAGATCGTGCACCTCCAAGGCGGGTTCAGGAACTGAAGTGGTCATGCGTTCAAGTTAAGGAGTTTGGCCCTGCGCAGCTGCACGCGTTTGTTCCTGCGCAGCCTGACCACTTTGCGCGTCTGTAGCCGCACTGCCTCCCAGGGCTCCGGAAATCAACGCCGCGTTCTGCCGCAGCATACCGACATAGGTGCCCTGCGGCGTCCCTTCCGGCCCCATGGCATCGCTGAACAGCTCGCCGCCAATGACCAACGGATGTCCTTTCTGCCGACACCCTTCCACCACCGATTGCAGGGAGCGGTGCGGCACACTGCTCTCGACAAACACCGCAGGAATTTTCCGTTCGCTGAGCAAATTTACCATGTCGGTCATGTCGCGCAGGCCAAATTCTGCCACGGTTGACACCCCCTGGAGCCCCATCACCTCAAAGCCATAGGCCGCTCCAAAGTACTCAAAAGCATCGTGTGAGGTAACCAAAACTCTGTTTTCCGGGGGAACGGTGGCGTACACAACGCGCAACTCTTGGTCAAGGTCGCGAAGTGTTTCGCCATAGCCGGCCGCACCCGCGCGGAACTGTTCGCGGTGTTGCGGAAAGGACTCACCCATTCGAACGGCCAACGCCAGCGTCCCGGAGTTCCACAGCGCTACATCAAACCAAATGTGCGGGTCAATCGCATCGCTGGCGCTGGAAACTTTTCGGAGTCTAGCCGGGTCCAGTCCATCGCCAAAAGCCAGGACCGGTTTTGTCTGCGCCATGTTTTGCAACACCTCCTGCATTTTTCCTTCCAAATGCAAACCGTTGTACACGATGAGGTCAGCGCGCCGCAGCCGGGCTATGTCGCCCTGTGATGCCGTGTAGCTGTGCGGGTCCACCCCAGGGCCCATCAGCGCCTGAACCTGCACGCGGTTGCCGCCAATCTCGCGAACAGCATCGGCCAACATGCCCGTGGTAACCACCACGTTCAGCACATCATTTTCTTTTTCGGGCGAAGGTGCTTCGTTCGCCGCGCAGCCGCTTGTCAGCAATCCGGCCAAAGCGGCCCACAGAACTAATGTTTTCACGAGGGCAAAAGTACACATAAATTTAAAGGTTGTCAAAAAATAATTTTAGAGTAGTCTAAAAATGGATTGATCATCGCTGGACTTCACTCCGGTTAAGCGCCCTATTTTCATGCCCGTGATTACCTGTTTTCAACCTGGCGACGTTCAGCAATTTGAACGCCTGGTCACCGAAGAGCATTTCGCCGCCTTTGAATCGGACCAGGTGCATCCGGTCTATTCCACCTTTGCCCTTGCCCGCGATGCTGAATGGGTATGCCGCCTTTTTGCACTGGCCATGAAAGAAGTTCACGAAGAAGGCATTGGCACCTACGTCAGTGTAGAGCATCTATCCCCGGCCCGACTGGGGAGTACAGTCATGTTCAAAGCCACCTTACTGATGGTGCAGGGGAATCGCGTTCGTTGCCGCTATGAGGCGTTTGTGGGGGATCGGCTGATTGCGCGTGGCGAGCAGGAGCAGCGAATTGTGCCCAAGAGTAAGTTGGAGGGGATGATAGGGGGATAGGCAATCATGTCTGCATCCTTTAAAACTGCAGAAACCACAATGGCAGGCCTTGTCTCTGGAATTTTTAGAAGCACCCTTAAATTGGCAGTCAACAAAAACTATCCATTAAAAAGTATTCTATATTTTAGAAGTAAAAGCTTCGATATTATATCCATTGGAACAGACGTTTGACTTTTATAACGCTTTGACAGTTTTACCTAGAAATGGTTTGAGACAATGGAAGTACTAATAGCACGACCAGAAGGTTTTTTGGGCTTTAAGAAAGCGAAATTTACGCTATTTAAACTCTAATAAGGTATCCGAGATTCGCAATATGGCCCTTTTAGCCCCTCCCCATAAATGGTTATTTTAAGGGTCGGTTAAGAATAATTTCACTTCACATTTATTTTGAATTAGCCTACTGATTTACAGAATTTTAGGTTGCTTTCTTTCCTCAAATTTAGGTGAGAAGTTGCATCATTCGTGCGGAAATACCTCAGCAGTAGGCTAGAATTTGCCGTGATTGGTTTTATATTTATGGTGTTGGTCATTTATTCATTCATAAAATACTTGTTGCCATGAGACGATTTCGAACTTCAATGTCTTATC
>CAYSDI010000136.1:3092-6109 GCA_964429745.1 uncultured Chitinophagales bacterium | reverse complement strand
CCATTCGCATGCTCTATGCCACCGACGCCTCTTCGTACCGCGAGATGCCGGAGGCTGTGGCCTACCCCAGGAACGAGGAAGACTTGCTGCGCTTGCTCACTTTTGCGCGGCGCTACCGCATCGGGCTGGTTCCGCGCACGGCCGGCACCTCGCTGGCCGGACAAGTGGTCGGCAAGGGTCTGGTGCTCGATCTATCGAGGCACTTCACCAATATCCTGCACCTGGACGTTGAAAAAGGCACCGTGCGCGTTCAACCTGGCGTCATCCGCGACGAACTAAACCGCTACCTGGCTCCGCACGGCCTGTATTTTGGTCCGGAGACATCCACTGCCAACCGGGCGATGATCGGTGGCATGGTGGGAAACAACTCTTGTGGATCCAACTCGGTGGTTTACGGCAGCACCCGGGAGCACACCGATTCCGTACGCGCCATCCTGGCTGATGGCTCGATCACCGAATTCCAGGCGCTGTCTGCAGCAGACGCCCAAGCCAAAGCCGCGCAGCAGGATCTGGAAGGCGCGCTCTACCGGCAGGCGCTAACCTGGAAACATGATCCCGCCGTGCAGGCTCAAATTCGGGATGCGTTTCCCAAAGCGGACATTCCCCGGCGCAACACCGGCTACGCATTAGACTTATTGCTCGCCGACCCCGGCGCTGCGCTTCCCGGCGGTCTGGACTTTTGCCGGCTGCTTTGTGGCTCGGAGGGCACCTTGGCGCTGGCGACGGAAATCTCGCTCAGGCTCCAACCCCTTCCCCCGAAACACAAATTGTTGATCTGCGCGCATTTTAACTCGCTGGACGAGAGTTTGCGCGCTAACCTCGTGGCGTTGCAATTTCAACCGACCGCAGTTGAGTTGATGGACCACTTCCTGCTGGATTGCACTAAAGACAGTTTGTCGCAAAAGGTCAACCGGTTTTTTCTGGACGGCGAACCGCGCGCGGTGTTAGTGGTGGAATTGGCGCGGCACGATGCGCAAGACCTGGAACAGGATGCCCTTGCGCTCGTGGCGGCCTTGCAAGAACATAATTTCGGCTATGCATATCCTTTAGTACGCGGCGAAGATATTCCCCGTGTTTGGAATTTGCGAAAGGCCGGATTGGGCTTGCTCAGCAACATGCCCGGCGATTCCAAACCTGTTCCGGTAATCGAGGACACCGCTGTTGCTGTTGCGGATCTGCCCGCCTACATCGCTGAGTTCAACCGCATCATGGCGGATTACGGGTTGTACTGCGTGCATTATGCGCACGCCGGCTCGGGCGAATTGCACCTCCGCCCTATTCTGGATTTGAAAACCGCCGGGGGGCAGAAGCTGTTCCGGACTGTGGCCGAGGAAGTGGCTGCCTTGGTTAAACGTTACGGAGGTTCGCTTTCGGGCGAGCATGGAGACGGCCGTTTGCGCGGCGAGTTTCTGGAGCAAATGGTGGGGCCTGAAAACTTCCAGCGAATGGTGGCAATCAAGCGGCTCTGGGATCCGGAAGGGGTCTTGAATCCGGGAAAAATTGTGGACACGCCGCCCATGGACCAGTTTCTGCGCTACGACGCTGGACAGGAAACCAGAACATTTAATACGGTGTTTCGCTTTCGCCGGGAGCAAGGCATCATGCGCGCGATTGAGCAGTGCAATGGCTCCGGCGACTGTCGCAAGTTGCCCGAAGCTGGAGGCACGATGTGTCCCTCGTACCAGGCCAGCCGCGAGGAGCGCGACAGCACGCGGGCCCGCGCCAATGCGCTGCGAGAAGTACTGACCCGTTCGCCCGAAAAAAATCCATTTGCCGACCCGGCCCTCGAAGCCGTCCTGGACCGCTGCCTGTCTTGCAAAGGATGCACCGGCGAATGCCCCAGCAACGTGGACATGGCCCGCCTCAAATCGGAATGGCTCTACCAGCGGTACGCCGGAAAGGGCTTTCCGATGCGGACACGCTTGTTTGGTCATGTTGCCAAGCTGAATGAATTCGGGGGAAAATTCGCTGCCTTGAGCAACTTTGCGCTCCGCAGCCGCTGGACTTCGCCCCTGGTCAAGCGCGCGATGGGCGTGCACCCGCTGCGTCAATTGCCTATGATCTACGGGCAGTCGCTTCGGAGCTGGATGCGGCACTCGGCACCGGTTAGTGCTTCGCCGTTTCGCGGCCAGGTATGGCTGTTTATTGACCCGTTCAGCGACCGGTTAGACGTGCCTGTTGGCCAGGCGGCCGTGCGCCTGCTCAGTGGGCTGGGCTATGCGATTCGCGTTGCGCCGGCCGGAGAATGCGGGCGCACCTACCTGTCCAAAGGTATGCTGGCGCATGCGCGCACACTGGCAGAGCGCAACGTCCGGGCGTTGAAAGGCTTAGTAAATGCCGAAACGCCCCTGTTGGGCATTGAGCCTTCTTCCATCCTGACCTTCCGGGACGAATACCCCGATTTGGTATCCGATGAACTTCTGGACGCCGCGCGGAATCTGGCCCAACATTGCCACCTGGTCGAAGATTTTTTAGCGGCTGAGGCGCGAGCCGGACGCCTTTCGCCCGATGACTTTGACGATTCACCGCGCAATCTCTTTTTGCACGGTCATTGCCACCAAAAAGCGTTAGTCGGGGTGTCGGGCATGGCACAAGCCCTGGCCTTACCCACCGGCCACCAGGTTAGCGTGCTCAACACCGGTTGCTGCGGCATGGCGGGTTCGTTTGGCTACGAAGAAGAGCACTACGATTTGAGCATGCAAATAGGCGAAATGGTGTTGTTTCCAGCCCTACGCAAGCTGCCGTCAGACGGGTTAATCGCGGCACCCGGTACCTCCTGCCGCCACCAAATCCACGACGGTACAGGCAAAACAGCCCGGCATCCGGTGGAATGGCTGTGGGAGTCCTTGCGGCTTAAACCGCCGCGCTAAAGGCGCTGGACCGCCACCGCCAACCTGCGATTCGGGTCTTGGGTTCAGCCTATGCTGTGGCTTGCTACCCGGTCTATGCTGAGGTCTGCACTTAGGTCTATGCTGAGGCATGCTACCCGGTCTATGCTGTGGCTTGCTACCCGGTCT
>CAYSDI010000136.1:0-2992 GCA_964429745.1 uncultured Chitinophagales bacterium | reverse complement strand
TGCTACCCGGTCTATGCTGTGGCTTGCTACCCGGTCTGTGCTGAGGTCTGCATTTAAGTCTATCCGGAGGTCTGCTCAGAGTCTTGCCCGGAGGCTTGCTGCCGCGTCCAGGTATCTTTGAGCCCGACGGTTTTGTTAAAGACGAGCTTTCCCGATTGCGATGCAAGATCAACGCAGAAATAGCCCATGCGCAGGAATTGGAAAGCTTGTCCACTAAGTGCTGCGGCGAGCGATGGTTCAAGAAAGCATCGCGGCAATACCTGGAGCGATTCCGGGTTGAGGAACTCCAGAAAGTCCCGGTCTTTGTGCGCATCTGGCGCCTCGTCCAAGAACAGGCGCTCGTAGAGCCGCACTTCTGCTTCAACGGCCTCCTGCACGGGAACCCAGTGAATGGTGCCTTTGACTTTGAGCCCGGTGCTGTCCTGGCCCGAACGGGATTCCGGCAGGTAACGAGCCAAAACCGCAGTGATTCGGCCACTGGCATCGCGCTCTACCCCAGTACATTCAACCAGATAAGCGCCTTTGAGGCGAACCATCAATCCCGGGCCAAGGCGAAAATACTTTTTGGGCGGATGCTCATTAAAGTCGCTTTGCTCAATCCAACAGGCACCGGAAAAGGGAATCTCTCGATGGCCGGCAGCAGGTTCTTCCGGATTGTTTTCCAGGCTAAGGAACTCAACCTGGCCAACTGGCCAATTTTCAATTTTTAAAAGCAACGGCTCCAGCACGGCCATAACCCGCGGCGATGTGCGGTTCAGGTCTTCTCGCACCGAAAACTCCAGGAGGGCATAATCGATGACATTGTTTCGGCGCGCCAGCCCTGCACGTTCGTTGAAGTTGCGGATACTGGCTGGCGTATAACCTCGACGGCGCAAGCCCCGAAGGGTGGGCATACGAGGGTCATCCCAGGCGCTCACATGGCCTTCTTCGACCAATTGACGCAGTTTGCGTTTGGACGTGATGGTGTAGCTGACGTTCAGGCGGGCAAACTCAATTTGCCGTGGGGCATAGATGCCGAGTTGTTCGATGAACCAATCGTAGAGTGGACGGTGCACTTCAAATTCCAACGAACAAAGCGAATGGGTAATGCCTTCTATGGAATCGGACTGTCCGTGGGCCCAATCGTACATGGGGTAAATGCACCAACTGGTGCCGGTTCGGTGGTGGGGAGCGCGAAGAATCCGGTACATGGCCGGGTCGCGGAGGTGCATGTTGGGCGAACCCATATCAATTTTAGCGCGCAAGATTCGGGAACCTTCGGCAAACTCGCCGTTCTTCATGCGCTCCAGCAGGTCCAGGTTCTCCTGAACCGATCGATTCCGGAATGGGCTTTCCACCCCTGGTTCGATAGTGCTGCCCCGCATCTTGCGAAGTTCTTCCGGACTTGAATCGTCAACGTATGCCTTGCCGGCGCGCACCAATTGAAGGGCCCATTCGTAAAGTTGATCAAAGTAATCAGAGGCAAAATACTCCCGATCCTCCCAGTCGTAGCCAAGCCAGTGCAGGTCTTCGCGCATGCCGTCTACGTATGCCTGTTCTTCGGCGGAAGGGTTGGTGTCGTCAAAGCGAAGGTTGGTCTTTCCCCCGTATTGCCTGGCCAGTTCAAAGTTGGTGCAGATGGCTTTGGCATGTCCTATATGAAGATAACCATTAGGTTCGGGGGGGAAGCGCGTGTGGACCCTGCCTTGGTGCCGCCCGTGGCGCAGGTCTTCTTCAATGATTAGTTCAATGAAGTTTTTTGCTTCCCGCGATTCGGGAGCTGTATCGGGGGCAGGGTGTCCTTCCATGAGGTTTCTTTTCTGGATTGCTACTGATAGGGCGAATTGACCGTGGTCCCTGCAAAATTGGCACAAAACACTAAATGCAAGATGGATTAGCCCCTCCAAAAAAAAGGACTGCTGATCAGCAGTCCTTCCTGGTGGCGCCTAAAGGAATCGAACCTTTATCTTGGGTTCCGGAAACCCACGTTCTATCCGTTGAACTAAGGCGCCTTCTCTTGTTCGGCAGGCCAAACAATGTTTGGGTTCTTTTTATAACCTTTTAGCTGTCTCGCGACAGTCAGGCGTCAAAACTAAGCTTTTTCCGGGACGGACAACGATCCTGCAAAGCCCTTTTCAGGCAGGCCTCAAGGCAAATTTGCCCCGCCATTCTTCGGCGGCCTCCAACATAGTCTTATGTTGAATGCGGGCATCCAGCCACACCAGAAAATCAAAATAATCAAAGGCATTACGCTCGTAAGCGTCTCCCTGCAGCGGAAGAAGCTGATCGCGGAGTTCTTCAAAGGCCTTGCGGAGCACAGAAGGATCTTCGGGGATGCGTTCGTAGCGGCGCAGGAATGCCAAAAAGATTCGTTCTACTTCAAACAACATGTCTCGCTTGCTGAACATCCGGTAAACCCGCTCCCGGGCGTAGGCTAAATGCTCGCGATGGCCCAGTTCCAGGTGAATGATCAGGTTGAGGATGAGGGCAAAGGAGAAAAAGTCACGGTAGTGCTCCAAGTGCTCGTCTGCCAATAATCCGGCAATCCAGCTATGGGCTTCCTCCAACCGACCTGTGTAAAAAGCAGCGCAGGCTATGAGGTACCGGTGTTGAATGCTCAAATGCGGTTGAAAGGCAAAGCGATCCAGCCCTTTGATCAAAGGACCAACTTCGTGAAAGGCCGCTTGGTAATTTCGAAATAAGATTTCTTTATATACTATTCTACAAGTTAAATTAGCTTCGGATTCTATTTTGAAACCGGAATCCGGCAGGGCAGAAACAACGGAATGTATGCGGTCTTTCCACATCTCAAATTCTTCAAACTTTCCACCACCCACCAAATCGTTCAAAAGATTGAACAGAGACATAAGGTATGATCGATGGTGCCTGGACAACAATTCCGGAAAGCGTTCATGCAAAAGGACGGCTTTGCGGGCGTGCTCCAGCGCGGTATCGTAGCGGCAGATGACCTGGTTCAGGATCTTATTAACACTGTGCAACATGTATTTGGCCT
>CAYSDI010000135.1:0-6133 GCA_964429745.1 uncultured Chitinophagales bacterium | reverse complement strand
GCAGAGCACGGGGTGGGCATGTTGCTGGCCCTGCTCAATCACCTGGCGCGGGCCGATCGCGAAATCCGGCAGGGCTTGTTCCGGCGCGAGGGCAATCGCGGGGTGGAATTGGCGGGTAAAACGCTGGCCATCATTGGTTTTGGGCATACAGGAAGCGCTTTGGCAACCCGGCTCCGGGGCTTCGGAATGACACTTTTGGCCCATGATAAGTACAAGAGCGGTTTTTCTACCGGGGAATGGCAGGAGTGCGATTGGGCCAGAATCTACCGCGAAGCTGACATTTTAAGCCTTCACTTGCCGCTCACGCCGGAAACTCATTTTATGGTCAATGCCGAGCGCCTCGCGCAATTTGAGAAACCCATTTACCTGCTCAACACGTCACGCGGTCCGGTGGTTCACACGGTTGACCTGCTGGATGCGCTGCAATCAGGCCGCGTTCTCGGTGCGGCCTTGGATGTTTTTGAGAACGAAAAGCCGGAAACTTACGGTCCCGCTGAAGCGCTTTGGTGGGAGCCCCTTCGCGCCATGGAGCAGGTTTTATTGAGTCCACATGTAGCTGGATTGACCATGGAAAGCCGATATAAAATTGCAGATGTCCTCGCTTCAAAGATTTTAGCCCTTCCCCCGAGTGTTAAAATAATTAACAACAAGGGGGTTTAAACCCGCGCCATCGCTCGGTTTCTTAACATTTCATACAACTTAATTTTTCTAATGACTTACGTATCATCAAATTATGACGAACACTTGACGCACGGTATTAACACTTGCTTAACCTTGTTAGGGATATTTGTCTAAATTTGACGGCTTTCGACCATTCACAAAACCTGCGCATCTGCTTATGATTCGTGTGCTCTACACCTTGTTCCTTGCCGTTTTGGTATCCGGCGCAGCAATCGCGCAAACCGGAGAGATCCAGGGTAAGGTTATTGACGATGAGGGAGAAGGAATCCCTTTCGCCAACGTTGCTGTTTACAGTTCTGACGTGCTGATCACCGGCACGGCCACAGACTTTGACGGCAAATACTCCATTAGCGGTCTGACGCCGGGCCGTTACGATGTGGAGGCTTCCTTTGCTGGAAACAAGGCAAGGATTACCAACATTGTGGTGTCGCAGGGCATTGCGTTTGGTGTTGATCTGACTTTGACCAAATCCATTCAGCTTCAGACCATTACCATCGAGTATGAAGCGCCGATGGTGGACGCGGGGAACACGACCTCTGGCGGGGTGGTCACCAAAGAAGACATTAAAAACATCCCTACCCGAAATGTGCAGAGCCTCGCGGCCACGCAGGCCGGGGTCTATCAAAGTGACGAAGGTGCCGGCCTGAACATCAAGGGCTCTCGCGGCGATGCCACGGAGTACGTGATTGACGGCGTCAGGGTGTCGGGTTCTTTGAACCTTCCTCCGAACGCCATTGAACAAATCCAGGTCATCACTGGTGGTGTAGATGCCCGCTATGGCGATGCCACGGGTGGTTTTATTACCATTACCACGCGCGGTCCTTCTAACCAGTTTAACGGCGAGTTCGAGGTCATTACCTCGGAGTTTCTGGATGGATACGGCTACAACCTGGGCAACGTCTTTTTGACGGGTCCGCTCATCAAGCAATACAAGGGCACGGATTCCGTCCGTTCCAAGCTCGGGTTCTTTATCGCTGCGGAATTCCTGCACGAAACGGACCCCGATCCGGCAGCGGTGGACAACTACCGTGTTAAAGATGAGGTGTTGAACGACCTGTTCAACAATCCACTCCGCCCTTCGGCCACTTCTTCCGGTTTGGACCTTACCTCAGAATTTGTTTCCCCCAATGATTTGGAGACGGTACGCATCAAGCAGAACATTGCCAACGACGGTATGAACATTACGGGCAAGTTTGATCTCCGCCTCGGTGATCTCACCAACCTGACGCTGGGGGGTACCTGGCGCTGGAACCGTTTTAATGAATACCAGCGCACGTTCTCCATGTTTAACTACGAGAACAACCCGCTAAACGTCCAGAATACCTATCGCGGCTACCTGCGTTTTACGCAGCGCTTCCCCGAACGCCGTGCTAAAGATGGCGAAGCATCATCGTCTTTGGGTAATGCTTTTTACTCTATTCAGGTTGACTACACCAAGTTCAAGCGTCGACGTGAAGACGAGCGCCACGGTCAGAATCCCTTCAATTACGGCTATGTAGGCAATTTCGAAACCTACGACGAGCCGGTGTACGTCTACCAAACAGACTCGCTCACAGGTCTTAATGGTTACACGTTGGTTGGGTTCCGCGACACCTCAGTTCTCTTTTCGCCAGGAACGTTGAACCCCGGTTTGACCAATTACACCAGTTCTTACTACAACCTGACCAACTCGTTGCCTTCCAACATTTTCGATGTGCAGCTCGGCGGTGGTTTGTTGAATGGGGACTTTACGCAGAACCTGACGGTGTATTCCATGTACTACAACACCGGGGTGCCATGGTTTAACTACAGTTATGCTGACGACGACCAGTTCGCGTTGACCTTGAATGCGGCGCTCGATATTAAGAACACCAAGTCAAAAGCTTCTTCTAAGCACAGCATTGAATTTGGGTTTGAGTTCCAACAGCGAGTAGAGCGTTTCTGGGGCACTAACCCACTCAGTTTATGGACGGTTATGCGCCAGTTGACCAACCAGCACATCCAATTAGATGGGCAGTCACCTATTTTGGTCATCGATGGTCAATCCTATACGTACGAGGAATACCTCAACAACCCCGATCTGCAGTTCGGCCAGTTTGACACCATTAATTACCAGTTCCAGAATTCCGGGCAAACCTGGTTTGACCAGCAGCTTCGCGATCGAATGAACCAGGAGGGCTTCAACGTTTCTGATCTGGACTTCATCAACACGGACGCACTGCCTGCGGACTTCTACAGCTTGGATCTGTTCAGTGCCGATGAATTGTTGAACAACGGCAGCCAGTTTGTTTTTTACAATGGGTACGATTACACCGGCGAAAAGCAAACGGGCCAGGTGGCCTGGGAAGATTTCTTCCTGGACAAGGATGAGAATGACAACTTCACGCGTCGTGTCGATGCCTTCCGCCCTATTTACTCGGCTGCGTACATCCAGGACCGTTTCAACTTTAACGACATTGTGTTCCGCGTCGGTGTTCGCGTAGACCGGTATGACGCCAACCGCAAGGTGCTTCAGGACGAGTATACGTTGTATGATGCTCGTTCTGCTGGCGAAGTGGATGGTTCTATCTACTCGGCTCCCAACAACTACAATGGTTTGACCACTCAACCACAAAACATCGGCGACGATTTTGTGGTGTATGTCGATGACCCTAATTCAGCTACTCCGACCATTTTGGGTTACCGCGATGATCGTCAGTGGTACAATGCCGCAGGTGAGCCAGTGGCTGATCCGGACATTATCGCTACACAAAGTTTAGGTGCAGAGCCCACTCCGTACCTGGTCAACCCTAACCACGACATCAAGAATCCGGAAGAATCAGGATGGGATCCGAACTCGTCTTTCGTAGACTACGAGCCGCAGATCACGGTGATGCCCCGTATTGCGTTCTCTTTCCCAATTTCAAAGGAAGCGGGGCGTGAAGCGTTGTTCTTTGCGCACTACGACGTGTTGGCTCAACGCCCGCAAGATAGGGCGGGAGCTACGCCATATGATTACTTCTTTCTGGAAGACAACCAGGGTCCGCAGATTGACAACCCGAACCTAAAACCGGAGAAAACCATCGACTACCAGATCGGATTCCAGCAGCAGGTTTCCGACAACTCAGTGGTCAAGTTGAGCGCGTTTTACCGCGAATTGCGCGACATGGTGCAGATTCTGCAGTTGCCCTTCGCCTACCCGATTACCTACACCACGTTTGGCAACCTTGACTTTGGCACCATTAAAGGGCTCTCGTTTAACTACGAGATTGCCCGCCGGGTCAACAACATCAAAATTGACGCCAACTACACGCTGCAATTTGCTGATGGTACGGGTTCAAACTCTACAAGCCAGATCAACCTGGTGGGTGCAGGACAACCTAACCTCCGGACCATTCTTCCTCTGACCTATGATTCCCGCCACACGCTGCGCGCAAACATTGACTACCGCTACGGTGAAGGCGACAACTACAACGGTCCTCGCATTGGCGAGAAAGACATCTTTTCAAATGCAGGGTTGAACGTTCAGCTCAACTCCCGCTCCGGTGAACCTTACTCCCGCCAGCGCGACCCAACGCCTGACGCACTCTTTGGAGTAGCCAGCCGCTCAACGCTTGATGGAAAAGTGAACGGATCCCGCCTGCCCTGGCACTTCCGTGCTGACTTGAAAATCGACAAATCGTTCTTTGTCTCCGTAGGTGACAACAACAAGAATCTCGGATTCAATGTCTACATCTGGGTTCAAAACTTGTTCAACAACGACAACGTGTTGGGGGTCTACGGATTCACCGGCAACCCGGACGACGATGGTTACCTCGCGTCAGCCATTGGCCAGGAAGCGCTCAAGGCTACGCTTGACCCGGAAACCTACGAAGCGCTTTACACCATCAAGGTGAACAATCCTGACAACTTCACCATTCCCCGCCGCGTCCGCTTAGGGGTTAACGTCAGCTTCTAATGTCCTCCTTAGCTCTACGTTTTCAAATGAAGATGAATATGCGTCAATCCATTCACGTCCTTGCTGTGCTGGTGCTGTTTATGGCAACCGGTACCCTCCAGGCGCGCGAGAACATCGGCATGGTCCGCAAAAATGCCTCTGGCTATCAAAAGTTGGCCAACGACTGTAACGACGCGACCTCCCAAGTTGACTTGGACATCAACAATGTCAGGGCTCGTCTGCTCGGCGCCGGCGACTTCTGGTGGGACTTGACCAACCCGGTTTACGTAGTTCCTAAAGTAGACCCATCCACCGGGGTAATCGAAGTCAGTTCGCTCTTTGCCGGGGCCTTGTGGCTCGGGGGAATTGACGCTGGTGGCCAGCTCAAGATCGCCGCGCAAACCTACCGACAGAGCGGGAACGACTTTTGGCCTGGTCCGCTGGACAACCTGGGTACCACAAGCTCAGACGTTTGCTCAGCCTATGACCGCCATTGGAAGGTGGAACGGATTCAGATCGATGAGCACATTGCACTCGCGGCGGTAAGTGTTCCGGTGTCTTTGGGCAGTATCCCCAATGCCATCTTGGAATGGCCGGCTAAGAACAACCCTTATGCCAAAGGCAAAAACAGCGTATCGTTGACCATTGACCGCAACCTGGCTCCTTTTATGGATGCTGACGGCAATGGTGAGTACGACCCCACTCAAGGAGATTACCCGGATGTAGATGGTGACCAGGCTATCTTCTGGGTGTATAATGACAAAGGCAACATTCACTCGGAGACCAATGGGGATGCCATGAGTATTGAGATTCAGGCCTTGGCCTTTGGGTTCAAGACCTCGGATGAGATCAACGACATGACGTTCTACCGCTACCAAGTCCTGAACTTCAGCACAGGACCTTTGGACTCTACGTTTTTCGCAGTTTGGTCAGATGCTGATTTAGGCTGGTTCTTGGATGACTACGTCGGTTGTGATACCGCACTGGATTTGGGCATTTGCTACAACGGCCAGGCCGTTGACGGACCCGGCTCACCCAACTACGGCAGTCGTCCCCCAATTGTTGGTACTGACTTTTTCCAGGGACCCAAGAAATTCTTCAACGGACCCTCCGGTAGAGATTCCATCTTATTGGGCATGTCTGCTTTTTTGTACTACAACAACGACTTTACAACTATAGGTAACCCTGAAGTAGCCTCCCACTATTACGGCTACCTGTCAGGTACCTGGAAAGATGGTTCGCCCTTTACGGAAGGGGGAGATGGCTTTGGTGGATCGGTCAACAGCAATTTTATTTTCCCGGATGATCCGTCATTGCCTGCACCGGCCTGGTCAGAATGTGCGTTGGGTATTCCCCCTGCTGACCGCCGCTACCTGCAAAGTGCGGGTCCCTTCCGATTGGAAGTCGGGGCAAAGAACGAGGTTGTCATGGGGGTTGTTTGGGTCTCGCAAGAGAGCCAGGTAGGTTGCCAGGCCAACTTTGACCTGATTCGCCAGGCAGACTCCAAGGCTCAGGCGTTGTTTGATTCTGATTTCCGGTTGATTGACGGTCCGGATG
>CAYSDI010000134.1:0-6354 GCA_964429745.1 uncultured Chitinophagales bacterium | reverse complement strand
GATGCCATGAACGTGGAGAGCGTACACGAAGCCATCACCGAAGCCGTGGCCCGCGCACGCAAGGGCGAAGGGCCTACGTTCCTTGAACTGCGCACATACCGCTACAAAGGACACTCCATGTCCGACCCGGCCAAATACCGCACCAAAGAAGAGCTGGAAGAATACAAACAGCGCGACCCCATCGTCCAGGTAGTGGACACCCTTCGCAAAAACAACTTTGCCACCGAGGCAGACATCGAAGCTATTGAAGCGCAGGTTAAAGAAGAAATTGACGCCTGCGTGGTGTTCGCCGAAAATTCTCCCTACCCGGAAGATGACGAGTTGTACCGCGACATTTACGTACAGAACGATTACCCATTCCTAACAGACTGACCATGTCCCAATCCATTCCCGAATCTCCTGCCCAGGAGCATGCCAAACACAAAAAAAAGGAAACCTGGCAGTCCCTTGAACAGACTGTTTTGGAAAACCGCAATCCGATTCTAGGCGGATTGGTGGTGTTGCTGGTCCTTGTGGGCGGCCTGATCGGATACCGTCAGTTGTTTGTCAAGCCGCGCGAAGTGCAGGCTCAAAACCGCATGGCAGAACCCCAGCAGGCATTCAGCGTAGATTCCTTTGCCCTGGCCCTGAACGGCAACAGCCTCAAAACCGGCTTTTTGCAGATCGCCGACGATTTTGGCATGACACCTACCGGCAAGCTCGCGCACGGCTATGCCGCCATTTGCCAACTGCAGCTGGGCAATTTTGACGAGGCCCTTCGCCACGGAAAAAAATACCGCTCCGACGACGATTTGCTGGACTCGCGCGTGTTGATGGTCATGGGCCACGCCTACACCGAAAAGGGCGATTTTGACAACGGCATCAAATACTACGTCAAAGCCGCTGAGGCAACCGACAACCCGCTGACGACCCCACAGAACTACTACCTGGCCGGCCTGGCCGCCATGGAAAAAGAAAAGTTTGCCGATGCGGTCAAGTACTTCCAGCAAGTCAAAGACCGCTACCCGCAGTCGCGCGAAGGGCAAAGCATTGACAAGTTTTTGGCGCTGGCTACCCAAAAAAGCAAGGGCTAATGGCCAGCTCCGCCGAGCAGGGTTTGTTTGATCCAGCTAAGCTTCCGGATGGCAGCGGCATGGAAATAGCGGTGGTTACCGCCGAGTGGAATGCCGAAATTACCCACGCGCTTCGCGATGCCTGCCTCTACACGTTGGTGGAATGCGGGGTTCCGGAGTCCTCCATAACATCTATTATGGTGCCAGGGGCGTTTGAGTTGCCCATTGGGGCCAAAATGCTGCTGGAATACCGGCTGCCGGATGCCGTGATCTGCCTGGGTTGCGTCATTAAGGGCGAAACCCGCCACGACGACTACATTGCTACGGCCGTGGCCAAGGGCATCATGGACGTTGCGCTGGAGACGGACACGCCGGTCATTTTTGGCGTGCTGACCACTGAAAACGAAGCACAGGCCCGCGATCGGGCCGGTGGAAAACACGGCAACAAAGGCGTTGAAGCCGCGATCACCGCCATAAAGATGGTGACACTGGCCATGGAGCTGATCGAAACGTCGCAGACCTTTGAGCTCGATGATGATCTGGACGACGTTTTCGACGAAGAGGGCGAGGACGAAGATTACTGATGAACCTCCGAACCGTCAACGCGGGTTACCTGAAACTGGACGGTGGCGCTATGTTCGGCGTGGTGCCCAAAACCCTGTGGAGCCGCATCCTGGAGCCCGACGCGCAAAACCGGATTACCTGGGCCATGCGTTGCCTGTTGGTGGAACAAGGCAATCGCCGGATGCTGATTGACACGGGAATGGGCACCAAACAGGATGCCAAATTCCGCGCTCATTTTGAACCACAGGGACCGGATGTATTACAAAGCCTCGCGGCCATGGGCCTGGCGCCGGAAGACATCACGGATGTGCTGCTCACGCACCTTCATTTTGACCATGCCGGCGGAGCGGTAGCCCGCCAGGGCGACCAGTTGCTTCCCGCCTTTCCCCGCGCCACCTACTGGAGCCACCGCGATCAGTGGCAATGGGCCGTAGGCCCTTCGCCCAAAGACAAAGGTTCGTTCCTGACCGAAAACTTCCTGCCCTTGGAACAAAGCGGACAGTTGCAGTTTGTGGAAGCCGGCCACGAAATTTTGCCCGGTCTGTGGGTGGAAATGGCCTTTGGGCATACCGAAGCCATGCTGATCCCTCACATGCGCTACAAAAACCGGACGTTGGTGTATTTGGCGGACCTGCAACCTTCCGTCGCGCATTTTCCGTTGCCCTGGGTCATGGCCTACGACATCCGCCCGCTGGTGACCATGCAGGAACGCGGGCTGTTTTTGGAGAAAGCAATAGCCGAAGACTACCTGCTCTTCTTTGAGCACGACCCGGTAAACGAATGTTGCTCCCTTCAGCGCAGCGAGCGCGGCATCGGGGCCAAGGACGTGTTTGCCTTGAGCGAGTTGGGCTAGTACCTTTGCCGCGCACACAAAAAGGGCCTTTCGACCTGCTTTCTGATTTTGCAAGATCGTTTTTGCAAGATCGTTTTTGCAAGATGCCTTATCTTTGCCCCCACTTCGGCCCTTTCAATAGAAGTACCCAAATGGCGTGGTAGCTCAGCCGGTTAGAGCGTCGGATTCATAACCCGGAGGTCGGCGGTTCAATCCCGCCTCACGCTACAAACCGCTGCCCTTTTTCGGGGCAGCGGTTTTTTTACGCGCTGCCTGTGGCGCTGCTTTTTGCGCACTTCGCTGCGCCTTCAGGTCGAATTCCTTAAACAGCGCTTTGCGGCCGAAATGGCTGCAAATCGGGCACATATAGGGATTATGCCCGCGGGCCGGGCAATAGCTACGCCCGAAATAGATGATTTGGAGGTGCAGTTTGTTCCAGTGCTCCGACTTGTAGAGCGCTTTCAGGTCTGTCTCGGTCTTCTCCACGTTTTTTCCGGTCGAAAGGCCCCAGCGCCACGCCAGCCGATGAATATGGGTATCCACCGGAAAAGCGGGCACCCCAAAGGCCTGGGCCATGACCACTGAAGCTGTTTTGTGCCCCACACCGGGCAATGCTTCCAGGGCGGCGAAACTTTGCGGCACCCTGCCGCCGTGCTCGCGCAACAGTATTTCCGACAACCCAGCAATGGCCTTGGATTTAGCGGGCGATAAGCCGCAAGGCTTGATGATTTCACGGATGTGTTCCACGTGGATGCGGACCATGGCTGCAGGGTTGTCAGCCGCGGCAAAAAGCGAAGGGGTGATCTGGTTAACCCGCTCGTCCGTGCATTGCGCCGATAGTAGTACAGCAATCAACAGGGTATAGGGATCCTGGTGTTGGAGTGGAACGGGAACTTCTGGGTGGTAGTGTTCCAACAAAGCCTGAATAGCCGTCGCTTTTTCCTTGCGGGTCATGCCGTTGCAGCGGGTACCGGTTCCGCACGAAAAGCATTTTTCATGTGTCCCGATTTTCCGGGGCAAAGTTAAACCTGACGCCGCGACCGGGCGCTTTTAAACCCGTCACAGCCAAGCCAAAATGTTTGCGCCAAGGCGGGTTCGTTGCACTTACTTTGAACATAACTTGTTGATTTTCAATACTTTGAATTGCTTGTACATATTCACATCCGGCTTTGGTGGTATGCATATCCAACTGGAAATCGGGCAGTTCTTAATTGGTTGACTTATGGATCTCATGCGTAAATCTCGGTGGATAGCGGCGGGCCTGCTCACAAGCCTGTTGCTTTTATTGCAAGGCTTGCAGGAATTGCAGGCGCAAGACCTCCAATGGGCGTCACGGGTGCAGGGCTTTTCCTCTCAGGCCGGACAAAGTGCCTATTCAGCCAAACAGGTGTTGGGCGAACCCAACAAGTTTCCAGCGCTGGGCGATGCCCCGGTGGCCTGGTCACCGCACTTTGAAGATGCCAGCGAAGAGCGCTACATCAAGGTGGGCTTCCAAAAACCCATTACCATACAACAAGTTATGGTGGCCGAAAGCAACCAGGGCGGTTGCGTAGCGCGCATTATCCTTTTCGACCGAAATCAAAAGGAGTATATCGTATACGAAGCAGCAAAAGAAGAAGACAACAGCATGGACGGGCGCATGCTGGCCGTGACGTTTAAAGAAACCCGGTTTCCAGTGTACAGCGTCAAAGTGGTGATGAAAAACCGCAACACCTGGGACCGCGACCAGATTGATGCCATCGCCATATCCCAATCTACGGAACCCTGGGTGCCCAAAATTTCGGCAACCGATCTTTTTGTTGTGCAAGGCAAAGCCACGCCGCTTCCCACGTCGGTGAATAGCGCCTATTCGGAGATTATGCCGCGGTTGGACGCAAAGAGCAACAGGCTCTACTTCTGCCGCAAGAACCATCCGGATAACTATGGTTTCCGGCCAAACGACGATATCTGGTATGCGGGGCAGGACCCTGACGGGGGCTGGACCACGGCCCAAAACCTGGGCTGGCCGCTCAATGACGAGAACCACAACTACGTGTGCACGGTATCGGAAGATGGGCAAATGCTGACGCTGGGGAACGGGTATCGGTTTGACCGCAAACCCTTGCCCGGCGTGAGCCAAAGCCTGCTTTCAGGCAATGCTTGGGTAGAGCCGCTCAACCTGAAAATTGAAGGGCTGAGCATTTTGAACATGAATGCGGAATATTACTTAAGCCGCAACCGCAAGGTCCTGATTCTGGCCATGGAGAGCTGGGACTCTCAGGGAGGTAAAGATTTATACGTTTCCTTCTCGGATGATCAGGTCACTTTCTCTAAACCGCTTTCGATGGGCGCAACCATCAACTCAGCCGGCAAGGAAATGGCGCCTTTTCTCAGCGACGATGGGCTGCACCTGTTTTTCAGCTCCGATGGATTTGCCGGCTACGGCAGCCACGACATTTTTGTGTCCGAACGGCAGGATGAAACCTGGATGAGCTGGTCCAAACCGGAGAACATGGGCCCGGCCGTGAATTCGCCCGCCTGGGACAGTTATTTCTACTACCACAAAGGCAGCGGACAAGCTTTTTTATCTTCAAATCGCGATGCCTTCAGCAACGAAGACTTGTATTACCTCAAAATGCAGGAAAAAGCGCCGGACCAGATACCCGTGACCACAACCAATGAAGTGGTGGGCCTGGACAGGTTGGCTGGTGTGAACCTGGAACCTTTGGGGGCAGTGGAACAACGCGCCATCGTGGAGGGCTTTAATCGTCAGACCGAGCCCGAAGAAAGCCGGCCCATGCCTGCGCTCATGCTCTTTGGAAGCGTGTACGACGCGGTTAGCAAAACTCCCATTCCCGCGACCCTGGCTTTTTCCGGCACCGGAAACGCAGAAACTGACGTGAACCTGGAAACCGACAAAACATCCTACAAAATCGGGGTAGAAGCCGGCCGCCGAATGACCATTGAAGTCAGCGCTCCAGGCTACTTTGCCGAGAAAGTGAACCTCAGCACCCTGGACCAGGGGCAGGGCAGCATGCGCCAGGATTTTGAACTGATCCCGATTCGCGAAGGGCAAACCATTTCGCTCAATAACATTTATTTTGACGTGAACAGTGCGGTGATGCAGGAGCCCAGCTATGAATCGCTGGACCGCTGGGTGGAATTACTCAAGCAACAATCCGGCGTAGTCATTCAGGTGCAGGGCCACACCAACAACCGCTGCTCGCCCAAATACTGCCTGGAACTCTCACAAAAACGCGCCAAAGCAGTATCGGATTACATGCAGTCGAACGGCATCAATGAAACCCGCCTGCGCTTCCGCGGCTTTGGATCAGAACTGCCGGTTGCCAACAACGACGAAGACGATGGGCGCGCACGCAATCAACGCGTAGAGCTAAAGATCCTCAAAGTCAATTAAGCCTTCTGCTCTTTAGGGCGAAAAAGACCGCGATCACGGCACCACATTGCGCGCTTGCGCCGAACAGGCGTTCTTTGCCCACCGTGAACCTCCGGCAACTTTTCCTAGTGCGTGTGACGCTGTGCGGGCTGCGGTTGAACAAGCTGCCGTTGACCGTGCCGCTCTTCTGCGCACTGCTCCTGACGAGCTCTGCAGCGCAGGCCCAGTCGGTTCAATGGGCTGATCGCATCGTTGCCTTTTCGTCGCAGGCCAACAAAAACGCTTACTCCGCTCGTCAAGCGCTCGGCGCCCCGAACAAGCTCCCCGGCGCGGGCGACTGCGGCTGCGCCTGGTCGCCGGCGCGGGTGGACACCGAGTGGGGCGCGGACCCCAACAAACCGGAGTACCTGAAGGTGGGCTTTGCCAAGCCCGAGCGCGTGCGCCAAATCCTGTTGGCCGAAAACTTCCGGCCCGGTTCGGTCCGCCGCGTCTGGATTTACGACGCAGCCAACACCGAACTTCTCGTTTAC
>CAYSDI010000133.1:0-6362 GCA_964429745.1 uncultured Chitinophagales bacterium | reverse complement strand
CCTTGTTGGGAATGACCCCAACAGAAGTCTTGTTGGAATATGGAAAACGCATTGACGATAAACCAATGGAAATGTTTTCCACATTCCAACAAGATGACGATGATGTGGACTTTCTTTCTATTTTTAACTGATTCTGTTTTAGGGATGGCTACAATCGTAAAGCCCAGAAAATCGTACTTCTTTGTATAACGCGCACTGGCCCTTCCCCGAAGATTTACGATCTTAGTATTGCCCAGGTGCAGCGTCACCTTGCACGTGCGCAGGCGTTGCTGGATGCAACGCAACACTTATTTGGCCTGCCTTTCGGTCTGCTTAATCTTTTTTGGCACTTAATGACAGTTTGTCTATCTTACAAATCATCTATTGCCTTTGCTCTTACTATGTCGCTATTGATTTTATCAAAATACGCTAACATCACATAACAACTCAATACCCCGTCATGTTCAATTGATAGCTGAATAGTGCCTTTGTCAGTTTCATAGGTTGTGTAATATTTGCAATTATCAAACATAACTTGATTCATTCTGCTACCATCATCTTTTGGCTCAGAATAAGAATCAAATTCCTCAACGTACTCTGTTGGTTCGCCATATTTCTGTGTAAGCATTTCTTTCAAATCAAAGTAATTGCCGACTAAAGAAGACCAAGCACCTCTCTCTGGAAAAATTACAGTGATTCTGCTAACTAAATCCTTCTGCTCTAATGTTACGACTCCAACTATACAATCTTTATAGGATGCAAAATCCCCCTTCAATATTGAAACACCATTTTCTGCCCCTATAGGGGTGAAACCCTGCTGTTTCATCTTCGTAACGTACTCACTTAGTGTTCCGTCAATTGGAACTCCCTTAAATATAAGATGGTCTGCCGCCTGTGCTTGAGCAAAACAAATCACTGTCGTTATTGTAAAAATTGCGGTGATTAATAATTTATTCATTTTCTAAAAGATTGTCTTGGTATCCAGCTGCCCACAAATATCAAGAAATTACCGCAACATCCGCGAAAATTTAGTCGCTATGTAGGAAACGTTAACGAATAAACCAGAAACGTTGCTCAATTACCAACCTCGACCTACCCCCACCCCCCCACTCCGTATCTTTGCACTATGGAGCGCACGGAAAAGCGACGGGACATCCGGTCAATGGGGATCAAGGAGCTGGAGGCGGCGGCGCAGGAGCTGGGCGAGCCCAAGTTTCGGGGCAAGCAGATGCACGAGTGGATCTGGAAGCACAGCGTCACGGATTTCGCGGCCATGACCAATCTATCGCTGGCTTTCCGCCAAAACCTCGAGCAAAACTACGAGTTCAGGCCGCTGAGCATTGACGCGCAGCAGCAGAGCTCGGATGGCACGGTAAAGTGCCGATTCAAGCTGTTTGACGGCAATGTTGTGGAGGGGGTCCTGATCCCTTCCACCGAAAGGGCAGAGGACCGGCTGAGCGACCGCATGACGGCCTGCCTGAGTTCTCAGGTGGGGTGCAGCCTGAATTGTTCGTTTTGTGCCACGGGGTTTATGGACCTGAAGCGCAACCTGGAGCCGGCGGAGATTTACGACCAGGTGGTGGTGCTCAACCGCATTGCGCAGGAGGTGCACGGCAGCCCGCTGACCAACATCGTGTTCATGGGCATGGGCGAACCGCTGCTGAATTACCGCAACGTGCTCGCGGCCATCGAGCGGATTACGGCGCCGGATGGGCTGAACATTTCGGCTAAGCGCATTACGGTGTCCACGGCGGGCATTGCCAAGATGATCCGGCGGCTGGGCGACGATGAGGTTCGCTTTAACCTGGCGCTGTCGCTGCACCACACTACCGATGAGGCGCGCAGCAAGATTATGCCCATTAACGAGAGCAATTCGCTGGATACGCTGATGGACGCGCTGAATTACTTCTACGACAAAACCGGGGGGCGCATCACATTTGAGTACATCCTTTTTGACGGGCTAAACGAGAGCCAGGAAGATGCGGAACGGCTCATTCAATTATGTCGAAGGGTACCAGCGGCACGGGTCAACATTATTGAGTACAACCCCATCGATATGGCGCGCTTCCAGAAGAGCGAGCAGCAGCGCCGTGAGCGTTTTGTGGAGTACCTGCACCGCCACCGGGTCACGGCAAAGGTTCGGCGCAGTCGCGGCAAAGACATTGATGCAGCCTGCGGGCAGCTAGCGAACAAGTAGCCAGAGCAACGCCGGCCGATGCAGCTCGGCGAATACGATCTTGCCACGGGCATTGACCATTAATCAGCCACGCAGCGCACGGACATGCCCGCCTGCTGCATTTCGTGGCGCGGATTGGCCCTGGCGTTGACCTTGGACATCTGCCAATGCCTGCCCCAATAGATGTTCCAGTCAATTTGGGTCCAGAAAAAGGCTTTGAAGTTTTCCTCTCCGTATCCGCCCGTTTCGTAGCGCAGGCCTGCAGGAAGCGCCGAAAAACCAGTGGAATTGGTTGCGCCCAGATTGGGTTGTTTCCACAGTCCGGTGCCCAAATCAAGGGTTCCCGTTGCCTTTAACGCCCCGCCTGCCACTGCCTCACCGCCCGCCAGACTGACCATGCTGTGAAAGACGTCTGTGTTCGGGATGCGGAAACCAACGGGACAAATGCTCCGGTCATCATCAACGGCAAACCAATTGTAGAGCAGGCCATAGTCAGCCTTGTGCGCTGCGGAAGGCGAAGCATATGCGCCGTAGTCGGCTGCCACCCAATCGGCATTGCTCAGGCCGGTGGGGACAGGATCGCCGTTGCGGAAATGCTCGGTTCTTAGGTTTTCAGCCATCCAGCAGCGAGCCCCAATCAGGGTAGTGCGGTAATAGTTTCCGTCAACGTCAGACACCGAATCCGGGCAAAAACCTGGGGTAAAGCCAAACGACGATGGCGAAGAAGGGGGCGTCATGACCGTGCCAGGGGCCGATCCACACGATGCCTGGACCCGCCAGTAATAAGTACCGGTTTCCAGGAAGGGTTCGTTCAGGTGGAAGGAACCAAGTTCGAACCCGCTGATCCTTGCCGAGGTAATCGGCATGCCGGAGGGCAACATGGCCTTGACTTGTACACCGGTGCTGCCCACCACCGGGGTCCACTGCAAGAGCACGCCGTTGCCGGGCATCACGGTCTGGGTGAGGCCGGTTGGCGGCAGTGTAGGGTCGCAAACCTGGGCCCGCGAAAGATTGCCCAGCCCAAGCAGGCAAAGAATCAGCAGAATGTTAACCTTGTTCATATTGATGCTTAAAGATATCGTAAAATACAACAATATCTAAGCAAGCATAACTATTCGGGGGGGAAAAACCCAGGCCTCGAATATTTATAATATGCGATTGAACGCATCCCCTACCAATTCCGCTCAAAATCCCCCGGAACACAAGTATGGTTACGGTTGTGGAACAGCGATGCGTTCTTGCGGTGCTGACGGTCTTTCGCGGCACTGCGCAGGCGGTAGACCAGCCCCCAGGGCACCATCACCAGCGCGTAAAATATGCTGAGCAGCAGGCGAAGCAGCACAAAAAACAGCCCGTCCAAAAACGAGATTACGGGGCGGCCGAGTTTGCGGCCAAACCAGGGCGAGAGCAGCGCCAGCAGCATAACCCCGAGTCCAACATAGAAAAACTTACGCTGCATGAAGAGCAACCCCAGCAGGCTCAGCCCGATGCTGAGCAGCGACACCGCCATCAGGTTTATAAAACGTTTTCGCTTGCGCATAACTCGCAGTTATTCAAGGTTATACAGCGGAACCAGATCCCAGATGGGCTGCTGGCTTTTAACAAAATAGTAGGAGCCCATAACCAGCACATCCAGGCCGCTTTGCATGAAGGTGCGGTAAGCTTCTTCGGGGGTATTTACCAGCGGTTTTTCGCGGATGTTGAACGACGTGCTGGCCAGCATCGGGCAACCAGTGCGGGCCCGAAACGCGCTAATGAGCTGGTGTAGCAGTGGGTTGCAGGACGCCGAGATGGTCTGCACGCGCGCGCTCATGTCAACCAGCGTGATGGCCGGAAAGTCGGAGCGGTCCGTGTGCAGCTTTTCCTTGATGGTGAGCGTGGCATAGTTCCAGGGAAGGGGTTTGCGGTAGCGGTCGCGGAGTTTTCGCGAGAAGCTCATGTAGGGCGAAGGGGCCCCGTTGTCGAACAGGCTCGCGGCCTCTTCTTCCAGCACAATCGGCGACAAGGGCCGAAACGACTCGCGGAATTTTACCTGCAGGTTGATTTTGCGCTGCAAGGCCGGGTTGCGCGGGTCGGCGAAAATGTTGCGGTTGCCCAGCGCACGCGGGCCGAATTCCATACCGCCCTGGTACCAGCCCACCATTTCGCCGCGGTCCAGGGCTTCGGCGGTGCGCGCCACCAGAGCGTCCTGCTCCAGAAATTCGCCGACAGCTCCGTGCAGGTCCAGCACTTCGCGCACGTCGTCATCCGAATAGGAGGGGCCCAGCCAAACGTCCTGCTTTGCGCGGGCGGGTTCGTGCAGCAGGCGTTCGCGGCCAAAATACAGGTGGTAGGCGGCCAGGGCGGCGCCCGGCGCTCCGCCAGCGTCGCCGGGGGCGGGGGGAACCCAGATCTGGTCAAAAATGCCTTCGCGCTCCAGGCGGCCGTTGGCCATGCTGTTCATGGCCACGCCGCCAGCGAAGCAGAGGTTGCTTAAGCCGGTCAGTCGCTTGAGGTGGCGGGCCGTTCGAACTACCACAGACTCCAGCACCCGCTGCACGGCCAACGCCAGGTTGGCGTGGCGGCGCATCAGCGGCTCGTCGGGCCGGCGGCGTTTCATACCAAACTCGCGCTCCCAACGGGCATCGCTAAAAATCGCCGTGTCAAAACGCAGCGGAAAGTAGCTCAGGTTGAGGGCAAACGACCCATCGTCGCGGATGGTCATCATATCGGCCTGGATAGCCTCCCGGTACTTTTTGTAAAACGGCGAAGCATCGTCGCCGTAGGCCGACAGCGCCATGAGTTTGTACTCACCTCCGTTCACCGCAAAGCCCAAAAAGCGGCTGAACGCCGAGTACAATAGCCCCAGCGAATGCGGGTAATGTTGCTCCTGCAAAATCTGCAGCGATTTACCACTGCCCTTGCACAAACTGATGCAGGGCCATTCGCCCGCGCCATCCATGGTCAAAATGGCGGATTCCTCAAACGGCGAGGGGTAAAACACGCTGGCCGCGTGGCTAATGTGGTGCTCAGAAAACAACAGGGGAAGGGCTCCCGGCACGTCACCGCAGTCGAGCGCTGCCAATTGGGTGCGCAGCCTGAGCCGAAAGAAGTAGCGCTCCCGCATCCAGCCCGGCGTGGCCGTAACAAAGCGGACAAAACTGGCGGGCGCCGCGGCCAACTGGGTTTTGAGCAGGCGATCAAAGCGGCGGCGCGGTTTGTCGTAAAAAACCACGGCCTGCAGGTCAGCGCTTTTCAAGCCGGCATGGTCCAAACAAAATTTCGCCGCCCGCGACGGAAAACCGGCGTACAGCCGATCTCTGCCAAAGCGCTCTTCCTGAGCGGCGGCGACCACATTGCCGTCCACTACCAGCGCGGCGGAAGCGTCGTAATTGTATGCGGAAATTCCGAGGATGTTCATGCGCGCGTTCTAAAACAGCAGGGGCTGCTCCAGGACTCGGCGAATATAGGAATCTGCCTGTGGGGATGAAGCCCCTCTGACTGGCTTTCCCTAAAGGGATTCGGCCACCACCTCCCTTACTTCTGGCACCATGCGCTTGAGCAGGCCTTCGATGCCGGCTTTGAGCGTAACAGTTGACGACGGGCATCCGCTGCAGGAGCCCTGCAACATAACGGTGACCCGGCCATCTTCAAAGTCCTTGAACTGAATGGCGCCGCCGTCCATTTCCACGGCCGGCTTCACGTACTGGTCCAGCATTTTGCGGATGCGGTCTTCGACGCTATCGTCGGGGTTGAGCGCGTTGCTCACAGGACCGGACATGGAACCGGAAGCGTCGGGTTGCACTTCTGTTGTTTCCAGGACGATCTCCTTTCCCTCGCTAACCCAGGCCTTGATGACCTCGCCGATTTCGCGCTTAATCTCAAACCAGTCGCGGGCAGGATCTTTGCGAACGGTGACGAAGTTGTTCATGATGAACACGCCGCGCACGTAGTCAAACTGCGCAAAAAGGGCGGCGGCCAGCGGGCTGCTGGCGGTGTCGTCTCCCTCCTGGAAGTCGGCGCTTCGGCTGGGGTAGAGCATTTTATTGAGCACGAACTTGAGCGACTCCGGGTTGGGCGTCATCTCCGTGTACAAACTGATGATGTGGTTCTCGGCCATGGCTAAACGATAGAACGCAAAGGTACAACGAATCCACTCTTTAGAACCAATCTAAATTAGTTCCAAGGGGACAAAATGTTGCGCGAGGGTCCGGGAGCCGCTAAGGCG
>CAYSDI010000132.1:0-6648 GCA_964429745.1 uncultured Chitinophagales bacterium | reverse complement strand
TTGCCTTATCATTGCTTTTTAGTGCTGCCTTGTCAAAATAAAATGCTTGATAATACTTTTTTTTAATTTATCCTGATAATATAAATATTCCTTAGGCTTATCTAATTTCTCCTTAGGTTATGTAGCCATCCCTGTAATTGGGGGTTGAATTCTGTTGCAATACTTTCTACAGTGTTGGTTGCCAAAGGTGAAATTGACTTTGCCGCAAAGTGGCCACTTAACGCTTGTACGCTCTTCGCTAAATCAAATCCCAAAAACATAAAGCCAGCCTTCGCTTTGAAAGGTTGGGTTTAAAGGTGTAACCCAGAAAGTCGAACTTTACGTGCTCGTTACTTCCGGTTGGTTTGCGGTCTTTGCAATTGACGATTTTCGATTTCTCCGGGTGCAGTTCCAATGAATACGCCATCCTTACCCAGTATCTTGCCTCCAATCTTTAACTACAACCGTGCAGTCTTCTTGAATGCCTCGTAGTTAAATGATTCCTTTTTCATGGTGTCAATTGAATAGCTAAACTAATTATCTGACACCCTTTGCGCAACACTCTCCTTTGAACGACTTGCCAATGTGTTTGGATGGATAGTCTTATTAAATGTTTTCATATTGTCTACCATGCCATAGCTTGTCAAATTGATCGTACTTTGCTTTATTGCCAACGGTTATACAATCACATATCTCGATCATCTCCCTGTTTCTTTTTCAGCCGTTTCTCTGGTAACTCGCTCTACGCTTTGGTCAAACCGGCTCAAATCAAGTAGCCTGTCGTTCTCCACTGCCATTTCGATTTCAGGCTGCCAACGGGTCTACATGCCGTGAGCCAGAACTGATATGAGCGGTTGATTGCCCTTGATGAGTATCTCAAAAATGTCCTTCTTAATCTGCTAGTGGTTACCACAAACAATGCAGTTGCCGGTTTCTCGTTGTTCCCTGGCCCAGTCATAACTTTTCAACACTACATCTGCTGAGCATTTCCGGGAACAAAGGAATCAGGTTTTCTTGACCTTAAGGATATCTCTATTTCCCCAACGCTCCGTTCTAATCTGGTTAAGGTATGCGTTTGGCAGCTTTGGCAAGTTTTCTGGAAACGCCACGGGTGATATTGCCCTTAATCAGGCAATGAGCTGGATTATCTTGCTTTGGATCGTGCACATTTTCCAGACCAAGCGAAGTGGTATATGCGGCTTTTAATGCAAACAGTCTAAATTTTGCCCTGTCCTGAATAGCCTCCCGGTAGGTTGTGAGCCTATCCAGGTCAACCATTAACCCGTCCTCTTCCTTCTTTAAACTGAAGCTGGAAGATGACGGAGTGCCATCATCCTTAATAAAATTTGGATCAAGGAACTGAACCCTTCTGAGCAATAAATCTTCCTCCTTGATCGCATCCATTGCTGAAAACTACTTTGAGAAAAAATCAATAAGTTCGCGAAGGTTATTTTCAAGATCACCTTCGCGCTCCACCTCATCGTCCTTAAACAGGATCAATTCGCATTGACCATCAGGCAGAAAGTAAAGTTCTGCGGCCTTCGTTCCTTTTTGAAACTCGATCATTACTTCTCCATTTACTCCGGGTGCCAGGAAGTAAAAGGGCAGATCCAACATATAATTATGAATAATAAATGATCGCGCTTCATCCAAGGCTACCGGTGAAGGAGCCTCAGCCCGATAGCTATCCCAAGCTTTAGGCAAAGCCGCAAGACGGTTCAATTTTTGGAACATCGCGGCAATATGATCAGGGAAACGGCTGTCATTACTGAGATAAATGCTGGAGGAATACCGCGCTGATGGCATGAATTCAGCATCAAACGATGCCGTAGTAGATTGTCCATAAAGTGCAGTCGGCTCATTCACTAAAGCTTGCATAGAAATCATTTTTACAAATTTCCTTAAACATCACAGACGAACAATCATGAGCCTTTTCAAGCCAGTTGATCACTTGTTCATCTGATACTTTTCCATGGTGATTCACCGCAGTTTGCCAAATGAATACTTCCTCCTTCTTATTGTTAAAAGCGGTGGAAAACGTTACGCTCAAAAGGTCGGTATCACCCATTTCAAAGCTCTGCTCAAAATGGAAATGCTTTAAACTCCCACGCGTGTTGTAATGGTTGCTGAAACTGAAATTGATATGATCGTTCACAAATTCTTCCCAGGTCTTTTTTCCATAATCGGAAACCCTCACCACATCAATGAAACGCAGCGACAATGCATTAAAGGTTAAATGTCTGTAACTTATCTCCAGGGCTGACAAGGCAATTTTTACATTGGGAAGATAGGTTTTGTTCCACTCATAGTTTTTTTCCGTATTATTTAGTGTGGCGATTCCCGGGCTGAGCTGGCTCACCGGCCAAGTGTTTTCCCCTTTCCAGAACTGATGGGCAACCTGGTAGTTTAGAAGCTGGTGCGGAATGTCATTGGGGAATTTCGCCACATGATGCGGGAAATGAGGTTTCAATGCTTCCTGGAACTTACCCAGAGCAAAGGGATACTCTGCATCATGAAGCTGCTGGCCAGAGGAATCCGGTTGCAGCGGCCAGCGCATTTCAAAGATGGCTTCTTGTAGAGGCGCTTTTGGTAATTTGCTGCTCATTATACGTTCCCCAAGTTAACGAATCAATTTATCTGCTTCTTACTCCGCCACGGCTTCATCCTCTCCCGGCAGCCCCTTCCGTTACGCCTGCAAACGAAATCTTGCTGCTGAATTCTTACCGTATAGAAATTTGGGTGTTCCAGGTGCTTTCCAGAATTGGCAAGATACTCGTGGCGTCCGCTTTTATGGAACTCCCAATCTCTGCTTAGCAAAAAATGTGCACTTTCTTACCGAGAGGAGTTTCGCGTAAAAATTTTTAATTATTATTTATATTTTATTTCCTCTAGTCTAATAACTTGTTAGACTGAATTATAGCCTCTGCGTGTAATAGCTGATTGCATTAAGGTCGGATCAATTTTTCCATGCAGCCACAACCTGTCTCTAAAGTATAAAAGCCCCACATAAAAACAATCTACTTCCCCCCTCCAAAAAAATCTCCTTACCTTAGGACAACGCTCCTCTCATTTCCCCCCATGCTCTCTCGCATCCTCCTCTCAGCCGCGCTGGCGGCAACCGCCCTTTCGACCGTAAGCGCACAAGGCAAGCTCACCGGGGCTGTGCCGCTGGCCAGCTACACGGCCGACGAAGTGGCAGACCTGTTAACCGGCCTTGGTATTCCAACGCTTTTTTTGACGCCGAAGTACGACGTGGAGCTCTACCGGATCACGTACCAGACGCCTTACCGGCACCCGGACTCGCTGGTGCAGGCCAGTGGGTTAGTGATCGTGCCGCTGGGAACAGACGAGGACCTGCCTTGCGGCTTGCCCCTGGCGGCTTACGGCCACGGTACAGAGTCCAACGCCAATTACGTGCCCAGCAAGAACATCGGCAACGCGCAAGCAATCGTGAACATAGCGTTCGCGTCGTTGGGTTATCTGTGTGCGGCCACGGATTATCTGGGATTGGGCGATTACGATGATCGCGTGGTTGTTCACCCTTATCAACACGGGTTTTCGCAGGCCAATTCCACCATCAACATGATCCGCGCCACAAGGCATTTTATGGACTCGCTGAGCCGGACGCTGAACGGTCAGGTGTACCTGCACGGCTACTCGCAAGGTGGGTTCACGACCGCGGCAGCGCTGCGCGAAATGGAAAGCCAGTATCCGGAGGAATTTAATGTGGTGGCCTCTGCGCCGATGTCGGGGGCTTATGACATGGGGGGCGCGCAGGCTGACCTGATCGGGCTGGATGTGCCCTACCCTACCCCCGGTTACCTGCCCTACATTATTCTGGCCTACCAGGATCAATATGACGGAATCCTGTTCAATGAATATGAAGACATTTTCGTGCCGCCCTACGACACCTTGCTGCCGCCCTTGTTTTACGGCAAGGAAACCGGCATTGGTACTATAAACGAGTTCTGTACGCCCGTGCCCAAAGACATGATCCAGGACAGCGTAGTGGCCAACTTTTTCGCCGACCCGAACCATCGATTCCGCCGCCTGCTGGCGATGAACGACATGCTGGAATGGGCCCCGCAAAGTCCGGTGCGCATTTTGTATTGCAGCGGCGATGACCAGGTGAGCTCCATCAATTCTGAACGAGCGTTCACCCGTTGGACTGAGTTGGGCGCGCCTTCTGTGGAGAAAAATGATTTCGGCGCATACAACCACAACGACTGCGCGCTCTTCTGCTTCCTGGATGCCCGCGATTTCTTCGATTCGTTTGAGAAGTGTCCACTGAGCGGGGAGGCTGGCCAAGGCTTGGCGCACGGTGCGGTGCAGCTTTCTCCAAATCCGGTTTCTACGATTGCTTTGCTCCATGCCCCCCAAGGCATTTCGGGCCAAGGGGTCCGCGTCTTTGACGCCACAGGCAGGCTGTGCCTCCAGACCGTGCTCTCCGGCCCAACCACCGAGCTGAACGTGGCGGCTTTGCCAGCGGGCTGGTATGCTGTGCAGGTGGGTGGGGGGGATAGCAGACGTGTGCTTCGGTTTGTGAAGCTGTAGGGACCAGTTTTAATCAGCATATCTTTGCCAAAAAAGCAGAAGAAGTACTCCAACAAATTCCTCATTTTCTTATAGAGGTCGAGTATGTACTTAAGGAAATTTCTAAACGAAATTAATGGGAATGGCCGTATTAGGGCTTAAAAGTCGTCATAAGGAGATTGTATAAGACATACTTCATTCAGCGCTGCCTAAAGGCATGATTGTTTATGTTTTTGGTTCACGTATAACTGAAAATATAAAAAGTCATGCAGATTTAGATCTTGTCGTAGAACAAGTTGGAAAGGAATCCATTCCCTTGGTATTGATTCTTGATCTGAAAGCAGCGTTTGAAGAATCCGATCTTCCCTTCAAAGTGGATGTTGTGGATTACACTTCATTGCCTTCTAACTTCCAGCGAATAATAGATCAACACAAAGTCATACTGCTATCGACTTAGCCCGTTGAATCCCTTTCAGCGGGGGAATACGCACTGCTGTTGCGCAACGAACAGGGGTATTTCCACCGGAAGCGATTCACCGTGCAAGAGTAAAAACTTATCCACCGTGCCCAATTTCTGCGGGCGGACTGTCCCCCCCTGCCCCAAAATTCGCGAACTTGCAGGGCCGGTTGGTTCAGGCTGAACCAAGGGTCAAATGGCCGCGTGATTCAGCCCCGATCTTGCCCCATCCAAGCACCGCCAAAAAAGATACCCTGCGTTAACTCCAATGCACCCGATTCACCTTTGCACATTTCTCCTCTTTGTGCTGCCTCGGTTTTGCGCAGTACAGGCACAGACTATTGTATTCGGTCAAAATAATTACATTGAGTACCACATTGGTACATTGCCCATCGTTATCTCCGTGCCCCATGGGGGCAGCCTGAACCCGGCGAGCATTCCCAACAGGTCCTGCAACGACCCGGTTTATGCCACCGATGCCAATACGGTGGAAATGGCTCTTGATCTGCGCAACTTTTTATACGAAAAAACAGGCTGTTATCCCCACGTGATCATTTGCCAGCTCCGGCGCAGCAAATTGGACGCCAACCGAAACCTGGCAGACGCAGCCTGCGGCAATCCGGAGGCTGTGCAGGCCTGGACGGAATTTCATCAGTTCATTGACACAGCTCAAACGCTCGCAGAATCGGTGTTTCCGGACCAGGTGCTCTACCTTGATTTGCACGGACACGGAAACCCGACGCCACGAACTGAGTTGGGCTATTTATTGTACGACACGGAATTGGCACTGACGGACGGGGAGTTAAATGAGGAACCTTATCTATCGTACAGTTCCATCGGCGAACTTGCACTGCGTAACATAAATAATCTTACGCACTCGGAACTGCTTCGCGGTGAAGCGGCGCTGGGCACGCTTCTGGCAGGCAGCGGATACGATGCCGTGCCGAGCGCCGCAGACCCTTCACCCGGTATAGGAAGCAATTATTACAGCGGAGGTTATAATACTGCTACACATACATGCTACGCTCCCGGCAACCTGGTCAACGGGCTGCAAATGGAATGCCCCTATCCGGGGGTTCGCGACAACGCGGCCAATATTCTTCGATTTACTGATAGTTTATCGAATATTTTACTTCGCTATTGGTCGCTTCACAAGGGTGTAGATTGGAGCGACTGCCTGACGGCCACCGCGCTGGAACAGACGCCAACGGACAGCATCGCGCTGTTTCCGAATCCGTTGCCACGGGGTCAGATGGCCCTTCGACTGAGCGGTTCGCTTCCCGATGAACTGCATTTCCAGGTTTTTGATGCCGGGGGAAGGGCTACCGCGTCAGGAAACGTCGTTCAGGGGGTGTTGGTACTTGACGTGGCGCTTCCGGCCGGGGCATATGCACTGCTTTTGCGCAACGAACAGGGGTATTTCCACCGGGAGCGCTTCATTGTTGAATAGCAAAAACTTATCCACCGCGCCCAACTTATGGGCCCGGCCCGTCCCCCCCTCCCCCCAAATTCGCGAACTTGCAGGGCCGGTTGGGCAGGGTCAACCAAAGGTCAATAGGCTGCGTGGTTCTGCAAAACCGCAACCTGCCTAGCACCAGCACCAGTCCTGGCACCAGTCCTGGCACCAGTCCTAGCACCAGTCCTAGCACTAGTCCTAGCACCTACCACAGCACCAGCAC
>CAYSDI010000131.1:2287-6881 GCA_964429745.1 uncultured Chitinophagales bacterium | reverse complement strand
GAACGGGGGGGCATGTATTCCCCGCACTGGCCATTGCAGGTGAATTGAAGCGGCGCGAACCAGGCATCGAGTTCCTTTTTGTCGGGGCCAAAGGCCGCATGGAAATGGACAAGGTGCCGGAGGCTGGCTACCGGATCGTGGGATTGGATGTGGCCGGTTTTCAGCGCAGGCTCACGGCGCAAAATCTCTTGTTTCCCTTCCGATTGTTGAGCAGCCTTTTCAAAGCCTGGCAAGTAGTCCGCGAGTTCCAGCCGCAGGTTGCCATAGGAACAGGGGGCTATGCCAGCGGTCCGGTTTTGCGCGTTGCGCAGTGGCAGGGCATCCCGACGGTGTTGCAAGAACAGAATTCCTACCCGGGCGTAACCAATCGCTTACTGGGCAAAAAGGCTCGGAAAATTTGTGTGGCCTTTGAAGGCATGGAACAATGGTTTCCCGCCGATCGCTTGGTGCTTACGGGGAATCCGGTGCGCGACACCATTGCCGGCCCGGCCATGAACCGCGAGGAAGCCCTTCGTGAATTTGACTTAGACCCTTCGCGCAAAACCCTGTTCATCACCGGCGGCAGCCTGGGGGCCAGGGTCATCAACCAAGCCATTGCCGCCGGTTTAGACCAACTCCTGGCGGCCGGTTTGCAGCTCATCTGGCAAACCGGAAAGACCTACCGCGCGGCCTATCAATCGCTGGATTCACCGAGCGTGCGCGTTTTAGATTTTGTCCGCCGTATGGATGCGGCGTACGCCGCCGCGGATTGGATTGTATCGCGGGCGGGGGGCACCATTTCGGAACTGTGCATTGTCGGCAAGCCGGTCATTTTGTTGCCTTCGCCAAACGTGGCCGAAGACCACCAGACTAAGAATGTGCAGGCGCTTGTAGCCCGAAAAGCAGCCGTGCTTATCCGCGACGCAGAAGCTTCCAAGCGGTTGATCCCCGCCATTTTGAATCTGGTCGGCGACCCGCAGGCCAGCCAGGAGTTATCCAAAAGAATTCGCGAGCTCGCCAGGCCCGATGCCACTCGTCAAATAGCCGAAGAGGTGCTCGCGCTGGTGCGCCCTTCGCCCGAAATTGCCGCTAAAAACGCCCGGCCATGATCGATTTTAAGACCGTAAAAACGATCTACTTCCTGGGCATCGGAGGCATCGGCATGAGTGCTTTGGCCCGCTATTTTCAGGGGCTTGGCCTGCAGGTTTCCGGGTATGACAAGACCCCGAGTCCGCTGACGGCGGAGTTGGAGCGCGAAGGCATGGCCATCCACTTTGACGCGCGCCCGGAACTGCTGGACGCACTTGCAAAAGACGGCAGCGCTCTGGTCGTGTACACGCCGGCCATTCCCCAGGATTTTCCGGAATTGCTGCGGGCACGTGCATTGGAATTGCCGCTGTTAAAACGCGCCCAGGTGCTTGGCGCCCTGACGCAGGATCGCTTTACCATTGCGATTTCCGGATCGCATGGCAAGACGACTGTTTCGGCCCTGATTGCGCATATTTTGCAATCGAGTGGCAGGGGGTGCACGGCTTTTCTCGGGGGAATTGCCGCTAATTTCCAGAGCAACTTTGTGAGCAGCAACCCAGATCTGATCGTTGTGGAGGCGGATGAATTTGACCGTTCCTTTCTGCAATTGGAACCAAACATAGCCGTTGTTACGGCAGTAGACAGCGACCATCTGGACGTATATGGCGACCAGGATGCCATGCGGCATGCTTTTGCCGATTTTGTGGGCCAAATTCAACCGGGTGGACACCTGGTGGCCCGATGGGGCCTGGAAGTACACGAGCATTTTCGGGGTCGCAGCCTCAGTTACGACCTCAACGAACAGAGTGCCGACCGATGGTGCCGCCAGGTGCATACCGGCGAGGACGGCAGTCTTTTTGTGCTCAACCGGGGCAGCCGCGAGTTCACCCTGCGCTGGCCGGGCTTGCACAACGTAGAAAATGCTCTGGCGGCGATAAGTGTGGCCGAATTGCTGGACATCCCCGAAGATGAAATAGCCGAAGCCCTGGCTTCGTTCCAAGGTATACACCGTCGCTTTGAGTACCGGCTGCAAACACCGGCACATGTGCTGCTGGATGACTACGCTCACCACCCCGAAGAAATTCGTCGTTTGTTGGAGTCCGTTCGTCGAATTCACGGCCGACGCCCGCTGACTGTCCTGTTTCAGCCTCACCTCTTTAGTCGCACGCGAGACCTCGGACCAGACTTTGCCGAAGCTCTGAGCCGGGCTGACCGGGTGTTGCTTTTGCCGATTTACCCGGCGCGGGAACTGCCGATTGCGGGCATCGACAGCGAGTGGCTGGCTGCCCTGATCGCGGCGCGACCGGAGAAGCGCCCGGTTGAAGTTGTGCTCCGCTCGCACGCGTTGGCCCGCATTGCCGAACTACAACCGGCCCTCTTGCTCACCGTCGGCGCTGGCGACATTGACCGGCTGGTAGAGCCGTTGGTAGAAACCCTTCAAAACCTTCCCGTCTGATGGGATTTCGTTTACGCAATCTTTTGCACACATGAAAGCACCAAAGTGGAAAAACATGGGAGGTCGGTGGAAATCAATTTTGCGCAATGGCTCTCTGTTGGCGCTCACAGCGCTGTTTATTGGGTTGCTGATCAGCGCAGCAGCCGGCGAGAAAGCACGGGTTTGTTCCTCCATACAAATTTCTATGGATGGAACTCAAGATTTGTTTTTCATTGATCCTCAAACAATTAGAAACAAATTGGGCGAGCTCGATCGCGACACGTTCGCCGGTATGCCCTTGAACCAGATTGACCTTGCCGCTCTGGAAGCAAGTCTGGAGGAACTGCCGCACGTTCAGGATGCGGAAACTTGGTTTGGTTCCGGAGGCGCGCTTTGTGTACACGTGGAGCAGCGGGTGCCAATGCTTCGAGTTATTCACAACAAAGGTGTTAGCTATTACCTGGATATACATGGAGAAAAGATGCCATCGACTCGTACATTCACAGCGAGGGTTCCTGTGCTGACCGGAATGGAGGCAGCCGATGAAGAAACCCTGGCTGAAGTAGTGGGGCTGGCAACGTTTATCCGAGAAGATCCTTTCCTGGCAGCATTGGTAGAGCAGATCAACAGGACGGCGTCTGGCGAGTATGAATTGGTACCCAAAATCGGGGATCACATCATCAAACTGGGCGTGCTATCGGATTTAGAAGCCAAGTTCAAAAAGCTGGAAACCGTTTATCGGGATGGCTTAAACTACACCGGCTGGGACACTTACCAGGTTTTGGATTTGCGCTACCAGGACTTGGTTTACGGCACCAGAGCGCAGCAGCAGTGAACAATCTCTTTCGCCCCGCCACCACGGCACTACAGAAAGCACATCAGCATGAATTTCAGTGAACGCTATATTGTTGGGTTGGATATCGGCACGACGAAAATATGCGCAATCGTCGCCCGCCAAAACGAGCACGGCAAAATTGAAGTGATTAGCCTGGGCAAGGCCGACTCCTTTGGCGTTTTGCGCGGTGTGGTGGCCAATATCGATAAAACCGTAGTGGCCATCAAAGCGGCGGTTGCCGATGCAGCCAACCAGGCCAACATTGATATCGGCGAGGTGTACGTTGGCATTGCCGGCCAGCACATCAAGAGCATGCAGCACCGCGGCATCATTCACCGCGACAGCCTTGAAAAGGAAATCAGCCAGGAGGACCTGAACCGGTTGATCCTGGACATGCACAAGCTCGCGCTCCCTCCCGGTGACCGGATCATCCATGTGCTTCCGCAGGAATTCATCGTGGACAACGAGCAGGGCATTAAAGACCCGGTCGGCATGTCGGGCATTCGGCTCGAGGCCAATTTCCACATCATTACCGGTCAGATGACTGCCGCCCGCAACATTAACAAGTGCGTAGACAAAGCCGGGCTTAAAGTGTGCGACCTCATCCTGGAGCCACTCGCCTCTGCCGATGCCGTGTTGAGCGAAGAAGAAAAAGAAGCCGGGGTAGCCTTGGTTGACATCGGGGGCGGCACGACCGACATCGCCATTTTTCAGGAAGGCATCATTCGCCATACCGCCGTCATTCCGCTGGGGGGCAACATTATCACAGAAGACATCAAGGAAGGCTGCATGATCATGAAGAACCAGGCCGAGCAGCTCAAAGTTAAATTTGGGTCTGCCCTCGCCACGGAACTTCAGGGCAACGAAGTCATTTCCATTCCCGGCCTCAAAGGCCGCACGGCTAAAGAAATTTCCACCCGCAACCTGGCCAGCATCATTCAGGCCCGCGTGGAGGAAATCATTGAGCACGTGTACTACGAGATCCAGGTGAGCGGATACGAGAAAAAGCTCATCGGGGGAATTGTTCTTACGGGTGGCGGCTCCCAGTTGCGCCACTTGGTGCAGCTCACCGAATACATCACCGGTTTGGACGCCCGCGTCGGGTTGCCAACCGAACACCTGGCTATTAACACCAAGGACCAGACGCTGCAACAAATCGGCCACCCGATGTACGCAACGGCCATAGGTCTTGTTATGAAAGGCTTTCAGGATGCTCGCTTCCTGGAACAACCGCTTGAAGAACCCGTGGCGGCCGCCATGGGACCTCGCGACCAAAATGGTGGCGGAAATAACAACGGAAACAATAACGGAAACAA
>CAYSDI010000131.1:0-2187 GCA_964429745.1 uncultured Chitinophagales bacterium | reverse complement strand
AACGGAAACAATAACGGAAACAAACGCATCAGTCTGAAGCTGCGCGATTTTTGGCAGCGCTCCCTCGGCTGGTGGTTTGAAGATGTAGATGCCACCGAAGAATTCTCCGAACGCTGATTTAACCGGAGAACCCCTTCCACCGATACACGACACAAGCAACCATCAGCAGGAATCCATCAACAACTGACCCGAAAAATTTTCCAACATGCTTTTCGATCTTCCTAAGGAACAATCTTCGATCATCAAGGTGATTGGCATTGGGGGCGGCGGCTGCAACGCGGTCAACCACATGTTCCGTCAGGGCATCAAGGACGTCAACTTCGTGATCTGCAATACGGATTCACAGGCGCTCGAAACCAGCCCTGTGCCCAACCGCATTCAGCTCGGTCCTGAACTGACCAAAGGCCGCGGGGCTGGTGCCCATCCTGAAAAAGGACAGGCAGCTACGCTGGAGTCGGTCAAAGAAGTCAAAGAGTTGATGGAGAAGAACACCGAAATGGTCTTCATCACGGCGGGCATGGGGGGCGGCACGGGCACTGGCGGCGCGCCAGTGGTTGCGCGCATTGCGCGGGACATGGGCATCCTTACCGTAGCTATTGTTACGCTCCCTTTCGGGTTCGAAGGCAAAAAGCGGGTCGAGCAGGCGCGCCGCGGCATCGCCGAACTTAAAGAGCACGTGGATTCCATCATTGTCATTGTCAATGACAAGATCCGCGAAGTGTTCGGCGATCTGCCCTTCTCCGAAGCCTTCGCCCGTGCAGACGATGTTTTGACCACCGCCGCCAAAGGCATCGCGGAGATCATCACTATTCCCGGCTACGTCAACGTTGACTTCGAAGACGTCAAAACGGTGCTTCGCAACAGCGGTGTGGCCATCATGGGTACGGGGCGTGCCTCAGGCGAAAACCGGGCCATTGACGCGGTAGAAGCCGCGCTTTCCAGCCCGCTGCTCAACGACACCAACATTCAGGGTGCCCGGCACGTGTTGCTCAACATCACGTCGGGCCGCGTAGAAGTGCGCATGGACGAAATCAGCGAAATCACCGAATATGTGCAGGAAGCTGCCGGCATGGAGTCCGACATCATCTGGGGCAATTGCATGGATGAGTCGCTCGGCGATGAGTTGAGCGTCACCGTTATTGCTACAGGGTTTGAAAGCCACGAGCGTGTTATCGGCGGGCACAACCAGCAGCCTGCCCGCAAAGTGCTGCCGCTGAACGGTCAGGAAGCAAAGCCCGAAGCGGCACCAACCAAGCTTGCCAGCACTTCCACGGAACCCCATCTGCGCACCGCCACTTCGGCGCCGGGCCGACCCATTCAGCCCTTCGTCCGCCATATTCCAGTGATCAAAGCCATGCCGGAGCCGGACAGCGAGGTCCTGCCTTTTGCCTACGATGTCCCTGCAGTTGAAGAGGAAATGGCCATTCGGCCTGCTTCAACAGCTTTCAGCCAAGAGACGGTAGGCCGAATGACCATGACGTCGGTTTCCGCTGTTCCCGAAGCCGAATTCCCGGTTGATCCAGCGCAAACCATCCTGGTTTTTGATCAGGAAGTTTCTGTCGGGGGAATGGCCGTTGAGTCTGCAAGCAGCGCCACCGCCGAAGCCCCAGCCACTGGCCTGCAACAACCGGTTGGCTTGGACGATGATCCCGAATGGGACGAAGAAGATGACAACGACGATGACGAACTCGATTGGGATGACGAAGATGAAGATGACGATGTGACCGAGGATGAGGAAGACGAAGATTTGCGCGATGCCAACAAACTGGTCTGGACTATTGAAAATGCTCCTCAGCCGGTAGCAAAAGCTCCCAAGGAGCCGGTTTCGCTCAAAGAACCGCAAGCCCTTCCCCAGGTGTATGCTGTTTTGCCGCAAACGGCACCCATCAGCCAGACTCCGGCTGAAACCAATCCCCCCCAGCATTTGCCCGCCGCCCAACGTCCGGTTACATCGGCTCAGGAGGAAGGAAACCGCAAGTACCCTGGCGCAAAACCAGGTCTCCTCGTGCGGACGGTTTACCCTGACGGCGAACTGGCCAAACCCCCGGCAGTGCCCCCGAGAGCAGTTGAGCCCCCGGTCGCCCAGCAGCCCCCGGTCGCCCAGCAGCCACCGGTTGCTCCGCCGCAACCCGTTGTCGCCCAGCAGCCACCGGTTGCTCCGCCGCAACCCGTTGTCGCCCAGCAGCC
>CAYSDI010000130.1:0-7102 GCA_964429745.1 uncultured Chitinophagales bacterium | reverse complement strand
CAGTCCCAATTAGTGTTGTTGAAATAAATAAATATAATATTAATACAACAGGTGTTTATGCAAATTTGATTTCATTAATCACAAAAAATATTACGGTTTATTATTGCGCCCCCCCATCAAATCCCCAACAAAAAATCCGTCAGGTTAGCTTCAGCATCTAAGTCCAGTTTCTTTCGCAACCGGTAGCGGCTGATTTCCACCCCGCGCACGGAAATGTAAAGCAACGGCGCAATCTCTTTGGAGCTCAGGTTCATGCGCAGGAACGCGCAGAGTTTGTGGTCGCGGGGGGTGAGCTGCGGGTGACGGTCGCGCAGGCGCGCCAGATAATCTGCGTGCACTTTGTCAAAATGCATGGCGAACTGCTCCCAGTCTTCGTCCAACCGCTCGTCGTTGTTGAGAATGCCCAATAGTTGCCGAAGGGCCTGCCGCCATTCCTCCGGGTTCGGGCTTGTCTCCAGTTTTTCAAGCTCCTCGCGCAGGCGCACGATCATCGCGTTTTTCTGCACCAGGTGCAGCGTGGTCGTAGCCAGTTGCCCGTTCTGAAACGTCAATTCGCCCTGTAATTTTTCATTGCGAAGCGCCATAATTTCCTGTGCGCGCGTGGCCTCTAGCTCCTTGTGCCGCTCTTCCTGTTCGCGCAGGGTCCGCTCTTGGGTGTTGGCCATTTCCGCCTTGTCTTTGGCAAAGCGGCGGCGCGGCAGCACCACCAGCAAGGCCAGGCCGGTGATCACCAACAGCGTGTAAAGAAACATAGCCAGCGTGCTGGCGTACCAGGGTGCCGCGATTTGAAAGGTGTAGCGCACAGGCTCGCTGACCAGCCCATTCATGTCACGGGTGCGGACCAAAAACGTATACGTTCCAGGCCGAAGGTTGGTGTACTCCTTCTCCGAATTCTCTGACCAGGCAGACCACTCGCGCTCAAAACCTTCCAGCATCCAACTGTAGGTCATCCGGTCGGGCTGCTCAAACTCCGCAGCTGCAAAGACAAAACGGAACGCCTTAAAGCGCGCCGGCAGCAACTGCGCATCCGGTCCACCAGGACTTCCAGCCCCGTCGTACAGCACGGAATCCAATTTTCCGGTGGCTTCCACGCGCCGCAAGAGTACCCGGGGAAGGGGAACCGTGCTTTCTGCGGCATTTTCGGGAACCGGGGCGTACTGGATCACGCCGCGATCGGTAGCAAAGTACACTTCCGGGCCCATGGGGTCTTCGATGTGTTCAAAGCCCCCGACCAGTTCGCCGCTTAATTCCGGGAAAGCCAACCGCTGGCTGACCTTGTAGAGCATTTTGTCAGAGACCTTGATTTGGCCAACCTCGGATCCAATGGCAAACCACAAATCCCCGGCTTCCGTAGGAATGATTCGCCGAATGGGCTCTTGGCGCCCCATCATGGTGTCCAGGACCGGATGGGGTTCAAATCCGCCCGTACTGCGGTTGAACACCCAGGTACCCCGCTCGGCACTAAAAACCACGTCCTTGCCGATGGCGTACAACTGGATGCCCAAATTGGAGGGCAAGCCCTGGCGCTGGCCTAAAAATGTCAGAGTTTCCAAGGATAATCCCGTCAGATGTCCGCGCCAGACGCCCCGGTAAGGGTGCGCAATCCACAGATCGCCTTGGTTATCGGCCGCTAAAAAACGGGACGATTCCCCAAAACCGGCAACCGGACCCTGGTAGACCCAACCTTGGTTCCAGGTAAAGGCAACCAAACCTTGGTAACCGCCTGCGATGAGCCGGTCCGGAAGGCCGGGCTTCTCTGGAGGCAGCTCCACGAAGGTCCAAATCCCGGTTTGGGGGGCCATGCGCGACAATTTTCGGTTTTGCACCAGAAAAGCCCCTTCGTGATGGCCCATAACCAACTGATCGCGAATCACTTGCAGGTTCCACACCTGCCCTTCGCTGCCGGGAATCAGGTCAAACACCCTGCGATCCGGGGGCAAATCCAGGTTTAAGGCGTACAGGCCGTTGTTGGTGCCGCAATAAAGCTCGCGGCCAAAGACTTTAATGGCGTAAACGGTACCTGCCAATTCGCCATCCGGAAAAAAGCGGCTGTAAGGAGAGGACGCCGCCAGCATGCTGATGCCGTTGTCCAGCCCCAGCCACAAGTTGCCGCTCTGGTCTTCCATTAAAGAGAGCACGGTGTTGTTCTGCAACCCCTGCCGCAGCGTGTAGCGACCGAGCATTTCGCCCGAATGGCTCAGCAGAACCAGGCCTCCGGTCGAGGTACCCATGGCAATACGACCGTCGCGCAAGCGGGCAGCCGAATAGATGCGGTGGGTGCTGTGGTAGGCACGATCAGCCGTGGCAAATGGTTTCAAACCCGCAGAATCGAGCAGGAACAACCCGGTTTTGAGCGTGGCCAGGATCAGGCTTCGTCCGGAGCCGGGCAAAACAGCTGTGACTTCATCCAGGGCTGCGGTGGCAGGTTCCAAGTGCCGCCATTGTGCGTCGTTGGTTCGTTCCAGCAACCCCGTTCCTTCTATATGCAACAGCAGTCGGCCTTCGGCTGTGCCCAGGAAATTTGCGGCTCCCGGAGCAGGGACTTTGCTTCCGCTGCCATCGCCGTTCAGCGGCAGGGTGTACACCTGGCCGCTGGCCAAAAAGTACAGTTGGCCATGCCACGACACCATGTCCCACACATCGTCAAACTTGCGGTCGGATTCAGGAAGTTGGGGCAACAAGCTCCGGTAGTGCAGCCGTCCGCCAGGCCCGGGCTCAAAAACGCCGATTTCACCCTGGCCACCAGCAAAAATCCGCCCGTTTTCTTCAACCACCAGCGATCGAAGGATGGTGCGGTTGGGCAAGGGATGCAGCCGCCAGTTCAACCCGTCAAATTCGAGCAGGCCCTGGTTGTTGGCTACCCAGATCACGCCGTCTACTCCTTGACTGGACGCCCAGTTTTGGGTTCCTCCCCGGTAATCTTCTCTGGTAAAGTTGCGCACCACCGGTGTGCCCAGGCGAGTTACCTGAGCCTGAGTGCCTTGCACAGACAAGGCCAAAACCCCGGTCAGGCAGAAAACACGTAAAAGCAAGTGTGGCCTCATTTTTTTTGTTGAATACCGGGTTGATGCAATGCTGCCGAAAATGTCTTTTTGACGTTAAGCAGCATAAAATAGTGATTTCTAAGTCTTTTGGCCAAATGGTATCTCACCTGGACGATGAGTTTTGTAGGGGTTGATGTAGTCTTGATGTAGTGCTAATGGGGCCTTGTAGGGGCTTTGATGTAGTAAGAAATTGTCGTGCGGGTGGGTCTTCATGTACATTTGACAAGAACCAAGGGCTATATCCCCTTTGTTTTCTCCAACCCCTAAAACACAATTTGATCATCATGAAAAAAATCGCTTTACTCTTGCTCATGGGCGTTAGCGCAATGCTGCCGGCCCAGGAACTTTACGAAGACTTTGAAGACACCCGCAACATTGACTACGGGTTTTCTGACGGACTCCGCTTTGAATACATCCCCAACATCAGCCTGGTGGGCAATCCCAGTGCCACCATGGGCCAGTACATCCGCAACGGCGGGGCCCAGTTCGATGTATTGGTGATGGAATCTGGCCCTCTTGCCAACGTATCCGGTTACCTGACCGGAGCCAAAACAATGACGCTGGATGTTTACAGCCCGGCCGCTGGCATTCCTGTTGAATTGACCTTTGAGGACACCAACACCGCTACTTGCTGCAACTTTCCAGTTGGTCGCCACTCCAACTACGTAGCGGTTACCACTGTGGCGAATGCATGGGAGACGTTGACCTTCAATTTTGTTTCCCAGCCCGATCCTTCGGTGCCCAACACGGGTGTGGAGCGCCTGGTTATGTTGTTCAACCCGAACACCTTCACCGGCGACAGTTACTTCATGGACAACTTCAACGGCCCGGAACGCGTCAGTCCTCCTTGCGCAGGCGTCGCAGAAGACCTGACGGTGCACGGTGATTTCGAGTGCCAGCACAACTTTGGCATGATCTTCAAGCACGGCGACCTCAAAAGCCTTGCTAACCCTTCGCTGGTCGGCAATCCTTCCGCCACGTCTTTGCGCTACATCCGCAACGCAGGTATTGACTTTGACGTCATTTACGGTACGTTCGAAGGGGGTTCATTGGACTTGGCTGCCAATGGGCTGATGAAAATGAAGGTGTACGACAGCAATGGTCCTTCTAGCATCATTATGTCCATTCAGGACGGTGTCGGAAACGTGGTCATTGAAGCCACCGCCTCAACCACCGCTTCTAACGTTTGGGAGGAATTGACTTTTGACCTCAGCGCCGCCGCTGGTGCCACCAACGCGAACGCCTTTGTTATTCTCTACAAGCCCGGCGTATTCAGCGGCGACATTGTGTGGTTTGACGACTGGCGCTCGGAGTCGACCTGCAATTCGTCCACTCCTCCAACGGGTCAAAGCCACACGGTTCTTTCTAACCGCGTTCGCCTGAACTGGACCCCGCAGACCGGCGCGGTGGCCTGCCAGGTGCAAGGCAAGCGTCTGCCCAGTGGTCCTCAGCCCAGCGTAAACATCCTGTCTGCGCCCATCAACACCACCAATGTTCCTTTTGCCACTGCGGGTGCCGGAACCACCTGGACCTGGCGCGTTCGCTGCGCTTGCAGCATTACGCCGCTTGATGTAACCGCTTACTCTGCGTACGGCGATACGTTCTCGATTCCCGCAGCGCGCGAAGCCGACCTCCTGGATCTGGAATTGTTTGTGTACCCAAACCCCGCAACGACATCGCTGCAGGTGCAGTACAATTCTTCTGTTGAGGGTCAGGGCCAATACACGGTTTACGACCTGATGGGCCGCATGGTCCAGAGCGGTAACATGGCAGTGGCCTTGGGTAACCAGGTCAATTCGCTGTCTACCGAAGGTCTGGAAAACGGACTATACCTGATCGAAGTTCGCGTCAACGATCAGACCTTGAGCAAAACCTTTGAGGTTAGCCGCTAAGTATTACCAGGGTCCTTCTAGGAGCACCCATAAGCTTGTTTGCGTTTTGTTTTAGGATATAGGGAGATGGATGGAAGGAGGGCTTTACCGCCCTCCTTCCCCCATTCTCCCTAAATTCCGAACCAGATTTGCTTCCCACCCGGACTTCGCCCTTTGGCACCGGCACCCCTTCCACCGATTCTATCTAAGCCCGTTCCAAGCCCATTCATCATGAAAAAAAATTACTTTTTCTTAGTTCTCGGATTGATCGTCTCCGCTGCCAGCCTGCAGGCGCAGGAAGTTTGGGACAATTTTGACAGCCGCCGCCAGGTGGATTACGGATTCATTCACGGCGTATTTATTGAGTACCAGCCCAACCCCAACACCACGGGCATCAATACCTCCCCGATGGCTGTGCGTTACCTGCGCAACCCGGTGGAAACATTCGATGTCATTGTGGCCAATGTTGGTCAACTCGAAGACATAACCGATTACATCACGGGCGCTAAGTCGCTGACGATGGATGCCTATGCGCCAGCTGCGGGAATTACCGTTCAGATTACGCTGGAAGATTCCGTGGCGGCTGGTCCGGTTAATTACCCGACGGGTCGCCGGGCTGAGTTCACAGCAGTGACCACTTCTTCCTTGACCTGGGAGAAGCTCACCTTTACGCTGACCAACGAGCCCGACCCTACAGTACCCAATACGGGCGTTAACGCCGCTGTGCTCTTGGTCAACCCGGGCGCACCGGTCAGCCAGGCCTGGTACTTTGACAATTGGATGGGCCCGGAGCGTGTTTCGCTGGCCTGCGATCCTGATCCCGATCAAGCCTTGGAATTTATGGATGCCGAGTGCGAGCAGGACCTGACCATTGAATTTTACCACGGCCAGCTTCGCCGCAGGCTTAACCCGGAAGTTGGCGCTGGAAACGCATCGAGCCACACCCTGCGCTACGACCGCAACGTGGGCGAGATGGACGACATCATTATCGGCTATTTTCCGGCTCCTGTTTCCATTGGCCCGGCCTCGGGAAACATAGAGTTGATTATGGATGTGTATGACGTGAACGCTCCGAGTGTTTATGTGATGGCCCTGCAAACAGCCGGAGGAACCGATGTGCTGGTAGTCAGCGACTCCACAGCTCCGGCCGCAGCCGGCGAGTGGGACCGCTTGCGGTTTAACCTGCAAACACCGGGGGCCGGCACTACTGCGGACCGATTCGTTTTGCTGTACAAGCCCGGTCAATTTTCTGTGGGCCGCACTTTTCTGGACAATATAACGGTGATCGCGGAGCCGATTGGGCTCAACGACGTTCCAGCCCTTCCCGCGCTGACTATTTACCCCAATCCAGCTTCGGATGTGCTGCGCGTCCAACTTCCCCAGGCCAACGCCGAAGGCACGTTGCAAATCTTTAGCGTCGACGGGCGGCAAGTAGCCCCCGTGCGGCAATTAGGTATTGGCGAGCCAACGCTGCAGGAATGGGATGCCACTTCATGGCCCAACGGCACCTATTGGGTGCGCTGGACTGTCCAAGGGCGTTCGGTATCGCAACCCGTCGTGCTGGCCCGATAACCCAACGGCATGAAAGGTCCCCTGGAGTTTCTCGACTTTGCGGTCGTTGCGGCCTACTTCGCGCTCGTTTTTGGGCTGGCGTGGTGGGTCACCGTGCGCGACCGCAAGCGCGGTCAGGAGAGCAATTCATCTGATTACTTTCTGGCCAGTCGAAGCATGGGTTGGTTTGTGATCGGCGCCTCCCTGTTTGCCTCCAACATCGGGTCGGAACACTTAGTAGGCTTGGCTGGTGCCGGTGCACGCGGCGACATTGCAGCCGCGCAGTTTGAGATTCTGGCCGTGCTCATCCTGATGTTGTTGGGGTGGGTTTTTGCGCCTTTCTACCTGCAAAGCGGGGTGTTTACGATGCCCGAATTTCTGGAGCGCCGCTTCAGCCCGGGTGCGCGTACGTACTTGTCGGTGATTTCTATCCTCTCCTACGTTCTGACCAAGATTTCCGTGACCATTTTTGCGGGGGCTTTGGTCTTTGAGGAGTTGCTCGGAGTGGAATTTTGGACCGGAGCCATCGCGGTGGTGGTGGCCACCGGGCTTTACACCATTCTCGGCGGCTTGAGGGCCGTTATTTACACGGACTTGCTCCAGATGTTTGTGCTGATTGGGGGGTCCATCACGGTT
>CAYSDI010000129.1:5855-7466 GCA_964429745.1 uncultured Chitinophagales bacterium | reverse complement strand
TCACCCCCCATGCGACCTCAACATCCGGGCATAGGCCTTGGCCAGGTACGTCAAAATAATATCTGCTCCGGCGCGCCGAATGCAAGTCAGCGTTTCCGTAACCGCGGGCTCTAACTCCAGCCAGCCTTCTTTGACCGCAGCCATGAGCATAGCGTATTCCCCGCTGACGTGGTAGGCAGCAACCGGCACCCGACTTTGCTCTTTGACAGCGCGAATAATGTCCAGGTAGGCCAGGGCTGGTTTGACCATGAGGATGTCGGCGCCTTCAGCTTCGTCCAAGGCGGCTTCGCGAAGGGCTTCGCGGGCGTTGGCCGGGTCCATCTGATAGGTCTTTTTGTTGCCACTTTTGGGGGCGGAGTCAAGGGCTTCGCGGAAGGGGCCGTAGAACGCAGAGGCGTATTTGGCAGTGTAGCTCATGATGCCCACCTGGGTAAACCCTTTTTCGTCCAGAGCATCGCGGAGGTAGCGTACGCGTCCGTCCATCATGTCGGAAGGTCCGATGAGATCAACGCCGGCCTGGGCCTGGGCAACAGCCATTTTTGCCAAAATGGGCAGGGTTTCGTCGTTGACGATGTTGCCTTCAGCGTCCACCAAGCCGTCGTGGCCGTCTTTGGAGTAGGGGTCCATCGCCACGTCGCCGATGAGCAGCACATCAGGGTAAATCTCCTTGATGGTTCGGATGGCCTTGAGGTAAAAGTTGCCTGGGGCGTGCCCGTAGGTTGCTTTCTTGTCTTTGTTCACTTCGCCCACCACGGGAAAAACCGCAAATCGGCTGATGCCCACTTCAAGGCAGCGGTCAATTTCTTCCAGCATCAGCTCGCGCGACCAGCGGAACTGCCCGGGCATCGACGCAATAGGCTCTTGCAGGTCGCGGCCGTCTACCAAAAACAGCGGTTGCACCAATTGGTCGGTGTGCAGCCGGCTTTCCCGGACCATGTTGCGGATGACTTCACTCTGTCGGTTTCTTCGGGGTCTGATGTGCATGGGAAAGGAGTAGCGATCATGACGGGCGAAGGGGCACCGCACTTTACTCAACGGCAAAGGTAGCCGCAAACAGGCTGCTCCAAGAACCCGATCCACCGCAATTGCGCCAAAAGGAGGCATCAAAAAGCCCTAAATTTGAACGTGCATCCCAAGCCCTTCGCCCGACGTGTTTTAGTGCTTTGCAGCGGCAATACCTGCCGCAGCCCGATGGCGGCTGCCTGGTTGCGGAAGGAGCATCCGGATTGGCACATTGTTGATGCCGGGGTGGCTCCTGGACCTTCTAACGGCATGGCCAGCCTGGTTATGCGCGAGCACGGGTTAGAAGCGCCAGCCCAACCCGGCAAATCCTGGATCCAGTACCGTCAAGAAACGTTTGACTACGTTCTAGTGCTGTCGTCGCTGGCGGCGGAGGTCATGGAGCGCGAAGCCCCGCACTGGCCAGTGACCGTGTTCCAGGTAGAGGATCCCGCGGCCGTGCAGGGAACAGAAGCCTTTCGCCTGGAAGCTTACCGGGCAACAGCGAATCAATTGCGAGAGATGCTTAGCGCCTGGTGGCGAGAGCACGGAGCAGATTAGAGCCATGAATAGACGGCTGAATAGATAGCTGAATAGACGGCAAAGCAGATA
>CAYSDI010000129.1:0-5755 GCA_964429745.1 uncultured Chitinophagales bacterium | reverse complement strand
TTAGAGCCATGAATAGACGGCTGAATAGATAGCTGAATAGACGGCAAAGCAGATAACAGCAAAGCCAACAGACAAGTCAACAGCAAAGCCAGCAGCAAAGCCAGCAGAAAAGCCAACAGCAAAGCCAACAGACAAGTCAACAGCAAAGCCAGCAGACAAGCCAGCAAACAAGCCAACAGACCGGTCGGAGACTTGAACGCCGGAATCAGTCGCGCAGCGTAAAGTAGAAGGTGCTGCCGTGGCCTGCTTCGCTGTCCAGCCAAATTTCGCCGTCGTAGAGCTGCACGATTTTGTGGCATAGGGCCAGCCCGATGCCGGTGCCGCTGTACCGGTCGCGGTCCAGCCTTTGAAAGAGTTGAAAGATCTTTCCCTGGTACGCTTTTGCGATGCCGATGCCGTTGTCGCGCACACTAAATTCTACCTTGTCGCCAACGCGCGAGGCGTTGATGTGCACTTCCGGCTTTGCGCTTTTGTTGAACTGCAACGCGTTGTCAATCAGGCTGAAAAATACTTGGTAGAGGTGGTCAAATGAAACGCTCAAATTGGGCATGTCACCCATGAAGAGCACTGCGCCGCTCTCTTTTATCTTGCCCTGCAAATCGCGTACGACCTGTTGCACCACTTCTTCGGCTGCGGTTTCGCGGACCCGATCTTCGGGCACCCGGCGCAGGGTGGTGTAGCGCAGCAATTCGGTCAGCAGGGTATTCATTCTGCCGGCGTTGCGCACCACGAAGCTCATGTATTCTCGCGCCGTTTCGTCCAGTTGGCTGGCGTAGCGCCGCTCAATCAGCGAGGTAAAGCTGCTGATGTTGCGCAAAGGTTCTTTAAGGTCGTGTGCCACCACAACAGCGTACTGTTCCAGCTCGCGGTTGCTCTTTTCCAGTTCGCGGTTGTTGCGCTCCAGTTTTAAGCGCTGCTCTTCAATTTGGTCGCGCTGCCGCTCCAAAATGGAGATTTCTTTGTCCTTGCTGTCCAGCAGTTGGCTGAGCTCTTTTTTCTGTTTGTTTTGCTCTATAGACGCCTGAACCTCAGCCATCTCTTTGAGGTAGGCATAGGCTTGCCTGAAGTCCTGCCGCTTTTCGAAATGCTGCTGCAGATGCCGAAGCACGTCAATGAGGATGGCTTCAAAATGATTGTCTTTAGCTAGTTTGCGGCTGCGGTACAGGTAGTATAGAAAGCTGCTGTCGTCGTCGGTAGCGGCCTTGAGCTCGCCCAGGTATTGGTAGGCTTTGGCCAATTCCTGGTGGAACTGGTTTTGTCGCGCTATGCGAATGGCGTCTTTATAATGGCGTTCCGCCTCTTCCCATTGCTGTATCCGGGAATGGACTTCGCCCAGATTGAGTTCGCAGTTGCATCGGGTATAATCGTACCCGTCAAGGGTATTGATCATGGCCAAGGCCTCCTGGAAGCTTTTCAGCGCCCGGATATCCTGGTCGGTTTTCACGTAGATGGCCCCGATGTTGGACAGGCAGAAAATCTGCTTTTCAATGTTGGTTTCGGCTTGGGCCAGCCGGAGCGCACGGCGCTGGTACTGAAGGCTTTTGTGGAAGTTGCCGTTGGTAAAGTAGAGGTTGGCGATATTCAGGTAGAGGTCAACTTTGTACTTGTCCACGTTGCAAGCCAAAGCTTTACTGTAATATTCTAACGCCAGTTGATGTTTCTGCTGCAGGTAATACACGGCCCCCATGGCCAGGTAAATGCGGCAGAGCGAGTCTTTGTCGGCCCGCCGCCCGGGCAATTGGGCCAGGGCCTCGCTCAGGTTGGTTTCGGCAATTTCAAGCCGCCCTTTGCGTGCTTCCATTCGCGCAAGGAAAAGAAGCAATTCGAACTTGCTGCGTTTGTCGCCGCGCTGATTAGCCAGGGGAAAGGCCTCGCGGGCCAGTTTCATGGCTTTGGTGGGGTGGGAGCGATGCAGTAAATTGACCTGTTCCACCATCCGTTTCAGGCGCAGAAATCCTGGATCCGGATTGGATTTTTCGTCACTTTGCTTGATGATATGGTCGCTGACCTTGCTGGACACGGGGGGAGACTTACCCTGTGTTCAACGCATTTTACGTTTAAAAGTTACGGAGAATGTTGCGCTCAAATTTCTGACTTCCAACGATTTATACCTTTTTTTGCAAGAGCGTCTTGCGCGTTAGCGGCGGCATTGTAACGCCTTAATCAGGATGCTTCACGCTTACTTTTAACCCTAATAGCCCTGCTCTTCGGAGGCAGGTTGATCCAACGCAGAATCAACAGGAGCTACGGCCTCCATTTTCTCCTGGATAAAGGTCAAAAGTTCCGCATTTCGGTCCTGAGATTCGTAACCGCTGTTTCGGCTGTTCCATTGTTGACCGCTAGCAAAATGCAGCAGGAAATGCTCCCGGGAGCAGTTTTTCCCGTCCGGTCTGACAAAGGAATTGCGCTGTTCAATGTTGGCCAGGTCGGCATAAGCATGCTCCCGGATGTCGAGCGAAAAAAGCGGCGCCTGGCGAATTCCAGCCGGACCAAAGGCCGTGTACCAGTCCAGAAAAAGGGCAGAAACCAGTGCATAGGTCACTAATAGTGCCCATGATAACGCCTTGGCCGTCCGTTCGTTATCAAGGCCAGTTAAACGATTCTGGTAATCTACGTAAGCTTCGTATTCACTGCCCAACAGCCGCCGAAAAGCCCAAGGGCTCAGCGCCAGGCCCAAGGCTCCGCCGCCAAGCAGGGCCACCAGCAACCGGGCAAATAGATCAGGTCGAATCAGGTGCAGGTTTTTGGCAAGGCTGCCGGAATACAACAAAAACGCGGCGAGTTGATAAAGCCCATACGCCACAAGACAACCGGCCACGGTTAAGCCAACCATGACGGCAAACTGTCGAAACCCCGTAAAGCGGAAGCGCGCGTGCAATTCCTCAAAGCTGGCTTCTGTTCGATACGGACTCTTATGTGCTGGAAAGAGCAGCCGCAGGGTGGCGTAAATCAGGCCAGAGAGAACGAGGGCCAACAGCACCAAGACGGGAAAGTCGGGCATGGAATCGAAAATAAGGGAACTTTCCCTAACTATTTTTTTCGCCGGTGCTGTAACTAAATTACCAAGTGAAACGCCTCAGCATCGTATTTGCCGACAAACAACCTTGGTCAGCCCGTTTCACTTGCACCATTCGGTTCCTCGTTCAACTCAAAAATTCAGGCATCCGCTGAACAGCAAGCATGACGGTACAGGAATACAATAGGAGTGTTGATGAACATGCAGATGCCTTGTACCGGTACATCGTTGCCCAACTCAGGCATCCGGAAGATGCCCGGGATCTGGTGCAAAATGCATTTGAAGTGTTGTGGCGCAAGCGCGAAGAGGTCAATGCCGAGAAAGCGAGACCCTATTTGTTCACCGTAGCCTACCGGGACATGATTGACCACATTCGCAAGCAGAAACGCATCACGCTGGTAGAAGAAATGGCCGAAGACGGACGCTCCACCCACATTCCATATACAGGAGCCCGGGAAGCGCTCGAAAAGGCGCTGGGCACCTTGCCGGAAGTTCAAAAAACGGTGGTCCTGCTCCGCGATTATGAGGGCTACGACTACCGCGAAATCGGCAACATCACCGGGCTGTCCGAAGCCCAGGTCAAAGTGTACATCTTCCGCGCCCGCAAGGCCTTGCAGGAGCGAATTGGAAACGTTCAAAACCTGATTTGATCATGGACATCAACCGCGAAAATTACGAGAGCTGGTTCCTCGACTACATCGAGGGTAGCCTGACGGCGGGTCAGATCAGCCAGGTACACCACTTCGTTTCCGAAAACCCGGACTTGCAAAAGGAATTCAGCGAGTGGAAGCAAACCCTGCTCAAACCGGACTTAACAGTTGTGTTCCACGACAAAGAAAGCTTAAAGCGCCGCCGCCGCATTCTCCCCATCGGCTGGGTGCAGGGGCTTGGAGCCGTGGCCGCCGTGGGTTTACTGATCCTTATGGCGCTGCCGTTGGTTCGCCAAAGCGCTTCGGATACGCCTGTTGCACCTGTGGCTGAGGCTACCACGCCAGATACTGCCACGCAATCCATGCCTCTTTCTGATCCTGTTTCCGGCGAAGGACTTTCGTCTCCAGGGCAACCGCAAGTCGCCTTCCAGGCTAAACCGCAGCACAACACGGCGACCCAACCGACGCAGTTGCCCCTGGCTCAAGAGATTTCCCCGGAAAAGATTCAGAAACAGGCACCTGACAGCCGCGGTGCCCAGAAGCCCGGTGCAACCGTGCACCCGGGGAGCCCACAACCGGCAACCAACGCAAGCCTTGCACAGTCACCCCGTTTAGCGACGGGCTCTTCCAACACCATGTCCACACCTGACCCCGTCCAGACGCGCAGCGCCCAATCGCTGGATGGTGCTGCAACGGCCGACGGTCTGTTAGCCCAGGCCAACGAGCGATCCGCAAGCCAAGAAGCTTCAGCATCCACCGCACTGGTGCCTGGATTCTTTCGCAATAAAATCAACGACAGGCTCCCGATGGATATCGGCTCCTTGTTGACCGCTACGCAGACCGTTACGCAAAATGCCACACGAAGCCTTGCCGGTTTTATGTCTGGTGAAAGCGAATGGCTTGCCGTAGTTCCTCGCATTTCGGAACCCGAAGCTCAACGCAACACTGAATCCATGGAAGAAGCGCGCGTCTTCCGTTTTTCGGTAGGTGGCTTCAAAGTTTATCATCGCAAAACGCCAAAAACTGACTCATGAAGGCTCTTTTTTCCCTAAGCCTGGCGATTGTTTTCGCCAGCATCAGCAACCTGGCTCTGGCACAACTTCAAGTGGTAGATCCAAAGACATCACCTGAAGCACCCGCAGCACCCGTTCAACCCGCAACGCCAGCCGCTCCATCTGCTGCCGCTCCACCTGCAGCGCCAGCCGCTCCACCTGCAGCGCCAGCCGCTCCATCTGCTGCCGCTTCAAAAAACCAAAGCGATTCCACCGACATTGAAATTGGCAGCATCAAAATCAGAATTGGAGAAAACGGCGAAGGTGGCGCAGTGGAGGTGGACATGGATCCCAGGGTAACCAAAGATGTGGTGACCACGGAATGGGCCATGATGGACATCGGCATCAACGGACTAATCCAGGACGGCGATTTCCAACTCGGCGATGCTGCTGCCCCTTTCAACGACTTGCGCTACGGCCGCAGCCTCAACCTGGACATGCACCTGTTTCGGCAGCGCGTGAGCCTGGTCAAGCGCAAATTCAACCTGGAATACGGTTTGACCTTTTCGTGGTACAACTATTCCTTCCAGGATGACGTGATCCTGCAGCCGGACGCTGACGTGTTCTCGTATGCCGAAAGCATGGACCCGCTGCGCAAAAGCAAGTTGTCCATGACCTACCTGACCATTCCGCTCATGCTCAATCTGGAAACTAATCCGGACAAGAAATCAAAGAGTTTCCGCTTTTCTGCGGGCATGACGGGCGGTATTCGCATCGCTTCTAAGACCAAGATCAAAACGGAGAACAGCCTCAAAACCAAGCAGCGGGATGACTTCAACCTGAACGATTTCCGCTACGGGCCCACGGTGCGCATCGGGTATGGCTGGTTCAATCTGTATGGCCAATATGCCATGTCGGAGCTTTTCGCGGAGGGCGAGGGTACCCCGTTGAATCCTTTTACTGTCGGTATCTCCATCCGCGCTTTTTAACCGGCGCCAGACAACCAACCCGCACCAAACTGGCAGCAAACGGCAGTCTGTCTGAAGGGCCTGCAGCAAAAGCTCAAGGCCATTACCCGCAAGACAACCCCGATGACG
>CAYSDI010000128.1:0-7572 GCA_964429745.1 uncultured Chitinophagales bacterium | reverse complement strand
CCCCCACCCCCCCGTCGAGGGTTGTACTCCGGACCTTCCGGAATACCAGCGGGCAAGGGCAGTTTGTTCACAGACTTTTCAATCAACTGCTCGATTTTGGCAAATCGGCCCTGATCCACATCGCTGATGAAGGTCAGGCCAATGCCCGTGGAATCGGCGCGAGCCGTGCGACCGATGCGGTGTACGTAATCTTCTGCGTCCTGCGGCACGTCGTAGTTGACGATCATGCTGATGTTGTCAATGTCAATGCCGCGGCTGACAATGTCGGTGGCCACCAGCACCTGAATGCGGCGGTTGGAAAAGTCGTTCATGACCTTCTGGCGTTCGCTCTGCTCCAGGTCAGAAGACATGGCACGGGCGTTGATGCCTTTGCGGATGAGCTGCTTTTCCAGGTTTTTGACCGCTATTTTGGTGGAGGCAAAAACGATGACGGAGGGGACGTCCTGGTTTTTTAGGATGTCCATCAACAGATTCAATTTGTCTTTGTCGTAGACGAGGTAGGCACCCTGAACAATGCCTTCTGCCGGCTTGGAAAGGGCGATGTTGATCTGCACGGGCTCGTGCAGCGTTCGCGAGGCCAATTCCCTGATTTTTGGCGGCATGGTGGCCGAAAAAAGCAGGTTTTGACGCTTTTTAGGCATGTACTGAATGATCTTCATGATGTCATCGTAGAAGCCCATGTCCAGCATGCGGTCCGCTTCATCCAGTATCAGGTGGCGGACCTTGTCAAAACCCACATAGCCCATGTTCAGGTGGGCAATCAGGCGCCCGGGAGTGGCCACCACGATGTCCGCACCTTGGGATAGGCCACGCTTCTGAATCTCCCAACTGGCTGCGTCCCCGCCGCCGTAAACAGCAATAGAGCCAATTCCCGCAAAATAGGCGAAGCCTTCAATCTGCTCGTCAATTTGTTGCGCAAGCTCGCGGGTTGGCGCAATGATCACCGTGTGGCAAAAGCCACCTTCGGCCTGCAAAATGGCGTGCATAGACGGCAAGAGGTAGGCTGCGGTCTTGCCTGTGCCGGTCTGTGCGCAGGCAATCAGGTCCTTTCCCTCCATAATGGCGGGGATGGCCTGCTGTTGAATAGGGGTCGGGTTTTGGAACCCCATGGCTTCCAGACCGTCGTTAATTCGGGGGTCGAGGTGGAAGTCCGGAAACGTTAACTCGCTGATAATGTGGGATTTTTGTACGTCAGACAACCGTAAAATTAACCCCTACAAACCAGTCTGGCAAGTGGTGCGGCGGGCCGTTATTCCTGGCCTGGGTGGTACGTGCGCCTGGCCGTGCGCAACACCTCCTGCCAGTCCAGGGTCATGGGGCGCAATTGCTGGTTCAGGTACAGGTCAATTTGGTCGTCAAAGTGGGGACTTTGTTCCTTGTTGGAGGCTCCGTAGCAATTGACCGCTTCAATTTTGGGCAGGCCGTCACCATAGCTGACAAACTGGATATAACCATCCCCAACGTCACTGCGCATACGGCCCTTTTTCCAGGGTTCTGTGCTCATTGCCGCCAAGACGTCGGCGGTGCCGCCTACCGGATAGTCCTGATCGCCGCGCACATGGCGTTGCAAGTCACCCAGCGGCACGTCCAAACGGCCAAAATGCTTGAGCATGTGCTTGCGGGCTGTGGTTACTACTTCTACAAACTCGGCATCGGTGATTTCATTGGGGAAAATGAGCCGTCCCCCTTCGACCAAATGCTGAACAGCATGGTGAATGCACATGGTCCACAGGGCCGCGCCGTTGGTGTTTTCAGGCTCCGTGGTGCGATCCCAGCCGCGGAGCAGCAAGAGCGCGTCGGCCATTTCGGGGTACAGGGTTTCATCCAGCTCAAAAATGCGTTCCAGGTTGGAAATCACGCTGGTGCGCGCCGGCCGGCCCCAGGTGCGGTCGTACTTCATTCGCTTGATGTCGTCCAGCGTCAGCGGGCCCTGCTGGGCTTCCATCTGCTCGTGAAAGCGCCAGGCGCGGTTGTTGTTGTACTGTTCGTACCCCCGACGAGAATCGTAATCTTCGGTCTTGAGGTTTTCTTCCTCACAGGTGGCAAAGAAGGGCGAATTGTTGGTGTTGAAGAGATAGCCACAATCCGGGTTGAGGTAAACCGGCAGACTGTCTACCGGGGCGAAAACGGGGTCCCAAACCACGGCAGATGTGTCGCCGGGCAGCACGGCTTTCCAATCAAAACCGGCGGCGCGCTTGGGAAAATGCCCATTCGCAAGATAATAAATGTTATCCTGGTCGTCCGCGTACACCACGTTGATGCCCGGCAACTTGCTGGACTTCAACGCGGCTTCGAACTCGTCAAACGTGGCGGCCTTGTTCATGCGATACCACTGCTCGCCGGCCCCAATGCCAAAACTGGCCGGATAGCGCAAGGCGTAATAGCCCGTTTTGTTTTTGATGACCGAACCGTGAACGCTGCGGTAAAAGGTCCGCTTGACCGGGAGTTTGATGCCCGCAACTTTGACCTTGAGCTTGATGGTGCGCTCCTCCAGCGTTTTGTACTGCCCGTCATAAAGATAACTTAACTTATCTTTTGGATGCATCGTCAGTTTGTACACATCCACGTAATCGGGGTAGTTGAGAGTATGGCCCCAACCCAAATGCTCATTGGTACCCACGAAAATGGTGGCCCCACCCGGAAACGTACCGCCCAGTACGTTCCACCCTTCGTCGCTGACAATGTGGGCCTCGTACCAGGCCGAGGGCCCGCTGAGCGGCTGGTGGCTGTTGACGATCAGGTGCGTGCGGCCGTCAGCCATTCGATTGGCGTTGAAGGCCATGGCGTTGGAGCCTTTGTCCTTGAGTTGGTACTCGAAATTGGCGATGCTGCCGTTGAACACTTTGAGCAATTCTACGTCCAGACCGGTCATCATGGTCACGCCAAGTGCATAGCCCTTTTCCAAATCTTTTGGGCCAATAGGAAAAACTCCTTTGAGCAGCACCTCTTTCGGATGCGCGGCCGCATAGGCATTCGCGCCCGCTGCGTAACCTTCCAACAGGGCTTTGTACTCGGCACCCAGGTGGGTATCGTAGCGGCTTTCGACTTGGTTTTCCACGTCTATTAAGAAGGCCACAACATCGCCGATGGCGCCTTCCTTGCCGAGCACTTCGGCCAGCCGTCCGCGAGTAGCCAGCACGTTGTATTGCATGGATTCGAAATCGTCTTCGGCCGTGGCGTAGGCCAATCCGTAAGCCGCCTCCGGGTCCGTTGGGGCGTGGATGTGCGGCACGCCGTAAGCATCGCGCACAATGGTAATGCGTTGGGGGTCAATGGACGGCGCTTGCGCCAGCAAGGTTGCTGGCAGGCTGACCGCAAGGGCCAGGCATGCAAAGAGTGTCGGAACGGTCCGGCAGCTGCGGGTAAAAAAAGTGGTGGCAATCATGAGAGAAGAAAAAGAGAGAAAAGAGTGTGTTTGCAGTTTTACCGGGGGAAAGGGTTCGGGGCAACAAGCCAAGGCTGGTCGGCCAGCAAGCCCCATCACTCCGAAGAAAGATCCATTTGCTCTATGCTCCGAAAGGGCTGTCGCGGCGTCCATTCGGGAATTTTGGCTTCTAACAACGCCGGTCCAATCAGCGACTGCACCAGCTTGTGCTCGTGGCGGAATTGGTATTCGTTGGGGGTGGGCAGAGCGCCCAGCGTGCTCTTGATTTCCGGGGCCGTGCGCCCCAGATGCAGCAAGCGGGAACTCATCTCCAGGCCTAGTTGCAGGTAGTCGTAGAGCATAGCCGGATAGAGCTTGTAGGCTGCGTTGGCATCGTAGTCCAGGCCGATAAAGTGCGCGTGGAGCACGCCTTCGCGGCTCAAAGCGGTATGGAAACCGACGGGGACTCGCGCGGGTTGCTGGCCAATGGAACTGATCTGACCAGCAGCAACTGAACCAGCCATTGAGCCAGGAGATTTGTACCAGGCCACGAAGCGAAACGCATCGCCAAAACTCTCTTTCATCCGGGGGAAATACTGCTCGTGCAACGTCTCGAGGTTGAAACCGGCTTGCTGCACCACGTTTCGGTACAACCGGTTCCAGGCATCAAGTTCGCGGCGAATGCCCGCAGCGTCAAGCTCCACGCGGAGCAGCGGCCCGGCAGCGCGCAAAATGCGCCGGGCCCGCACCCGGTATTTTGATTGCAAGGCCTCCAGGTAGTGCTCAAACGAGGACCATTCAGGAAGCAGGGGCATGGTCATATCGGGCTCGGCGGGTACCCGGTGAAAACCGTTGAGTGCCGGCCCATGCCCGGAAATCAAATAGCCGCGAATGCCGCGAAAGCTGTCAGCGGCTTCGCGAACGGCAGCAGCCAGAAGCGAATTGCGATCCGAAGGCGAAAGGTTGGGAGCAAACGCAAAACCCGGTTCGTCCGCCGCCAGCGGACTGCCGGAGGTCATGATTGGCCAGCGAAGCAAGTGCAGGCGGTCGCGCACAAAGTCAACGAGCGTTTTGGCCAACGGCCATGCATAGGCCTTGCCCCCTTCCGGACCGGAGTAGGGCCGCAGGTTCTCCCCTTTCAGTTGAACGCGCTGAAAAACAAAGGCGGCGACCACCTTCTGCTCTTGCCTGGCCACCGCATAGCGGAATGCCCCTGGAAAGCCGGATGCCAGCAACACCAGGTAGGTTCGGCGCAAAAAAGGACGGGAAACCGGCACAAGCATGTCCCAATCCGCAGCAGGGAGGGCTGCCGGATTATCGTACAACGTCAACGTCATCGGAACAGCATCTTCCGCAATTTTGTTGGCCTGAGTGGGGCAAAGGATGGGCAAACGGAGGGGAGGACAACCTTCACGCACGGAAAAAAAATGAGCGGCAAGGAAAGCGGAAAGATAATCGCTTTGCCGCAGAAACCCTTCAGGCCATCTCTGACAATTCCAGCCAGCGATCCGTTTTGGATTCCAGGTCCCTAAGCACCTGGCCCAACTCCGCGCTGTGCGCCGTCAATTCGGCATGGGGAAGGGCACCGCTGGCCAACAGCGACTCCAGATCCGTTTTGCGGGTCTCCAGCTCGGCCAGGCGGGCCTCGAGCGCTTCAAATTCGCGCTTTTCCTTAAAGCCCATTTTGGGCTTTGGGCTGCCGGATGGGGCGTAGTTGCCGGAGGTCTTTGCGGCAGATTGTGCTGAAGCTTGTGCTGAAGTTTTCGCCGGAGCTTTTGCCGGAGCTTGCGCCGTGGGCATAGCCTGTGCCGTTGCCGCAGCGGACGGAAGCCCTTCGCCCGAACGGCTTTGCGCCTGCTTATTGTTGCGGTTGCTGGATTCCAGGCGGCGCTGATCTTCGAGCGCATCCAGCTCGGCGCGGTAGGCGCTGTAATTGCCGTGGAAATCGCGGAGCAGGCCATTGCTCTCGAAGACAAAGAGGTGATCCACCAATTTGTCCATGAAATAGCGGTCGTGCGAAACGATGACCAGGCAACCGGGAAAGCGCAGGAGGAAGTCTTCGAGCACACTGAGCGTCAGAATGTCCAGGTCGTTGGTGGGCTCGTCCAGAATGAGAAGGTTAGGGTTCTTCATCAGGATTGTGAGCAGGTAGAGGCGGCGGCGTTCGCCCCCTGACAGCGTGGATACGTGCTGGTAGTGGGTGTGCTTCTCAAAGAGGAAACGCTCCAGCAACTGGGTGGCCGTGAGTTTGCGCCCGCCGCCCAGGGGCAGGAATTCTGCCACGTCGCGGACCACGTCCACCACCCGTTGGCCCTCGCGGAATTTCAGGCCCTCCTGGCGGTAATAGCCGATGTGCAGTGTCTCGCCGCGGACCACTTTGCCCCCGTCGGGCTCCTGAGCCCCCGTAAAGAGGTCAAGCAGCGTGCTTTTGCCTGAGCCGTTTCGGCCTACAATGCCGATGCGGTCCGGGCGCTTGAATTTGTAGTCAAACTTTTGAAAGAGGACCCGGTCACCGAAGCCTTTGCTGACGTTGTGCATTTCCAGGATTTTGCTGCCGAGCCGCTCGGTTTGCACGTCCAGTTCCAGCTCGTCTTCGTCGGTGCGTTTGGTGGCCAGCTCGCGCAACTCCTGCACGGCTTCCATCCGGTATTTGCTCTTAGTGGCCCGCGCCTGCGGCATGCGCTTGGACCATTCCAACTCGGTTTTGTAGAGCCCGCGCGCTTTCTCGATGGTCTTGTTGCGCGCGTCGGTGCGCTCCACTTTGCTTTGGAGGTAGTAGGAGTAGTTGCCGCGGTACCGCTGCAATTCGCCCTGCTCAATTTCAATGATTTCCTGGCAGACCGAATCGAGGAAATAGCGGTCGTGGGTAACCAGCAGCATGGCGCGTTTTTGGGCCATCAGGTAGCCCTCCAGCCATTCCACCATGTCCAGATCCAGGTGGTTGGTAGGTTCGTCCAGGATGAGCAAATCGGGCTCTTCAATCAACACCCGGGCCAGCGCTACACGTTTGCGCTCCCCACCGCTGAGGTTGGCTACGCCGCGCTCTACGTCGTGGATGTCCAAACGGCTGAGCACTTGTTTAACGAGCGCTTCCAGGTCCCAGGCGTTGTAGGCTTCCATGCCGGCAATGGCCCGATCCAAACGGTCGCCTTCAATGTGGCGGGCCAGGCAGTCTTCGTACTCGCGCACGGCTAACATAGCGGGACTACCGGCCGCAAAAACGGCTTCAAGAATGGTTTGCGTGGGGTCCAGTTCGGGTTCTTGCGGCAAAAAGGCCACCCGCGCGTCGGGATGGTAACTGACGCTGCCGCCCATGTCCGGCGGCTCCAGACCAGCCAAAACCCGCATCAGGCTTGACTTTCCGGTGCCATTTCGGGCCACCAGCGCAATTTTCTGGCCGGGGGCGATGTAAAACGTCAACCCGCGGAAAAGCTCGCGTTCGCCGTACGACTTGGATAGGTTTTCTACAGATAACAGCACGGGGGAAGGGGGTTTGAGGTAAAGCGAGTTTTCTAACAAAATTGTTGCAACATATTAAAAACTATGTTCAACACAAGATAATTTCAAACTAATAAGTTACACGGTAATATCAACACTGAACTTCTCGGGATGCTTGCCGCGGATGGACCGGTAGAAATCCATGATTTCGCGCAGGTCTTTGTCGCGGTCGCCGCTGGGATAAACCATTTTACCCACGCCCGCTTCCTTTTTGGCGTAATCCAGGTAGCCGAGTCCAACGGGTACGCCGGCTTTTAGCGCTACGTAGTAAAAGCCCGTTTTCCACTCCGTGCGCAGCTTGCGCGTGCCCTCCGGGGTGACCATGACCACCAGGCGTTCGTGGTCGGCAAAAAGATGGGCCATGGCGTCGGTCAGGCTGGGGCGTTCGTCGCCTGGGTTTTTGGGCGTTCGGTCAACGCCGATAGCCCCCATGGCGCGCATTAAGCCCCCCACCGGGAACCGCAACCATTCCTTCTTGACCGTAAAACGCAAGGGAATGCGCATTTGGTAAAAGGCAATCCTTGCGTAGAATAAGTCCCAGTTCGACGTGTGCGGTGCCGCGATCATGACGCAGCGGTGCACCCCTTCCGGAAGGTTCCAATTGACCGACCAACCGGTCAGTTTGAAAATGAGGGCAGCTAGAGCGCGTAACACGCCGCGAAGTTCGCTCAGAATTTGCAGACCTTCCCCGCACCGCCTACCCCCCGCCC
>CAYSDI010000127.1:0-7632 GCA_964429745.1 uncultured Chitinophagales bacterium | reverse complement strand
GAGCTACAATTAAAGCTTTTGTCAGATTATTTTATGGCTTTTTTTAATTTTGTTCCATGATTAAAATTTTAGTTTTCTAGCCGCTAAGGTTGAACTAAGAATTGTTTTACAGACACCTTAACTTGTGCCTAAATGCGTCCGTTCCAACTATTGATTGTAGCTTGCTTGTTGTCCTTGAGAATGCATGGGCAGAATATTGCTTTATCACAACTGATTGAAATTAGGAGTCAGACCATTGGCGAGGTTGAAGAATTCCTAGTTTCTAAAGGTTGGGAGTTTTTTGATGCCGAGGAAGAAGGTTTGGAAACTTATGGGAGCGTTACATTTACTTATGGCAAGTCATCCTTTTCACAATCAGCAGAATCTTTTCTGAATTATATTTATAGTGACACATTAGACATTAAAGTAATTACCTTGCAAATACACGATATAGATAAATATAATTATTATTTAAACTCTATAAAATCCTTGAGTAGTTTGAAAGACTCTAAAATTGAAGACGGAAGTATTATAAAAGTATATCAAAATCCAACAACGACCTTTAAAATATTTTCAAGTACGAGCACTAACAGCTATGGTGAGGACTCCGCAATTTGGTTAATCCAAATTCTTACAAATATTGATTACGATATCTACTTTGAAGATTAACCCCCCCCCCTCACCACTCCAGCACCATTTCGCCCGGAAACAGATCAAACTCAACGAGCGGAAGGTCCGGGATTTCTTTGTGCGGGTCCGGCACGTATTCAAAGGGGTCGAAATTGCTGATCTGCTCAATGTAGCGGAAGTCAAGCGTTGACGAGGGAATAGGTTGCCCGTTCAGGCGGCAGCGGTTGACCGCGCCAAAGCCGTGAAGGAACACCCGCAGCCGTTGATAGCCGTGGCGGTAGCTGCCTTTTTCGGCGCCCACCACGAGGCGGCGTCGGGTGGAATCCAGTTGCAGGATCCGCTGCACGTACTGGCCCTTTTCGTGGTCCAGGCTGCGGCCGTCGTCTTCATACCAGGTAAAGGAACTGATGCCCGATCCGGCGTAAACTTGCAACCGTAAGATTGGTTCTGGTTTCTCGCCGGCGTGTTGCACCAGGCTTTGCATGGGCAGGATGGTGCCGCCGCGCACAAAGACGGGAAGGCGGTCAACCGGGCAGTCCTGGTAGTGCTCCTGGCCTCCGGCGCGCACTTGGTCGTTGTACAAGTAATACCAATTTCCCTCGGGCAAAAACAGCGGAATGACCTTTTCGCGGCTCATGGCCGGGCAAACCAACAGCGAGGGTCCGAACAGGAATTGGTTCTGGTAGGCGGTCTGGTACACGCGGGCTTCGTGCGGCCACTCGATGGCCAGCGAGCGCACCACGGGCAAGCCGCTTTGTGCAGCCTCGTGGAAAATGGAATAGACGTAAGGCAAGAGGCGGTAGCGCAGGTTAATGTAGTTGCGCGCAATCTCTTCGGCCTTTTCGCCGTAGGCCCAGGGCTCTGCATCCCGGGTATTGATCATGGTGTGGCAGCGGAAAAACGCGGAGAATGCCCCCAGCGAAATCCAGCGCGAGAACAGCAAAGGATCGGCATCGCCCACGAAGCCGCCGATGTCGTTGCCGGTAAAAGGCATGCCACTCAGGCCCATGTTGGCCAGCATGCGGCAGCCGAGCAGCATGTGCTCTTCGGAGGCTACGTTGTCGCCGGTCCAGACGGCGGCGTAGCGCTGAATGCCTGCGTAACCCGCTCGCGTTAAGACGAAGGGCCTTTCGCCCGGATTCAACTGCTCCATGCCCTCGCGGGTGGCGCGCGCCATGAGTTGGCCGTACACGTTTCGCGCCTCCTTGTGGGTGGCCCCCTCGCCGTCAAAATTAAAGGTCATCAGGTCGGGCATGCTCTGGCCCCAGGTGGCCGGTTCGTTCATGTCGTTCCAGATGCCGGCCAGGCCGGCGGCGGCAAAATCTGCACAATGACCCGCCCACCAGGCGCGGGTTTCGGGTTTGCTGAAATCGGGGAAATGGCAGGAGCCCGGCCAAACGTTGGCTGTGTAGGGCGTGCCGTCCGGGTACTTCACAAACAAGTCGTCGCGCATGCCCTCAGCGTAGGGCAGGTACTCCGGTTCCCGGGCAATGCCCGGGTCGGCGATGATGACCACATGAAAACCCATTTCGCGCAGCTCGGTCAACAAAGCTTCCGGCTGGGGGAATCGCTTCTCGTTCCAGGTAAAAACTTTGTATTGGTCCATGTAGTGGATGTCCAGGTACATGACGTCTGCGGGAATTCCGCGGCGGCGAAAAGCTTGCGCCTTGGCGCGCACCACTTCGTCCGGATAATAACTGTATCGGCACTGCTGAAAGCCGATGGCCCATTTGGGCGGCATGGGCATGTGCCCGGTTAATTGTGCATAGTCGCGCAGGATGACCGCCGGCGAATCCGCGCCGAAAAAGTAGTAGTCCATCGGGCCGTCTTCGGCCGAGAAAAACGCAAAGCGGTCGTTGGACGCGCCAAAGTTGAAGCGCGTTTTGTGCGTGTTGTCCAGAAAAATGCCGTAGACCCCGCCAGGGTGAACGCCCAAGTAAAAGGGCGTGCTCATGTACATCGGGTCGGTGTTCTCGCCGTAGCCGAACGCGTCGGTGTTCCAGTTCACCAACGCCGTGCCGCGGCGGTCCAGGTTGCCCGTTTTTTCGCCCAGACCCAGAAAACGCTCGCCGGGCTGCAGGGCCTTGTACGTGGTGCATTCGTAGCCCAGCCAACTGCTGCCAAAGGCTTCTTCGTCTGCGTTGAGCAAGGTGCCGTCCGGTTTTTCAAACCGCAGGCGAAAGGCCGCCCGTGTTATGCGCAGCACCAGTCCGGCGCTGCTCCAGGTCCATCCCCAGGCCGATTCGCTCAGCACAAACCCCGCAGTTTCCGAAGCCGTTGCCACGACTGCGTAAGACCTTCGAACCGGAACTGGCCCGTCAAGGGCCACTTGCACCCGCACCAGCGATGGCCCATAGGCGCTCAGGCGCGCATGCCCGTTGTCAAGCGTGATATTCAGGGAGGCACCAACCGGGGCGCTGCCCGATTCAACCGCCAACACAGCACCTGCGGTGCGGTTGCGATTCTTTAAGGCGGAAGCAGGAGAAGGGGTCAGATCAGTTCTTTTTGGTGCTCCAAGTGATAGTTAACCAGGCCATTGATGGGCTTCTTCTCGATGGTGCCCACGTGAACGGACAGCTTGGCGGCCGCCTGGTACAGGATGTCGCTGAAGTAATAAGCCACCGAGCCCACAAAATGCGTGGGAACATCGCGGTAATTGGCAAAGCAACAGACATGCGTTTGCAGGAAAGCAGTGTTGCCTTCAAAAATCAATTCCTGCACGTAGGCCTCTTCTTTAAAAGTGGAAATAAAACGCATAAATGAAGCCAAATATACGTTTGCGTGTGGTTTCATGTACACGTTTTCCATCACGGTATTGCGGTCCAATTTGAACTCTTCTTTCAGGCCAGCCGTCATGGTGGCGGGAAGGCGCTTGTAGAGGAATTCGGCCAACAGGCGTTTGCCGTACCAGGCCCCCGAGCCTTCATCGCCCAAAATATAAGCCAGGGCCGGCACCTCTTCGCTCACCGTTTTGCCGTCAAAAAAGCAGGAGTTGGAGCCCGTGCCCAAGATGCAGGCTATACCCGGCTCGCCACTGTACGTGGCATAGGCCGCCGCTTCCAGATCATGGCCCACATACACTTTGGCATTCGGGAGAATGGAATAAAGGCCCCGAGCGACCACCTGCTGAAGCTCGGGTGTTGAACAACCGGCGCCGTAAAAGAACGCTTGTTCAATTTCGCCCAAGTGATCATAGAGCGGTTCCTTGCGCCGCAAGGTGCCCGAAATCACGGCCTCGTTGTGGAAATAGGGGTTGAACCCCATGGTGCTGAAGCGCTTGAAAGGTTTGCCGTCTTTGACGAGCACCCAGTCGCATTTGGTAGACCCTGAGTCTGCTATAAGTAACATCGAGGTGAATTTAGCGCTTTTAGCCCTTTCTCAAATGGCCAGAATTTCAGCAACGCGCAACAGTTCCTTGTCAATCTTTTTTTCGTCCTTGATGACTTTGCTCAAAGGGGTGGCTTTGACCTTGCGGGCGGTGCGGCCCAGCATCACGTCAGTTTTGCCTGCCAGCAGCGCTTCAACAGCCGCCACGCCCAACCGGCTGGCCAGCACACGGTCAAAACAAGTAGGGCTGCCGCCCCGCTGCAAGTGACCCAGAATGGTGACTTTGGCCTCGTAATAGGAGAAACGGCGGTTCACTTCCTCCGCAATTTGAAAGGTGCGCCCACTTTTGCCGGCTTCGGCTACGATGACCAAGCTGGACGACTTGTTGTTCTGCATACCCCGTTCCAGTACCGAAATCAATTTATCCAACCCAATGTCGTCTTCGGGAATGAGCATGGCCTCGGCCCCGGCCGCAATAGCGCTGCGCAAGGCAATAAAACCCGAATAGCGCCCCATCACCTCAATAAAAAAGAGGCGGTTGTGCGAAGAAGCCGTGTGGCGGATCACATCTATAGCCGAAACTACTGCATTGGTGGCCGTGTCATAGCCCAGCGTAAAATCGGTGCCGTCCAGGTCGTTGTCAATGGTAGCGGGGATGCCCACCACCGGAATTTTGTACTTTTTGTAGAACTCGTGCGCACCCGCAAGCGTGCCATTTCCCCCGATGGCCACCAGGCCATCAATGCCGTGCCGATAGAGGTTGTTGTAGGCCATTTCCATGCCCGCCTCCGTCCGAAAAGCCTCGCTGCGCGCCGATTTCAGGATGGTTCCGCCCTGCTGGATAATGTTGCTGACCGAGCGCGAATTCATCTCCTGGAACTCGCCGCGAATCATGCCGTCGTAACCCTGGAAAATGCCCACCGGATTCACTCCGTAGTAAACACAGGCGCGAACCACGGCGCGGATGGCTGCGTTCATGCCCGGGGCATCGCCACCTGACGTAAAAACTGCAATTTTTTTCATACAAAAACGGGGGAACGGATAAGGAATACTACGCGAGAGAACAGTCTAAAGACCCGCCGCTACGTCAAATTTGGCGATACTTCCAGCAAACTTAGTGTAATCAGTACACTTAGGCAAGGTTTGCAATGCGCGGGATTTTCACTTACTTGGTCATCATGCTTTCGTCTCAAGCTAACCTGGCTTCCAATCAGGCCCAGGTTAACCCCCACGTCTCTGTTGACTGCGTCATCTTCGGGTTCGATTTTGAAGAGTTAAAGGTTTTGCTGATCCAGCGCCAGGAGAGCCCCGAGGGCACTGCCGGCAGTTGGGCATTGCCCGGCAACCTCATCTTGGACAACGAATCGCTCGACCAAGGAGCCTACCGCGTTTTGCGCGAACTAACCGGGCTGCAGAACATTTTCCTGGAACAATTCCAGGCCTTTGGCGACCCTGACCGGGTGCGGCGAGCGGAGGACATCGCGTGGCTCACCTACATGCGCGACCAGCCCAACGCCCGCGTCATCACGGTAGCCTACTACTCGCTGGTCAAGCTCATGGACTTTGAACCTACGCCCAGCAGTTGGGCCCGCAATGTGGATTGGTTCCCCATCGGCGCAGTACCCTCGTTGGCCTTTGACCACAACAGCATCGTGTCCGAAGCCCTTAGTTCGCTGCAACGCCACCTGCGCCAGCGCCCGGTAGGGTTTGAGTTGTTGCCGCCCAAATTCACACTGGGCCAGTTGCAGCGGCTTTATGAATCTATTCTGCTTGTGGAACTGGACAAGCGAAACTTCCGCAAAAAGATGCTTAAGAAAGGCATTTTAGTGCCACTTGACGAAAAGCAACGAGGGGTGCCCCACAAGCCTGCCCAGTATTACCGCTTTGACCTGGAGCGCTACGAGGCCGTGGCCCAGGGCGATTTTGACTTCACACCGGCGGTGTAGGGGGGGGGGCAAGTACAGCAACAGGGGAGTGCGTGAGGTTGCTTTATACGTGTAAATCGGCTAACTTTATACGTACAATAATTGGTTTATGACCACAAAGCTGACATTGAGTCTGGAAAAGGCGATCATTGAACGGGCAAAAGAATATGCTAAAGCGCACAACGTAAGTCTATCCTACCTGGTAGAAAATTACCTGTTGCGTATATTAAGTGAATTACCGGATGAAAAGTCAGGCAACGGTAGTATTGTACGCCAATTAACAGGCATCGTCAAGTTGGAAGACGACGACTATCGCGATCGTTACATGGCCTATCAACGAAAGAAGCATCAGTGAAACGTGAGCGAGTCTATGCAGATACCAATATCCTCCTGGATTGGTTAGGGAAAAGAGAGCCACATTATGTTTATGCTGAGGCCTTGTTTATACTGGCAGAGAACAAGGAGATTGAAGTACTCGTGAGTACCGTAAGTATAGTCACAACGCATTATATTTTACAAAGAAGCATAGGAATTGAGCTCGCCAGACAGGCGATCATGGGTATCCGGACAATATGTAAGGTTTGTAGCAGCGGTAGCAAAGAAATTGATCTCGCTCTACTGTCGGAAATGAAAGACTTTGATGATGCATTTCAGTATTTTAATGCAGTTAATAATTCTGCAGGTGTCATAATTACGCGCAATGCAAAAGATTTCAAAGGCTCACAGGTACCGGTAATGAGTGCCGAAGCGTACGTGAAGACAAAATTGAGCAGATAGAGCATGGCTTGGACATAAAAGAAATATAGTAATATATCATGATCTTACCTAAGCTAATTTGCCTGCCTCTCGTGCGTGCCAATTTTGCCTTCATTGCTGAGAATTCCCGCGCCCTTAACCGCAGGCTGCACGCGTAATTTTTTACCCATGATCTCTGTTCAACAAGCCCAGGCGCTTTTGCATGCCACGGTTAAACCTGGTCCGGGGGAATGGGTACCGCTCGTATCGCTGCCTGGTCGCGTGCTAGCGCAGGACGTTCACTCGCCACTGGACCTGCCGCCCTTCGCCCAGAGCTCGATGGATGGGTATGCGATTGGGGGGGGACCAGGCGGTTTTAACCCGGAGGCTGGAGCCGCTGGTTTTAACCCGCACCACTTTCGCTGGCAACTCATCGGCGAAACCCGCGCGGGCCAGGCTCCTGCAGCGCCGCTCCTTCCCGGCCAGGCGCGACGCGTCTTTACCGGTGCTGCTTTGCCCGAAGGCACCGCAGCCGTGGTGCGCCAGGAAGTAGCGCAGACGGCCGACGGCTGGGTTCAGTTCAGTGCCGAAGCCGACCAGCCCGGCCGCTTTGTCCGCCAGCCTGGCAGCGCCGTCCGCCAGGGTGAACGCATTCTGGAATGCGGGCAGCTGCTCAACGCCGGTGCGCTAAGTCTGCTGGCCTCCTGCGGCCTTGACCGCGCCTTTGTGTACCGATTGCCCCGTGTTTCCATACTCAGTTCCGGCGACGAACTCGTGCCCCCCGGCCAGCCCTTGGCCCCCGGCCAGATCTACGAGAGCAATTCCATCGCCCTCGCGGCTGCTGTGGCTGCCCTTGGTATTCCGCATATCCGCACCCGGCACGTTCCTGACCAGGAAACGGTTGTTTTAGAGGCCCTCCGCGAAGAGCTCGCTCAGGCAGACGTGCTCCTGCTCTGCGGCGGCATTTCCGTGGGCGACTACGACTTCAGCGGTCGCGCCCTGCAACAGGCCGGGGTGGAAGAAGTGTTTTATCGCG
>CAYSDI010000126.1:0-7653 GCA_964429745.1 uncultured Chitinophagales bacterium | reverse complement strand
GGCCGAAAAGCGACGGAGAAAGATGAGGCTGCAGAGTTGGGCAGAAGCGTCAGGCGGTGCGCGCCACCTGCTGGAGGATACCAGTGCTCAACGCATACAAAACGAGCTCATTACCAGAGCGAATGCCCAATTTCTTAAAGATGTTCTTGCGGTGCGTGTTGACGGTATGGGGACTCAGGTGAAGTTGGGCGGCCGCGTCGCGGGTCTTGGCTCCGCTGGCAATGAGCCGGACAATTTCTATCTCGCGCAACGTCAGGCAACTGGGTGCGCAGGTTTCGCGGGCATCTTCTCGGACGGTGTCTATCAATATGTCTAAAACCTTGCTGCAGAAGTACTTTTCGCCCTTGATCGCCGCCCGCACAGCGCTGACAATTTCTGCTTCGTCACAGTACTTGGTCAAAAATGCATTGACTCCGCGCTCAAGCAAACTGGTGATTCGCCCGCGGTGGTGATCTTGTGAAATGATCAGGAAGCGCACACTGCCCGCCATGTCCAACAACTCATGCATGGACTCATTCCCGTAAAACTCCGCCGTGTCGTGGTCCAAAATGACCAGGTCGGGCTTCAGCGACAAAAGCATTTGGCCCATGGTTGCAGCATCTCCGGCCTCTCCCACTACCTCCATGTCTTTGTTCCCGGACACGATTGCTTTCAGGCCTTCGCGAACCAGGTACTGGGAATCAGCAAGAAGAATGCGGCTTTTGGTCATGGACGAGCACAGTGAAACAAGCCAATCGGTATTTAGATCAATTCTAAACAGAGCGAAATTAACGCATTCGCGGGAACTTTTGCACGGAGAATGGTGGGTGTCTGAGCGTTCGTTCGAAGGGGACGCATCACTCCGCGCATAAGATTAGCGGGTTGCTGCGGTGAACGCCGGAACGGGAAACACGCGCAGGCGTAGATTGGGTTTTAACTCACGCAAAAAGCCCGAAAATCGGGCTTTCTTGGGGTGGGAAATACTGGATTCGAACCAGTGACCTCTTGCGTGTGAAGCAAGCGCTCTAAACCAGCTGAGCTAATCCCCCAGGAGGACAAGGCGAGTGGACGGCGATAGCAAAAAGGATCAATCTGGTTTCTGTTTTGAGGTTGTGCAGGTGATGGAGGGCTAAACAATCGTGTTGCAAGTGCACAAACTGCAAGTCCGAATAATGCTGGCCGAAATGCTGCGTTATGAACGACCTTTGCTGAGCGACGTGAAGAGAAATTCGACTGGCTTTCTTTCAATTTGCTTTCGGCTTGTTTCGGGCTTGTTTCGGGCTTGTTTTGGGCTTGTTTTGGGCTTTGTTTCGGGCTTGCTAAGGCTTGTTTCGGCTTGTTTCGGACTTGCTAAGGCCGACTTAAAACCGAATAGTTCGACCGCCACGATAAAAACTTTGATAGATCCTCTGTAAAAGAACGACTGAACAACGGATTGACCCGGTTTGGGGCTGTGGAGTGGGCAGTGAGGGACTCGAACCCCCGACCCTCTGGGTGTAAACCAGATGCTCTGAACCAACTGAGCTAACTGCCCCGGGACGGCAAAGGTACCTGCACACAGCTATTTATGCAACGAACGCGCTTAATTTTCGGATACGCTGCGCGAAACAGCTCATCCGCTCCCCTCTCCCGCCCATGAATTGGAGGAATTGGCTTCGCTATGGGGCTTGGTCCTTGCTGACGTTAGGCTTGGTTCTGCTGACCAGCGGGCTATTGTTAGGCTTTGTTTTTGACGAGGCTATCAAGGGAGTGTTTATCCGGGAATTGAATCGAAACCTGGCGGTGCCCGTGCGGGTTTCGGAAGAAAACATCCGCTTTTCGGTACTTCGCGATTTTCCGGATGCGTCCTTGTCCTTTACGGACTTGAGCATGCGTGAGAGCGTTGCCGACTCGCAGGAAGACTTTCTGCACATTGAGCGGCTTGCGTTGCGTTTCTCCCTCCGCGATTTGTTGGCCAAGCGCTACCGCATTCGCCGGATTGACCTGGAAAACGGCCAGATCAACCTTCGCAGGCTAAAAGACGGAAGCGTTAATTATCATTTTTGGAAGCCGTCTGAGGACACTGCTGCCCGGCAGGTGGACCTGAATCTGGAGCAACTGGCCCTGCGCAACGTACGGGTGCTGTATAACGACGAAAAAACGGCGCACCGATCCGATGTGGAGGTGCTGCGCGGATTGATTTCCGGTTCGCTGGTTTACAAGGCCTTTGACGCCGTTGTAGACGTGGAACTCATTCCGCACCAAGTGCCGCTGCGGGATAAAATCGCTGGTTTTACCGAGCCATGGATCCTTGAAGGCCGCCTTGTGGGCGATTACGGGCTGCGCAGCTACCAACTCGACGGGCTAACCCTTCAAAGCGGACTGGGAAAGTTGCTCGTGGACGGAAAGTTTTCCACGGGGAAAAATTCTGCCCTTGACCTTGTGCTGAAAGGCGAAAAGCTCAGTCTGGCCACCCTGTTGGAATGGGCGGGACCGCTTGGCTTAAAACTGCCTTCGGACCCCAAGGGCGGCCAATGGTCGGGCAAGGGGGACCTTGCGCTGAGCGGGCAGATTCGCAGCGACAAAAAGCAGGGCGCAAAGCCCGAACTGACCATCGAGTTTGGCTTGCGCGACGGCAAGCTCACGCACAAGGGGTTAGGGATTGATCTGGATGCGCTGCGTTTTGAGGGCAGTTATACCAGTTCTGGCGGATCGACGCTGGTGCTGCGGGAGCTGGAAATGCGGCAAAGCGGGGCACTGCTCCGCGCTAACCTTTCCGTGAAGCAGTTTCGGAACCCTGTGTTGGACCTGGAGGCCAAAGGCAGTTTATCGCTGGCGATGCTGGGGCCATGGCTTCCGCCTGATTTGCAGGATGTCCAAGGTCGGGTGGAACTGGAGGAAGTTCGGATACGCGGCAAAGTGCGCGACTTGCAGGAAGGGGCAATCCAACCGGCGCAGGCGGCGGGGCGCATTCGCTTTGACGGGGTTTCGGCGCGTTGGCGGGACAGCGATTGGGGTATCGCTCAGGGCGAAATCTGGCTGGAAGACGATAAAATGGTGTTGAAAGACCTGCGCCTTTCCGGTGCGGACTCGCGCGTGACCTTAAACGGAACCGTGCGAAACGGGCTGGCCGCTCTGCTGCTGCCGGCCGGAACTTCGCCGATTCCCAGCCTCCAAGGCCGGGCAACTGCTGACGTGTTTGATTTAGGGGCTTTGTTGAAGACCTTGCGCCGCCCTGGAACAGGAGGCCCTTCGCCCGGAGAAAAGACCGCAAAAATGCTGCTGCCCAGATTTAGTGGTTCGCTGCAAACGGAGGTAAATACGTTTCGTTATGGTGATGTGCTTTTGGAAGACCTTGAGGCCCTTTGGCAGTTTACCCCCGGTTACTGGCGCACGAGTTCCTGGCGTGGAAACGGTATGGGTGGGCAAGTGGATGTAGGCGTCAGCGTGCGACAGACAGCCCGGACGGGTATTTTGCTCGACCTGGAAGGCAAGGTGAACGGGGTGAGAATTGAAGAGTGTTTTCGGCAATTTCACGATTTCGGACAGAAGGAATTAACCAGCCAAAACCTGAAAGGGAGCGTGAGTGGAACGCTGCATCATTTGCAGGCGGAATGGGATGGCGCTGGCCGTTTTTTGCCGAATGAGCTATTGCTGCATTCAGATGTCGTGATTCGCGATGGAGCCTTGATAAATTATGCGCCCGTTGAGGCGCTATCGCGCTTTATCCGCGTGGAAGAGCTCCGCAACATTCGCTTTTCTGCCATGCAGAACACCGTTCAAATAATAAACAGTAAAATAAATATTCCAGTAATGAATATTCAGTCTAATGCACTGAATTTATCGCTGACCGGCACGCACTCTTTTAGCGGATGGCTCGATTACCAGGTCAAGGTTAGCCTTTTTGAAATTTTGGGCAAAAAGTTTTCGCGCAATGCCCCTGAGAACGCGGCGTACACAGAGTTGGAAAAAACCGGGGGAATGGCCATTTACGTCTCTATGCAAGGCACGGCCGATGACCTGGCTATGGTTTACAACCGCAAAGACACGCGCGAAGTGTTTCGCGAATCAGGCGACCGCGACGGGTTGTTCCGGCCCAGCAAAGGAAACAAGCCCACCGAGTGGCATCAAGAAGCGGATGAACCGGAATTCCTGGACTGGGGCGAAGAAGAGGAGAATCCTTAAACTGCACCGTTTGAACCTGTTGGCCGTTCTTTGTGCCACGCCAGCCTGGCTAAGCAGAGGACGCTAATTGTCGGTTTGCAATTGGGGCTGTTTATGGTTGTTGAGGGCTCTGTTGAGGGCTTTATTTAGGGCTTTGCTTATGAAAAACAAGGACGCCGCACTCTACCGTTACAAAGATTACCTCAAGTCTGTGCTTTTGGTAATCGGTGCTATGATTGTCGGGGCAACGGTATGGTACACCAGCCGGATTGCTGCTCAGATTAAGGAGGAAGAAAAGCGCAAGGTGGAAATTTTTGCCAAAGCGCTGGTGACGGCAACGCAGGGTCCGGATGAACAATCGTTCGAATTTATATTGGATGTTATTAAATCAAATGAAAGTATTCCTCAGATTTTGGTGGATGATCAGGGCACCATTATGGAGTACAACAACCTGGACTCGCTGCGGGCAACCCGGGATCCGGATTTTCTTGCCTCGCAATTGGCCCGGATGAAAGAGTACGCCGAGCCAATTGTGGTGCCGCTGGACGAGGACCTGGAACAATACCTCTACTACAATCACAGCGCATTGTACGATCGGGTTCGCTACTTCCCCATCTTACAATTGAGTATTATCGGATTGTTTTTGGGCGCTGCCTATGCCGTTTTTTCCACGTCGCGCCGAGCCGAGCAAAACCGGGTTTGGGTGGGCATGTCAAAGGAAACCGCGCACCAACTTGGAACGCCTATTTCTTCTTTGGTAGCCTGGGTGGAGTACCTGCGCGAAAGCGCCGAAGGCAAAGCACTTGGAAGCGTGCTGGAGGAAATGGAAAAGGATGTTCAGCGGCTGGAAACCATTGCCGAGCGGTTTAGCAAAGTGGGCTCAGCCCCGGATTTGCATCCGGTTGATTTACGGCTTGCGCTGCGCGAATCGGTGGAGTACATCCGCCGGCGAAGCAGCGTCTCCAAAGTGGACATCAGCACGGATTTTCCAGATGAACCCATCATGGCGGCCATCAATGAGCCGCTCTTTGCCTGGGTTATCGAAAACCTGCTCAAGAACGCATTAGATGCCATGGAAGGCTCCGGCAGTATCCGCCTCAAACTCGGTCAAAAAAATCAGTTGCTCTGGGTAGACATCCGCGATTCCGGAAAAGGCATTCCAAAGAACCGCTGGCAAAAAGTTTTTGAGCCTGGCTTTAGCACTAAAAAGCGTGGCTGGGGATTAGGGCTGACCTTAACCCGAAGAATTGTGGAAAACTACCACGCTGGGAAAGTGTTCGTCAAGGACTCGCAACCCGGGCAGGGAACCACGTTCCGAATCGAGTTGCCGAAGGCCTGATGGTTGGCCGCGGAAGGATTGGCATGCGCTGCGCTTTCGTTTATTTCCGCGCTTTGCTTTCGTTTATTTCCGCGCTTTGCTTTCGTTTATTTCCGCGCTTTGCTTTACGGGATCAACGTCAGCGTTCCGGTAGAGGAACGGGTACGCACCCGGCCTTTGTCCTGGAAGGATATTTCCAGTTGCCACACATAGCTTCCCAATTCTTGCTTCTTGCCCCGGAAAGTGCCGTCCCACCCGAGGAAAGGATCCTGGCTCTGGTACACGACGACTCCCCAGCGGTTCCAAATTTGCAGGGTGTAGCGCTCAATTCCACCGCAATTGGCCACCGGCCTGAAGCGGTCATTGAGGCCATCCTGATTGGGTGTGAAGGCGTTGGGTATGGTGACGGTACAACCGCAAATTTCAAACGCAACATCAAGGCTTGCCTCTGCCGGGCAGCCATCGTTCAGGGCGGTAACCGTGTACAAACCGTCTTCTAAGACCAACAAAGAAGCGCCCGTTGCCCCTGTATTCCAGGTATACGAAAAGGAGGGATCACCTGCATTAAGAAAGAGCGTATCGCCTTCGCAGAGAATGGCTTGCGGGGGTCCGAGGGTGATTGCGGGCAGTTCAATTTCAGCGACTTGAACAGAGTCGCGGCCAGGACAGAACCCTGCGGATTCAAGCCAGTACAGGCCGGGGGCAGATACCAATAACTCGGGCGAAGTGGACCCGTCGCTCCACAGCGGCTGACCGACGGCTGTCGCAGAACTCAAAGTCAGGGACTGGCCCTGGCAATAGCTCGTATCCGCTCCCAGGTCGGGCTGCTGAACTGCCTCAACCATAACATTGCCAAAAGCCGTATCAGTGCCAAGGCTATTGGACACCGCCAACCAATAGGGGTAGCTACCCGGGAGTTCGTAACAAATGGGGCCTGGTACCGGAACGCTAACCGACAGCGTAGATGAACCGGGAAAGCTCCATTCATAGGACGTAGGGCCACCGATGCTGGTGTTCACAAAATTGAGGCAGGAACCAGCGCACAGGCTGTCTGCATCGACTTCAAATTGCGCGGTTGGCGGCTCCTCAACCGCTGAAATGCCGAACATGGGTCGCCAGGTCAGATCGGTGCTGGATGCGGCACCCGCTGATGCGCTGTAGCGACAGGTAGAGGTGCTGAGATCGCCGTAAAGAGGGACGCCAAATGGACTCGCTCCGGTAAACTCAATCAGCACGGCCAATCCATCGGTTCCATTGTACAAGAATGGGGTGGATAGATCAATCCGCGTCCAACCGTCGGAGACAACGGAAAACGGACCAGCAACGAAATCTACTGTTAAGCTTGGTTCATCCAGGCAAACGGTTGGGCCGCCCAGATCAAAGTTGCTCAAAAAGTTAGGGGCTGGAGCTGCCAATCCTGTGTGCCCTAGTTGAATTTTGATATCGGGGTAGGTAAACGCTCCTCCGGTATTGCCGCGGAACCAGATAGAACTTATCTCAAAGGGAATGGCACCCGGCAGACCTGCTGCAGCCCATTCTGTTGCTGAATAGCTGAAAATGAATTTCTGGCAGATACCTCCATGAAAAAAGGTATTGTTCACTCCGGAAAGCCCGGGCTCATGGATCCAAAAGTCCGGTGTTTGTGCCTGTGCCCTGTGCCAACCGGCAACGGTACACAAAGCCAGAAAAAAGGAGAAAAGACGAAAGCGAGTAGTTTGCGGGAGGGTAACGAGAGCCATCGGAGTGGTGGGTGTTCCTGGTAGAAAAGGCAATAAAAGCCTTTGGAAGTTTACTTGTTTGAGAAAGGTACGACGAACCTTTGAATCTCCACCCTTGATTTACAGGCTTTTGAGCGCCCCAAAAGCTGATATAACAAACAACCCGCCCGAGAATTCGGGCGGGTTGCGGGTTAATGCTGTGTAAAGGGCATCTCAAGAAAGCCTTGAACTGCCTCAGGCTTCTGGTTCTTCAACCGGGGCTTCCGGAGCGGCCTCTGCGGCATCTCCATTGGCCTCATCGTTGGTCTCATGGCTGGTTTCGTTGCTGGTCTCTTTGTCGGCCTCGCTACCCGCCTCTTTGTCGGCCTCGGCAACTTTGGGCTTAGCCTTGGGCTTAGCTTTGGCTTTAGGTGCGGCGGCTTCGGCAACTGGATCCGCTTCGGCTTCAGCTGTGGGTAAAGCAGCGGCCTCGGCAGCTGCTTCGGCTGTGGGTAA
>CAYSDI010000125.1:0-7775 GCA_964429745.1 uncultured Chitinophagales bacterium | reverse complement strand
CCCTCCCCAACTTCGCCAACTTCGACCTCGGACCGCTCGTGGGCAGCCCATGTGACACCCTCTCCCCGCAAGACACCACAAAGACGGGATTATTCAACCCCCAGTCACACCTCGCAGACTGGTCCGTTTTCCCCACCACAAGCAATGGCCTCTACACTTTGCAAAGTAACCAAGCCGGCTGGCTCATCGTCCACGACCTATACGGGCGGGAGGTTTTAAGGCAGTGGCACGAGCAAACAATCCCCTTCGACCTGACTTCGCAACCCGCCGGGCTCTATCTGGTTCACTTGCGCGCTGTGGACGGTACGCAGACCCTTCCCCGGAAAATTGTGAGGCAATAGGGCTTAGGAAATTGTTTATCCACGCCTGGCAGATTTAACATTGCCGAAACATTGCGTTGATGGGCTGACCTTATTTTCGCAGCTAAATCCTTTTTGTCATGAATGCAATTTTACGCAACGCCGCAGTTGCGACCATGCTCTTTGCGGCACCGGTCCTGCAAGCGCAGACGGCAACGACGTACTTGAACGATGTCCTCGATGCCTCCGCCACTATCAACACTGAAGTTGCTGCTAATGGCGATGCGCTTAAGAACCTGGTCATTGATTACTTCATCAATGGCAATCCAACCCCTGATGCAGACGGATTCGTTTACCTGACCAATTTGCGGCAAGCCGCTATTGAAGGCGCTCAGGACGATTGCTCGGCTGCCATTGGGATGGCTGCGGGCTTGGACAGCTACATCAACCCTGCCAATATCCAGACGTGGTGCGCTCAGGTCGAGGGTTTGGGCGACGCCATCGCTGCCAACAGCGCTGTGCTGCGCAATTTGATTCTGTCCGGCGATGCAACCGCTGCCTATCCGGTAGCCTTGAGTATTCGTGCTGATTTGACCCTGCAATACACCCTGGCCAAGCAGATTTCCCGCGAAGCCAATTATTATAAGCAGGCACAAAAGTTTTACAATATTCGCATCCTTTTGGTCGATTATTTGGGCAATCCGGTAACGGGTTCTACCGGACTTTATGGGTATTACGCATACAACGAATACACGGGTGAGTATGTGTATCCCGACTATATTTTTGCCGACGAGTTCCCTGATTTAAGAGGGGGTACCTACACCTTTGGTGCCTTCCCAGGCTACTTTGACGGGGCTTCAAGCCGCCGGGTAACCCTGAAATCCAGTTTGGAAGGTCCGGATGGTTTCATATCTGTTACGCTGCAATATTGGTCTGAATAGGATCAATAAAACTCAAAAACGCGATCAACAAAACGATAAACCGGCCTAAAGGCCGGTTTATCGTGGGTACTGCGGCAATCATTATTGTTGTTCAACTGTTTTTTGTAATATGGGCTCATTAGACCCTCCAAACCACCCTTCATATGAAAAGAATAGCCTTACTCTTGGCTGCGGCGCTACTCGTTGGAGTCAGTTTGCACGCACAACCTAATTTCACTCTCCAGCCCTTTGCCAGCGGTTTTTCTAGTCCTGTTGACATCACCAATGCCGGCGATGATCGCTTGTTCATTGTAGAGAAGCGAGGAGCCATTCAAATCCTCAATGCTCGGGGCGTCAAATTAGCTACGCCCTTCCTGGACATTGACCCGCAAGTGTCCACTACTCACAATGAGCGCGGATTGCTCGGTATGGCCTTCCACCCGGACTATGCCAGCAACGGGTATTTCTACGTCAACTACACCAACAACGCTGGCAACACCGTCATTTCCCGGTTCACGCGCAATGCGCTCAACCCGAATGTGGCTGACCCGGCCACTGAAGTCATTGTGCTGACCGTGGTCCAGCCTTTTGCCAACCACAATGCCGGCGATCTGAATTTTGGACCCGACGGCTACCTCTACATCGCGCTTGGCGATGGCGGCAGTGCCGGCGATCCCGGCGACCGCTCACAGACCAAAACCAATCTGCTCGGCAAAGTGCTGCGTATTGACGTGGACAGCGGTTCGCCCTACACCATCCCGGCTGACAACCCTTTTGTAGGCGACCCTACTTACGCACCTGAAATATGGGCTTTGGGTTTGCGCAACCCCTGGCGTTGCAGCTTTGACGCCCTCACTGGCGATTATTGGATCGCTGATGTCGGCCAGGAAGATTGGGAAGAGGTCAACGTGCAACCCGCATCCAGCGCAGGCGGCGAGAACTACGGCTGGCGTTGTTACGAAGGCAATGCGCCTTTCAACCTTGCGGGTTGTAGCCCCATTGGCACCTATGATTTCCCTGTCTTTGAATACCCACATGATTTCACCACAGGTGGCCTTTCTATCACCGGCGGTTTTGTGTACCGGGGAATTGGCAACCCGTCGCTCTACGGCAAATACCTCTTTTGCGACTACCTGAGCGGCAACTGGTGGGCACTTGAAGACAACGGCAGCGGCGGCTACATTCTTACCCCCTACGGCAACGTTCAGGCGTTGATTTCTACGTTTGGCCAAGATGCCGAAAACGAATTGTATGCGGCCAACCTCAGCACTGGCCAGATCTACAAGATCGTAGAGAATTGTAACGCAGGTTCCATTGTTACTGGTCTCGACGCAATTGTGCTCTCACCCACTTCGGTTAGTCTGGCCTGGGATGCCATCCCCAATGCCGATGGTTACCAGATCAATGGACGCCCGGTTGGCGCGCCAAATTTCAATAAAATTCAAACGACGGCCACACAGCGCAATGTGAACATCCTCTCACCCGCTACTAACTACGAGTGGTTTGTCCGCGCGCGCTGCAACGATCTGAGCATCACCGCACCCTCTGCCTTGAAAACCTTTAGCACGCCGGTGCTGCGCCAGGCGGTTCCACTGCAAGTGCTTCAGGACGGGCAGCAGCTCTACTTTGATGCTGCCGTATCCGGCCAGTGGATGTTGCACGATCTGGCAGGTCGCCTGGTTGGGCAGGGGCAGACTCTTGAAGGTCGCAACGCTGTGGCTTCTGAGCACCTGCCCGATGGGTTGTATGTGCTCACTCACCGCACAGAAGCAGGCGAACACAGCTCTGCTCTGGTTCCGGCGGTGCAGCGTTAATACTGCCTTTGGTTATTACCCTGTCGGGGGAAGGGCGATCGTCCTTCCCCCGATTTTTTTGGCTACTTTTCAAGCACTAAATACTCAACCATGCGCTGGCAAGGCCGGGAAGGAAGCCGCAACGTCGAGGATCGGCGGGGCTCAAAAGGAAAGATGGCCGCAGGTGGCCTGGGTCTTGGTGGAATTGTCATTGCGGTGGTCGTGGTGCTATTGGGCGGTGACCCTGGAGCCCTCCTCCAGCAACTCAACCAAGCGCCCGCTGCTGTAGAATCCAGCACGCCACCCAGCGCAGCCGAAGAGGAATTGGCGGCCTTTGTTTCTGTCGTGCTTCGCGAAACGGAAATTACCTGGAGCCGCATTTTTCAGGAGCAAGTAGGCCAGCCCTACCGAGAGCCGATTTTGGTCCTTTACACAAGCCAGGTTCAAAGTGCATGCGGCGTCGCGGGGGCCTCTACCGGACCTTTTTACTGCCCCGGCGACGAGAAACTGTATATCGATCTGAGTTTTTACGACGACCTCAAGCAGCGCTTTGGTGCCCCCGGCGATTTTGCCATGGCCTATGTGGTGGCCCATGAAGTAGCGCACCACGTGCAGAACCTGTTGGGCCTCACCGACCAGGTGGACGCGCAGCGCGGACGGGCTTCTAAAGAGGACTACAATGAATTAAGCGTGCGGCTGGAGCTGCAGGCGGACTACTTGGCCGGTGTTTGGGCGCGCGATGCGCAGGGCAAAAACTTGCTGGAACCCGGCGACCTGGAAGAGGCGTTGCGCTGCGCTCAAGCTATTGGCGATGATCGCCTGCAAATGCAGGCCCAGGGCTACATTGTGCCGGAGAGCTTTACGCACGGCACCAGCGAGCAGCGCAAGCGATGGTTTACCAAGGGTTTCCAAAGCGGCCGTATTGCCGATGGCGATACGTTTGGGGCTCGGGTACTGTAGGTTGGACAAGGACAAAGGTGCAAAGCACCACGAAAAGGCTTTTTGTTTCATTGCTATAATGTAATATTGCGATGAAAATGCCACTGTCGACTTTTAGCCATCGCTGAATAGGCTTTGCGGTGACTTTTCGAGCCCCCGGCCCCGACCCTTGTTTCCTAAACTTCCCCAAAGTCCAATGCTTTCTATTTCCTTGCTTTCGCTTACTACCCTCCTCTTGACCTTAGCCCCAACGGGCCAAAACCCTGCCGACGGCAAGGGGGTGGCCGAATTGAACCCGGTTTTAAGCCGATACCTGCAAGCCCTGCCCGCAGATTGGGAGGCCATTTCGCCCGAAAGAAAGGCTCAATTGGATGAACTGGCTGCCTTTGTCCATGAGCAAAAGCAACAGCAACCGCTGGTCCAGATGACGTTTATCTGCACGCATAACAGCCGCCGCAGCCACATGGGTCAACTTTGGGCCGCCGCCGCCGCCGCCCACGTCGGGCTGGAGGGCATCGTTACCTACTCCGGCGGAACAGAAGCTACGGCGTTCAACCCGCGGGCAGTGGCCTCCATGCAGCGCGCCGGATTTGCCATCGAGAACTCGGGCGGTGACAACCCGCGCTATCAGGTTCGCTTTGGCCCGCAAGCAGAGCCCATGACCTGCTTTTCCAAAAAGTATGATGATGCCGCCAATCCGCAGAAGGGTTTCATCGCCGTTATGGTCTGCTCCGATGCCGACGCGGCTTGCCCTTTTGTGCCCGGCGCATCCGGTCGTTTTGCCATTCCCTACCTGGATCCTAAGGCATCGGACGGCACGGCGCAAGAGGCAGACACCTACGATCTGCGCTCGCGCCAGATTGCCACAGAGATGCTTTATGTCATGACGGTCGCTAAAAGCCTTTCGGGGGAATAACTTCGTGTTCTTTCCGCAACTTCGCGGGAATTCGACGAATTTTTTCTCCCAGCATGGATAATTTCCGGGGAATCGCCTATCTTGGCTTTATGATGATGCACACATGCTGTCCTACCTGTTGTAAGAACATCCTTTCGGGAGTGTAGGACTTGTGCGTGCGTACAGATCAAACAGCCTCCCGGTGCAACCGGGAGGCTGTTTGCGTTTAGGAACATTCAGGAATGTCCTGAAAAGCCTAGTCGCTTCGTTGAACGGAATGGCTTAAATGCTTGTTATCTGGTTTAGTTAATCTGTATGGAAAAGAGGGTTTTTGGTTTTGAAAGGTCCCTAAAAGAGACCACCAGTCCTTTGGTTCACCCGGGAACGCTCGCTCATGAGTTGTTTCCGGGTGGCCACTTGGCTGAAATGGAAGCGCGTGCGCTGGCCTTGGAGCCTTTTATTGGCCATACCCCCCTGCATCGCCTGGTGAGTTTGTCCAAGCCGGGGGTGGAGGTCTACGCTAAACTGGAGTGGTGCCAATTGTCGGGATCGGTCAAAGCGCGCGCAGCTTTCGCTATGATTCAAAGGGCCATTCGACATAATCTTTTCTATGTTGAGCCTGGCGCAGAACCCCGCCGCATTTTGGATGCCACCAGCGGAAACACGGGCCTGGCCTTGGCGGCCATCGGGGCGCAATTGGGCATTCCGGTTACCTTGTGCCTGCCTTCGAATGCGTCCAGCAAAAGAAAAGAAATGTTACGGGCTTTTGGGGCCGAAGTAGTGCTGACTTCTGCGCTGGAGGGCACGGACGGCGCGCAGCATACGGCCCGCGAAATGGCAAAAAAACATCCGGAACGTTACGTTTACCTGGACCAATACAACAACCCGGCAAATTGCCTGGCCCATGAGCAAGGTACGGCCCAGGAAATCTTGCGCGTGCTGGAGCCTACGCATTTTATTGCCGGGCTTGGCACCACCGGAACGTTTAATGGCACGGCCCGAGGCTTGAAGGCGGCGCTGCCTGGCGTTCGTCTGATTGCGTTGCAACCGGATTCACCCATGCACGGGCTTGAAGGCTGGAAACACCTGGAGACTGCTGTGGTGCCAGGCATCCACGACCCATCCATTGCCCATGAAGTGCGCGAAGTGGGCAGTCGGGCTGCCTTGAACATGGTGCGCCGGCTGGCCAAAGAAGAAGGGCTCTTGTTGAGCCCTTCCGCCGGGGCAAACGCTGCTGGAGCCGCACAACTGGCCGAAGAGCTGAGCCAACAGGGCCAAACGGCGCGCATCGTCACCATTTTTGCCGATGATGCCTCCAAATACGACGAAATGTTTCGGGAACTCTGGCCAGTAGAACAAGCAACCGTTCCCGCTGTTTAACTCGTAAATACGGTATCCCTCAACAACCTCCTCAAATTTCCCCACCATGTCCAGCGATCAAACCGCCCCCTTTACCGGCCGCGAAGCCGGAACACGGCTCAACCTCAGCCCAGACGCGGAGAGCATTATGCGGCTCGATGCCGCTGAAGCTTATCCGCACGAGGCCTGCGGGTTTTTCTTCGGGTACATTGAAGGCAACGAGTTGCACATAGAATCCGCACTGCCCATTCCCAACAACGCCACCGAAAACCTGGAGCGTCGCTTTGCCATCTCCACCCCCGATTACCAACTGGCCGAACGCCATGCCTCCGCCAACGGGTTGGATTTGCTTGGGGTGTACCACAGCCATCCCGATCATCCCCCGCTGCCTTCGGAGCACGACCTGAAAAGCGCCGTGCCCGGCTTTAGTTACATCATTGTCGAAGTCCGGTCTGGCAGACCACACAGCCTCCGTTCCTGGACGCTGAACGCCGAACGCCGTTTTGACGAAGAGCGCGTAGATAGCGTCATCACCGAATTGGCGACCAACCTTGGCCAGGATCGCTGGTCTTAACCGTTGGTCATTACCATGAGTCGAAATGGTTTGACTTTATCGTTTGCCAAATTCATTTACCTTGTTCTTTGCCTTTAATGGAACGGTCGTTCCAAAACAAACAATCATGTCCGCAGTTCAGCATACCATAAGAATTCTTATCCCTTCGCCGTTGCGAAAATTCACTGGCGGGGAATCCCGCATTGACTTGCAGGCTGATACCGTTGCTTCGGCGTTTCAACGCCTGACCGCACTTTTTCCGGAGTTGGCTCCCCACGTGTTGGATGAAGCCGGCAAGCTTAGGGAATTTTTGCGCGTGTACCTCGGCGATGAGGACATCCAGGCTTTGCAAGGTCCCCAGACGGCGCTTCAGCAGGGCGATACGGTTAGCATTGTGCCGGCTATTGCCGGGGGAAGTGCCGCTTCCGGTATTGCAGCCGCTGCCGCTGAGGTGCCCGCGGATTCCCTTCCCACGTTTAGCCGCCAGGAATTGGAGCGATACAGCCGTCATTTAATTATACCGGAATTCAACATTCAAGGTCAGCGCAAGCTTAAAGCTGCCAAGGTGTTGGTGGTGGGCACGGGTGGGTTGGGTGCACCGCTGTTGCAGTACCTGGCCGCCGCGGGCGTGGGCACGCTGGGCATTCTTGATTTTGATGTGGTGGAAGACCACAACCTCCAGCGGCAAGTGTTGTTCAGTACAGCCGACGTGGGGCGACCCAAAGTAGAAGCCGCGGCGGACCGAATCCGCGGTCTCAACCCCTACATTGAGGTCCGGGTGCACCAGGTGCAACTGACGCGCCACAATGCGCTGGAGATTTTGGCCGACTACGACGTCATCGCCGACGGCACGGATAACTTTCCCACGCGCTACTTGGTCAACGATGCCTGCGTGCTGTTGGGCAAGGTCAATGTTTACGCGTCAATTTTTCGGTTCGAAGGGCAGTTGAGCGTGTTCAACTACCGTTTCACCGACGGCACTCGCGGGCCCAATTACCGCGACCTGTTCCCCACCCC
>CAYSDI010000124.1:0-7858 GCA_964429745.1 uncultured Chitinophagales bacterium | reverse complement strand
CTTCGCAAAGCCCCGAAGCTGTAAATTCCGGTCATAAACATTGCACACGCCTCGTATCTGCAGCTCCTGGAGATTCCACGAGGGGGGTACTTTCATCTGTACAATTTTTAAAAACTCCCCTTGTTCTTAAGCATATACTCCCACATGCGAAGAAATTTCTCAGATGACCGGCGAATTGGACTGAGATCGACACCCTCTCGCTCCAGGTAGTCCCATTGGGAGGGCAGCAAGCCGGGGTGCGCAAGCCCCTGAATTTCTATTGGCTCGTAGGTGGAATCAGGATCAAGCGCAAAGCAACCGTCGGGACCGTAGCGTGGACGGCTGTGGTTGAGCCACCCGTTGAAATCGCTCTGGAACCCAATGCTGAAGTCAACTTTCACGGAGTCGGGAAGCGACGCGCTGTAACCTAACTCCGCGTGGGACTCTACAAAATTTTTCACGGCTAAGTAGGTGAATTGGTAAGAATCGACAGAGCCATCACAGTAAGTTTTCATACTGTCCAGCAATTGGCGGTAGTGTGCTGCGGGTTCATAGGGTTGGCAGGTGAAACCGCTGATAGGCAAGGCCACCATGCCATTGTTTCGGTAAATCTGAACCACCTGATCTTCGGTTAATGCCCGGGGTTGGTTCTGGATGGGTTTAAAGCCATCATGCGTAGACAGTGGCGGAATGCGGTTGGTCTCCATCACCTCCAGCGCATCGGCGCGGGTTTTGTCGTTCATGTGGGTGACGTCCGTTAGGATGCCGGCATTGGCCAACCATCGGATAGCATCGCGGCCGAGTGGCGTCAGGCCCTCCTCTTTGTCCAGGTTCTTGCTGGCCCCGGCGTTGATCAGGCGGGTCGCCAAGCCGGGTGCAATGGCCGCACCGCCGAATTCGCAATCCACCAGGTGAACCAGCGTCACAAACGCAACGCCCTGCGCAGCCCAGAAATCCGCATCTTCCTGGCTGTTGATGAGTCGCTTTCCACCTTCAATGGAATGCACAAAAATGGTCTTGTCTGTTCGGTGGAAGAGCTCCCGTACTTCTCCCGGCGACCGCGCTACCGCAAAACGATCCGGGTGCTCTGCGACAAATTGATTCACGTATTCGATCTGCTTGAGAATAATGCTTCGGGCTCTACGCGAGCTCAAAACGTACTCGTTGTTCAAGGATCCGGTAACCAGAATTCGCGCCCCCGGATTTTGCTCTAGAAAATTGGCATAATTTACATTCTGGAACTGGTGCATGTAGGTGATTGCCGGAGGCTGCTCCGGATCAAAATAAACCAGCCCTTTGCTGAAGAACGGATAGGGCACATGCATGGTGGGGTGCATCTGCAAATCCATGAACGTGTAAACGGGTTGGGCAGCGGCAAAGGAGTGCCCAAGCAGCCAAAACATAACAAAAGTTATGCCTCGAAACTTGTCTTTCGCATCGCTCAAGGTCATGAACTGAGCTTGATCAGAAACATCTCAATTTGTCGGCGATGCCGAAGTATATGCACAATGGCGTGTTCCATTAGCTGTTCAAAATCGTACTGCTGACCCGATGAAAACTTAGCCACCGGTTTAATGGCTTCTTCGTCAGTCATCTCCCATTGGTTGGTCAATGTGTCAACGGTGTAAGCCAGCATTTGATTGAGTTCAACACAGGCATCCTGTGGGGTAGAAACTTCGTATCGATCCTTGCGCGAAGTTCCCTCAGCCCCGAATTTTTTTCGAAGGGAATTGGCATATCCATACCCGGAGCTGACCATATGATTCATTATGGTTTGAATGGAGCGACAATCAGGATCTTTGGTTTCAGTGTCAACTATTGCTTCATAGTCTGGCTGCTTCAAGTGCCTGACCACCTGAAGCAAATCCGCAGCAGCGCGTTCGTACTCATCCATGAGTGCGCCTACGGGGCCTTGGCGAAAGAATTTTGGTGGGGTCATGAAACATAAATTGTTCAAAAAAGTCGGAATCCTTCGTGACAATAATTCGCTCATGCTCCTTTGCAATACTTATTATAGCACGATCGGTTAATAAATGGCCATTTTCAAAGTGCGTAGTATGAATGCTGTCAAACCCTTTGTTTGATAGGAAGTCCGCTAAAAGTGGTGGCAATTTAGTATCAAGAAGGAATTTCACGCACTTAGCTTTCGAATTGTTTTCGTGTTGGCGATCATCGCCGCATAGGCAAGGCAAGCTTGAATATCCTCCTGCTCAAGGTATGGGTAGTCACGCAGGATATCCTGGAAGGACATTCCACCAGCAAGCAACTCTAGCAATTGAGCTACTGAAAACCGCATATTGCGGATCGTAGGGTTACCCCTCATCACTTCCGGGCTACTGGTAATGCGTTCAAACAGTTCCATGGCGAAGTTTTGTTCAAGTTAGTCCACAACACGCAATTTGCTCGCGTATCAATGCGCCTCCAGCCAGTTTTCGCCGGCTCCGGCTTCCACGTCCAGCGGCACACCAAGGTCGTAGGCGTTGCGCATTTTCTCGATGACCATGGGCTTGAGCTCGTCCACTTCGCTGCGCAGGGCGTCAAAAACCAATTCGTCATGCACCTGCAGGGTCATGCGCGAGCGCATGCCCAGTTTTTTCATTTCGGCCTGGATATTGATCATGGCCAGCTTGATCAGGTCAGCGGCAGAGCCCTGAATAGGGCTGTTGATGGCGTTGCGCTCGGCCTGACCGCGCAGGGTTTGGTTGCGCGAGTCGATGTCGGCGAGGTAGCGACGGCGGTGTAAAATAGTTTCGATGTAGCCCTGGCTGCGCGCCTTTTCCACCGTTTCATGCATGAACTGGCGAATGCCCGGATAGGTTTGAAAATAGTTGGTGATCAGTTCATCAGCTTCCTTGCGCGGCACCGACAGGCGCTGGCTGAGGCCAAACCCGGAGATGCCGTAGATGATGCCGAAGTTGACCATTTTGGCTTTGCGCCGCATGTCTGAACTGACGGATTCCAGGGGCACGCCGTACACTTTGGCGGCGGTGGCCGCGTGAATGTCCTGCCCGGATTTGAAGGCTTCGAGCATGGCGGTGTCGCCGGAGAGCGCGGCGATGATGCGCAGTTCAATCTGGCTGTAGTCCGCGCTGAGCAAAACATAATCTTTGTTACGTGGCACGAACGCCTTGCGAATTTCGCGGCCGCGCGCGGTGCGGATTGGGATGTTCTGCAGGTTGGGATTGTTGGAACTCAGGCGTCCGGTGGCGGCAACGGTTTGGCTGAACGTGCTGTGCACCCGGCCGGTGCGCGGGTTGATCAGGCTCGGCAACGCATCCACGTACGTTGATTTCAGCTTGCCGATTTCGCGGTACTCCAGCACTTTTTGCACAATGGGAGCTTCACCGGCCAGGCGGGTCAACACGTCTTCGGCCGTAGAGTACTGCCCCGTTTTGGTTTTCTTGCCCTTGTATTCCACGCCCATTTTTTCAAACAGCACGTCGCCAAGTTGTTTTGGCGAATCGAGGTTGAATTTGACCCCGGCCAATTCGTACACTTCGGCTTCAATGCGCGCCTGGTCTTTGCCCATTTCGGTGGAATAGGCGTCCAGGAACTTGCGGTCTATGGCCACGCCTTCGAACTCCAGGTCAGCCAACACGCGAAGCAGCGGCAATTCCACGCTTTCGTACAGCGATTCAATGCCCTGTTCTTTCAACATTGGCGCAAAAACACCTTGCAATTGCAGCGTAATGTCGGCGTCTTCTGCCGCGTATTCGGCAACCCGCTCTACGTCCACATCGCGCATGGTTAACTGGCCCTTGCCCTTGCGCCCGATCAGGTCTTCAATAGGTTTGGGCGAATAGCCTAAGTAACTCTCCGCCAGGTAGTCCATTTTGTGCCGCTTCTCGGGCTCGAGCAGGTAGTGCGCGATCATGGTGTCGCGCAGCGGACCGCCGACTTCCACATCGTGCCAGCGCAAAACCAGCAAGTCGTACTTCAGGTTCTGGCCTACTTTGGTGATGGCTGGATCGCCTAGTGGCCCGGCAAACTCAGCAGCGATGGCCTTGGCTTTGTCAGACGCGGCCGGGAGCGGAACGTACCACCCTTCGCCCGTTTTCCAACTGAAACTCATGCCCACCAGTTCGGCCGTATTGGGATCCGTTCCGGTGGTTTCGGTATCCAGACAAATGAGCGTCTGGCGGCTCAGGGCTGCCACAAGTTCGGCGCGTTTTTCCGGCGTATCGGCAAGGTGATAAGTGTGCGCCGTGTTGGCCAGATTTTTACCGCCTGATAATTCTGTTGCGCGCGCTAGCGCATGGGCTACTGTGGGCCGGGCGGCCGGGGTGTCCGCGACCGGCTCGCCAAAGAGGTTCATCTGGCGGTTGGTTTCCGGCTCGCTGTTGCGCAAGGTCAGTGGCGTGACCGGTCGTGCGGCTCTCGCCTCCGAGCCCGCGTTGACCGAGAACTCTTCGCCCAGAATGCGGCGGCCCAACGTGCGAAATTCCAGTTCGGTAAATATGGCTGCCAACCGCTCGCGATCCGGTTCTTCCAGCAGGTAGTCGTCTTCGTCAAACTCGATGGGCGCATCCAGAATGATGGTGGCCAACATTTTGGAAATGCGGCCCTGCTCTGCGAACTCGCGCAGGTTTTCGCCGAGTTTGCCTTTGATGTTGGCGGCATCAGCCAGCACCGCTTCCAGATTGCCGTACTCGCCGATCAATTTCATGGCCGTCTTAGGCCCCACTTTGGGAATGCCCGGAATGTTGTCCACTGCATCGCCCATGAGGGCCAGAATGTCAATGACCTGTTCGGGGTCTTTGATCTCCCATTTGGCCAGAATTTCAGGCACCCCAAGGATTTCATGCGGGTTGCCCATGAAAGGCGGTTTGTACATGAAAATGTTGGGGCTGATCAATTGCCCGTAGTCTTTGTCCGGCGTGACCATGTACACCTGGTAGCCTTGCCGCTCTGCTTTTTTGGCAATAGTGCCGATCAGGTCATCGGCCTCGTAACCTTCCAGTTCCACCACCGGAATGTGATAGGCGTTCAGAATTTCCTTGATGATGGGCACGGCTATTTTGATGTCTTCCGGGGTTTCCTGCCGATTGGCTTTGTAAAAGCTGTGCTCGGCTTCCCGGTTTGTGGCACCCAAATCGAAGAAGACCGCCAGGTGGCTGGGGTCTTCTTTTTTCTTTACATCCAGCAGAGTGTTCAGGAAGCCCTGGATGGCGCTCACGTTCATGCCCTTGGAGTTGATGAGCGGATTGCGCACAAAGCCAAAATGTGCCCGGTAGATCAGGGCATAGGCATCCAGCAAAAAGAGGCGGTTGTTGCGCGCCATATAAAATAATATGTTATGGTGAAACGGGCTGAATAATAAATGTTATGATTGCATCCATCACCTCAATCCGAACTGCCCTGGCTTTTTGGCTGCATTGGGCTATGCTTCCCGCAGCGCTTCCCAATACTCCAGCGCACGGCGGGTATGAGGAATGACGATCGTGCCGCCCACAATGTTGGCCACAGCAAAAATCTCCATCATTTGCCCCGTGCTTACCCCAAGTTCATGGCACTTGCCCAGGTGGTACTTAATGCAATCGTCGCATCTAAGCACCATCGAGGCCACCAGCCCGAGCATCTCTTTGGTAACGGCGGGCAGTTCGCCTTCTGCGTAGGCATTGGTATCCAGGTTGAACAGGCGGTTGAGTACCTTGTTGCCCTGTGCCGTCATTTTATCATTCATCCGGCTGCGGTAGGCGTTAAACGCTTGAACCGGATTTTCAGCTTGCGATGAGGAATGCGGTTCAGCATGCGCATGCTGGTCGTTTGGCGTTGCCTGTTCCATCCCTTCGGTTGAAACCGGGGCTTCTGGATGTTGCGATGCTGTTGCTTTCGCCTTGCTGCCTTTTCCCTTGGAAACCTTGGCGGTGGCCTTGGATTTGCTGCTTTTGGGTTTTGAGGGCTTCTCTGCTTTTGCCATGACGGGGTAGTTAAGTCTGTAACGAACGTCTAAATTAGCCAAAATGCCGCGGGGGCTTTACCCCCAACTGCGGCTTAATGACCCCCAAGTCCTTCACAATGGGTAATTTCGGGTCGTCCGAGCCAGAAACGGACTTCAACCCATGAGCAGCAAGAACCTAATCATCCTATTAGTCGCCGTCGGCGTCATTGGCCTGATTATCATGACCGGCGTTGGCAAGTACAACCGAATCATTAGTTTGGATACCGAAGTCCAGAATTCCTGGGCCAAGGTGCAGACGGCCTACCAGCGCCGTTCCGACCTGATTCCCAACCTGGTCAATACGGTAAAAGGCTATGCCGATTTTGAACAGGAAACGCTCACCAAAGTCATCGAAGCTCGCCAGCAGGTCACTAACCTACAGGTAGACCCGGCCAACCTCACGCCGGAAGCCATGGCGCAATTTCAGCAAGCTCAGGGACAGTTGTCCGGGGCCTTGTCCCGCCTGTTGGTTACAGTAGAGCGCTACCCCGAGCTAAAAGCGGATGCCCGTTTCGCCGATTTGCAGCACGAACTGGCCAGCACGGAGAACCAAATCAAGTTCGAACGCGACGCCTTTAACAACACCAGCACTGGTTACAATAAGTATATCCGGCAGTTTCCCAACAACCTCTTTGCAGGCATCTTCGGATTTGCTCAGCGTTCGCTCTTTGAGGCGGAAGCAGGCGCGGAAAATGCCCCGGAAGTCAGCTTTGACTAAGCAAGCCTTAAAACCATGAGCCACGCCGGTACTTTTTTCTCTAAAGCGGATGATGAGCGCATCGTTGCAGCCATTCGAGCTGCCGAGCTGCAGACGTCGGGCGAAATCCGGATTCACCTGGAGGACCACTGCGATGGGGGCGACCCTTTCTTACGGGCAGCCGCCTTGTTTGAAAAGCTCGGCATGACCAAAACCGAAGCCCGCAACGGCGTGCTCTTTTACCTGGCCGTCAAAGACCATCGCTTTGCCGTGCTGGGCGATCAGGGCATCAATGCCGCAGTCCCCGATGGTTTTTGGGACCAGATGAAGACCCGCATGGAAAGCGATTTTCGCGCTGGGCGCTTCGCCGACGGGCTCTGCACGGCCGTGGAAGAAGCTGGTAGGTTGCTTCACCAACATTTTCCTCATACCGGTGCCCGCGACCGGAACGAACTGAGCGATGAACTTTCTCTGGGCCAGTAACCGTTTGGTCATCGGCTCCAAGGCCCTGATCCGGGCTTTGCATCCGGCTGCGGTTTTGTTGCTGATCCTGCTCTTGGGTTTGGCGCCTCTTTCTGCGCAAAGCCCCTGCCCGCCGGAGCGCCCGGACCGGTCGGAAGGTCTGGTGCACCAGCTTGGGGGCACCAACATGCTCACTGCACAGGAGGAAGCCGCGCTGGAAAGCAAACTCATTTCGCAGGACGATTCAACTTCAGTGCAGATCGTTATTGTGGTGCATCCCGACCTTTGCGGCATGCCTGCGTCACAATTCGGGGCATTGGTCGGCGAAGCCTGGGGGATCGGGCAGGAAGGCCGCGACAACGGTGTGGTCATTGCCATCAAGCCTCGCAAGGGCTCCACCTCCGGTGATGTGAGCATCCAGGTGGGGCGCGGGGCGTTGGTGCAAATGGATGCCGCGCTCGCTGGCCGCGTTGTGGATGGCATTATCGTTCCTGCCTTTAAAGAAGGCCTCTTTTACGACGGCCTGGACCGCGGAACCGATGCCATCATCCAGATTTTTGCCGGTCAGTACGACGCCGTGGAAGACGACGAAAGTCCAATACCCCTCATTATCGTGATCTTCATCATGGGCATCATCATAGCGCTCTTTATGTTCTTTGCCTCCAAAGTAGAGCATATGGCCACCTACACGGGCCGTGGATGGACCAGCCATCGAGGTGGGGGACTCGGCGGTTTTGGCGGTGGCTTTGGTGGTTTCGGCAGTGGCGGCAGCAGCGGCG
>CAYSDI010000123.1:0-8319 GCA_964429745.1 uncultured Chitinophagales bacterium | reverse complement strand
GATTGCCGCATGATTGCCGCATGATCGCCGCATGATCGCCCCGCGAAAAGCGCGGCCAATCGCCCTCTCCCATCTTTTGCCCACGGTTTGGTCCACAAATGAGCCGCTGGCCTGTCACCCGACAGGCCGCGGCGGACAAGGGCCCAGTCCACAACCAACGCCCCGGCAACCGTCAATCGCCTTCCCTCAAACCAACTCAAACAGCGTAATCTCGGGGCGCATGCCCACGCGGCCGGGGTAAAACGTGTAGCCAAAGCCGCGATTCACATATAAAAAGCGCTTGGCCTGCTCGTACAAACCGGCCCATTCGCGGTAAAAATATTGGCCGGGGCTCCAGCGCCAGTTCCCGATTTCCAGCCCAAACTGAAAGCCGTGCGTATGCCCCGCGAACATAGCGTGGATGTCGGGGTATTCGGGCAAAACCTGCGCTTTCCAATGGCTGGGGTCGTGCGACAGCAGCAGCCGCACATCAGCCTGCGCGGTGCCTCGGTGGGCGCTGGCCAGGTCGCCGTACTTGGGGAAACGCCCAAAAGCGCTCCAGTTTTCAATGCCAATGACCGCCAGCGTGGCCTTGCCAATACGCAGCAATTCGTGCTCGTTCATCAGCAGGCGCCAACCCAGACGCTCGTGCATGGTTTTAAGGGCTTCAAAATTGTCCACTTTCTGCTGAGGGTGTTCCCAGGAAACGTAGTCGCCATAATCGTGGTTGCCGGTAATGGAAAAAACGCCCAGCCGTGCGCGAAGCTGGCGGAACACAGGCAGGTAAGGCTCGGCTTCGCTGGCCACCATATTGACCAGGTCGCCGGTGAAAAAAATCAAATCGGGCGAAAGGGCATTGATGCGTTCCACCGCTTCCGTGACCAGGTCCGGGCGGTGCAGGCTGCCCGCGTGAATGTCGCTGAGCTGCACGATGCGCAGGCCGCGCAGGTCAGGATGCAGGTCTGGAAAGGCCAGGGGAATGTTTCGGTACTCGTAGCGGTAGGCGTTCCGAATCATGCCGTAGAGCAGCAACAGAAAAGGAATTCCCCCGATGATCAGCCCCGCCCAGCTCAGGCCGGCAATGCGTTCTGGTGCAGTCTGCCCGCTGATGGTGAGGGCCAGCCGGATGACATCGTCCACCAACAGGAACACCATCAGGATGAATTTGGCGATAAACGCACTGAGAAAAACCGGCGGGAAGTACAGCATCAGCGCCTTGGGCCAGCGGTGCCGGTCAATCGCCAAACTGAAGGCAATGCCGGAGAGCACAAGCACCGTGAACCCCCAATAGAGGGCTTGCACAACCGGAAAAGCCGGCGAAGCGCCCAGGGCCGTTCGGATTCCCTGGAAGGCGTAGGCATCTACGGACAGTAAGATTAAGGCGAGCATCAAACGGGGCAGCATAGACAGATTGTTAACAGCGACCGGAAAATTACCGCCCCGCGGCTTGTATCCGGCGCACCTTGGTATATTTGAACACTTTGCCTGCCGTTGCAGTTCTGACGCCGTTCAGAGACCGACCCCAGGCGGAGCACTTCGTCACTCGTGCAAAGATTCTCCACGCACTTCGCTCAATGAATACTATGCTAATCCCATCCATGCTGCTTCGGCAGCTCTACACCAACAACAGCCTTCGCAACGTCAACGGAGGCGTGCGCTTCTCCATCAAAAACCGTTTGCAGGACACGTCGCTGTCCGGCATCGATTACATTTTGATTCAGGGACAGCACGTATCGCCTGAGAACATCACGCTCCACCTTGGTACGGGCGAAAGCATGGCGGCTTCGAGCATCAGCGAGCAAAATCCGGTCGCTTTTCCGCTCAAAGGCACCTTTGACGTGGAATGCAAGATTGGTGTATTGCCGGAAGGCCGCCACGAGATTGGCATTTCGTTCCATACCAAAGGGTTTGGAACCATGACCTTTTCGGTCACGGACGGCTTGTCGATTGAGCAGATAGACCGCACCAAAATTCCCCGCAACAACGAGGACGATTACAGCCCCGAGGCCATCCAGACGCGGCAAGCTTTTGTGGAGCAATACGCCGGCCGCAAACTGGAACACATCAAGCAATATTCGTTTGACCCGCATCTGACGCAGGGCAACTGCGAACATTTCACGGGTGTGGCGCAAATTCCGCTTGGCATTGCCGGACCGTTGCGCGTCAACGGCGAGTACGCCATCGGAGATTTTATCGTGCCCATGTGCACCTCTGAGGGAACGCTGGTGGCCAGCTACAACCGCGGCATCAAGGTTCTCAACGCCTGCGGCGGGGTCAAAACCACCATTGTGCGAGATGCGATGCAGCGCGCGCCGGTCTTCATTTTCGACGACGCCAGGGGTGCCCGCGACTTCGTGGATTGGGTCAAAGACCATTTCGCCCAAATTGCCGAAGAAGCGGAAAGCACCACGCGCATTGGCCGTTTGCAGTACATCGACCCGTACCTGAGCAACAAATTCGCCTACCTGCGATTCAACTATTCCACCGGAGATGCCGCAGGCCAAAACATGGTGGGCCGCGCCACCTTTGCCGCAAGCTCCTGGATTCTTGATAATTACAAAGACAACAAAATCATCCACTTCTTTTTGGAGTCCAATTTGGCCACCGACAAGAAGGCCTCGCAGGTGAACATCATGCGCACGCGCGGCAAGCGCGTTACGGCCGAAGCCGTGCTGAAGCGCGAGGTGTTGGAGCAGTACATGCGCGTGACGCCGGAAGACCTGTCGTACCATTCGCAGGTCAGCAATGTGGGCGCGATGCTCTCGGGGGCCAACAACAACGGCGCGCATTCGGCCAATGCCATTACCGCCATTTTCATCGCCACCGGGCAGGACGTGGCCAACGTATCGGAAAGCTCCGCGGGCATTGCCTACACCGAGCTCACCAAAGAAGGCGACCTGTACATTTCCATCACTATCCCTTCGCTGATTGTGGCCACTTTTGGCGGGGGAACGGGCCTGCCTACGCAACGCGAGTGCCTGGAAATCATGGACTGTTACGGCCGTGATCGGGTTCGAAAATTTGCGGAAATCGTGGCGGGCACCGTGCTGGCCGGCGAGATTTCGCTCGCCTCAGCCATCAGCTCTTCCGACTGGGTCAGCAGCCACGAAGAGTACGGACGCAACCGATAACTCCTTACATGGCACTGATTCTTCCGGTCAATGGTGTGCTGCCGCAGTTTGGCGAAAATTGCTTTTTGGCTCCGAACGCCACCATCGTGGGCGATGTCATCATGGGCCGCGATTGCAGCGTCTGGTTCACCGCCGTGGTGCGCGGCGACGTGCATTGGATCCGCATGGGCGACGCCGTAAACGTCCAGGACGGTGCCGTCATTCACTGCACGTACCAAAAAGCCCCGACCACCATCGGCAACCGCGTCAGCATCGGCCACAGAGCCATTGTGCACGGCTGCACCCTGCACGACGACGTGCTGGTGGGCATGGGCGCCATCGTCATGGACCACGCGGTGGTGCATTCCGGTGCGCTGATTGCGGCCGGCGCCGTGGTGCTTGAAAACACCGTGGTAGAAGCCGGGGCTATTTACGCCGGCGTGCCGGCGCGCAAAGTCAAGCAATTGGACCCGGCCACTTTTAAAGATCAGAATCAACGGATTGCTGCGAACTATTTAAAATATTCGGAGTGGTTTAGGGAGGAGTAGGAAGAAGCAGAATTAGCTGACTGTTTTACTGTCTACTATCCTCGTTCCGTCCACCCGGTCCTCCCGCCATAACAAAATATATGGAACTCACCCAGCTCCGCGAACTCATTGCTATTGATTCCCCCAGCGGCTACACCGAGCAGGCTTCACGCTACTGCGCTGACCTACTGCGCGGCTATGGTTGGAACCCTGAGTTTACCCGCAAAGGCGCCGTGGTTTGCGCACTGGGCGACAACCCCACCCTTGCCATAGCAGGACATATGGACACACTCGGCGCCATCGTCAGCGGCATTTTGCCGTCCGGGCACTTAAGCATTTCCACGCTGGGCGGATTGTCGCTGAACATGGCCGAAGGCGAGTACTGCCGCATTCGCACGTTAGACGATCGCGTGTACGAAGGCACGCTGTTGCTGCGCAACCCGTCGGTGCACGTGAACCGCGAGGTGAGTAAGGCCGAGCGCACGTTGGAGTCGGTGTATGTCAGGCTGGACGAAAAAGTGAGCAAGAAGGAAGACACCGAAGCGCTGGGCATCCGCATCGGCGACATCGTGTGCCTGGACCCGCGCTACCGCGAACTGCCCAACGGCTTTATCAAGTCTCGGTTTCTGGACAACAAGGCCGGTTGCTTCGTGCAGTTCGAAGTTGCGCGTCGCGTGGCGGAATCAGGGCTGCGTCCGCCCGTATCGCTGTACTTCAGCAATTACGAAGAGGTAGGGCACGGGGGGGCGGGGGGATATCCCACCAGTACCGAAGAACTGTTGGTCATTGACATGGGCGTAGTCGGCGACAATGTTGCCGGCGACGAGCGAGCTTGCTCCATCTGCGCCAAAGACAGCAGCGGCCCCTACGACTACGGCATGCGTCAAAAGTTGGTGGCGCTGGCCGAAGCAGCTGCCATTCCCTTTAAGCTGGACATCTACCCTTACTACGGATCCGATGGCTCCGCCGCCCTTCGCGCCGGGCACGACTATCGCGTGGGCCTGATCGGCCCTGGCGTGGCGGCTTCGCATGGGGTGGAGCGCACGCATGTAGAGGGCATTCAGGCTACGGTTGATTTGTGTATGGCGTATATTGAAGTGCATAAAAGTTGAGCTATCCATCCAACTTGTAACCTTTTAAGGGGCTAAAGAGTCTTAGCATGGGAAACAGATCTGCGGGCTCACATTCCTCAGCTTCAGTTCCCTAATTATGGTGGTTTAACTCAATTTAACAGAGTTTAGGCTTTGTTTTTTTGAAGGTGGCCATTTCCCGTTCTACCTTAGACCTGGTTTAAGCGGATGAAAAACTTGTTCTCCTGCCGTTTCTTGCTCTTGCTGGCCCTCATGAATGGGGCTGCGTACGGTTTGTTGGCGGCGGAGTGGTCTCCCAAGCAACAAGTCGGGGGCCCTGATTTGCCCGGTGTCTCGGTGGCTGAGTACAAAATCCAGGTGTATCCAAACCCCAATGCCGGCCGTTTCCGTTTGGTGGTTGAAGGAGCTTTTACCGACACCGTTCAGCTCATTATCATCAACGTGGAGGGCAAGCGCGTCTATGAGCGCGAAATTGACCGGGCAGGTGAATTTCTCTTTAACCTTACGACGCTGCGCAAGGGCATTTATTTTGCCCAAATCAGAGACGGCAACAAAGTAGTTAGTTGCCCGATTCTCTATGCGTATGACCCTGAGGAACAGACGCTCCCGGGAACCAGAGCGTTGCGGCCGTGAACACGGCCACCCCAATACAGCGCACTCAGGTTCCACACAGGTACCTGAGCATAAGCCTAAGGTGGGGATTGCTGCTGCTGGTTTTTCTGGCCGGATCGTTGACGGCGCAACCCGCACTGTCGTTTTCTACCCAGGTAACGTTGCCACAAGGCACGGAAGCCCTTCCCCCGACAGACTCACCTACCGTGGCCTCGTACTCCGCCACGATGGATCTTATAGCCATGGCCCGCCGCTACCGGACCAAACCCGAGCCAAAAGGGGAATGGACCAGCCTGACCATTCCGCTGAAACGCGCCGGCAACCTGCTCCTGGTTGAAGCCAAGGCCGGCGACCTGGAAGGCAACTTCATCCTCGATTTCGGGGCGCCGTACCTGGTGCTGAACCGAACCTATTTCCGGAATTACGAGCGGGTTTACGGGGCAACGGCATCTGACCTGTCCGGACAAGCCGCTGCGGTGTACCAAACGCAACTTCCACGGTTGGAGATCCTTGACTTGTATTACGAAAACATCGATGCCGATGTGGCTGATTTAGGCGAGATTGAGAACCGTCGTGGGGTGCAAATTCTGGGTCTTTTGGGGGTTGAACTCTTCTTGAAGCTCGGCGTAACTGTGGATGTGCTGCGCGATGTGCTGTACCTGCACCGGCTGGACGAAACCGGGGAGCGGATGGCCAAAAACGAACTGGACTTGCGTGAACCCGCCTTCAAGATACCGGTAATCCTCATGGACAATACCTTGGTGCTGGAGGTGATCATTGCCGCCAAACCGCTGCAGTTCGCGCTCGACTCTGGCGCGGAAGTAAACGTCCTGGACTATACCTTAAGCCGCAAGGTGCTGCAAGCCCTCTCGGTTGAACAGCGCGTCATGGTGCACGGCGCCGCCGGGGGTTCGGCAGAAGTATTGGCGGGCACCCTGTCTGAATACAGCGTTGGAGGCCGTACCTTCATAGGAGGTAAAACTATTGTGGCCAATTTGGACGCCATGAAAAAATCCAGCGCCGCCGGGGGCCTTGACGGCATGCTGGGCTACCCCTTCTTTGATCAGGGCATTGTTCGCCTCAATTTCATTCGCAAAGAATTGTGGTGGTACACCTTTCTTGAACCAAGTAGTCCATAAACCAAGGTTATCGCTTCTATGAATCGCCTGATTCCCTTCCTGTTGGTCGTTTTGCTATCGGTTTTTATGCCGGTGGAAGGGCGGGCGTACATTGTGCCGCTTGATTCGGGTGAGGCCACGCACCTGGAGTTCACGGAACAGGGCGTTAAGATGGAGATCAGCCGCCAGGTTGCCCGCGAACTGCAGGACAGCCTTTTGCGTGACCTGGGCTTCACCAGCGTAGAATCGCTCGACAGTTTTTGGCAATCCGGCCAGCGATCGCTGATCGGTGCGGAAGGTTGGGAACTGGTTCGAGTCACCCACAAGCTGTTTGAATTCCAGAAAACCATGCAAAAGTTTTCGGAAGGCATGAGCAAAATCCATTCAAAGATTTTTATGCTGGATGAAGGGTGGCTGGGCGTTCCTGGAGGCCTGGATCTCACATTCTATCCCGAAGCTGACTACGGCGTCAACCGCTTCAAGCGACCTACCATTACCACGCTAACCAACGGGCAAACCCAATTCTACGTGCCCGACCATCTCGATGCCCGGCAAGTTCTGCTCTCCGGCAACTTTAACGGTTGGAACACCAACGGACAAGCGCTGGCCAAAACGGACAGTGGCTGGGTAGCCACCGTGAACCTTTCGCCCGGAAAACACCTGTACAAATTCATCATTGACGGCCATTGGATTAACGACGAGAACAACGAGCTCGCAGAGGCAGACGGTCACAACGGCTTCAACTCCGTTTACTTCCGCACCAACGTCCGCTTTTACCTGCCCAAGCATTTGAACGCAAAAAAAGTGTTCGTGACCGGTTCGTTCAACAGCTGGGACGAGAAGGAGCTGGCCATGGAGCGTTGGCTCGGCGGCTGGGTGCTGGAAATGTACGTGAGGGATGGGCAGCACACCTATAAATTTAAAGCAGATAAAGATTGGCTGCTGGACCCGAACAACTCGTACACTCGGGCTGATGGAACCGGCAACAACAACAGCGTCCTTTCTATCGGCGCCCCCGTAAAGCTCTTTTTAAAAGGCTTTGAGAACGCGAAATCCGTGTTTTTAGCCGGCACCTTCAACGACTGGGACGGGCGCGAATTGCTTATGGAGCGCACCGAAGGCGGCTGGTTCACATCTTATGTTATCCCCGCGGGCAATTACCAATACAAGCTAATCGTGGATGGCTCCTGGACCGTTGATCCTGGCAACCCCCACCGCGATGGCAGCGGCGAATTAGTTAACAGCGTACTGGTAGTAGAACCCGATCACCGCTTCCGCCTTAACGGCAACCTGGACGCCAAACAGGTGCAAGTCAGTGGCACCTTCAACAACTGGTCCGAAACCGGTTTCACCATGGCCCGCGACGAATCCGGCTGGTACATGGACGTGGCACTGCGACCCGGCAAGCACCGGTACAAATTCGTCGTAGACGGGAATTGGATCGTTGACCCTGACAATCCGCTATGGGAAGAGAACGAGCACGGAACCGACAATTCGGTGCTTTGGGTGGAGGTGGATATGGCGGGGGGGTAGGGGAGGAAAATTTGGATGTTCACCCGCTCAGAAAGGCTTATCCGGCTGTCGTGTGTGTACACTAAGTTAGAACTTAGTGTTGCATTAGTTTTCTGAACCCGCATTTGAACAATACAATGAAGTAGTTCCTGCTTTATGGCAGCCGATGATTGGGGCTCACATTATTGGAAGGAAAATGAACACGATACTGTCAACTTCAACCGATTTGCTCCAACGTATCCTACAAATTTTAACAAAACGGAAGAACCCAACATGGGCGGCAATTAGAATCGGTTTAACAGAAACACGATAAAACTACGAGTCGGCGGTAAGCATCGTATAAACTATTGAATTTGGCAAATGGCAATAC
>CAYSDI010000122.1:1258-8557 GCA_964429745.1 uncultured Chitinophagales bacterium | reverse complement strand
ATGGACGGAGGGATGGACGGAGGGATGGGCGAAGGGATGGACGGAGGGATGGACGGAGGGATGGACGGAGGGATGGGCGAAGGATGGGGCGAAGTATTGGACGGCTGGATGGCCGATGGCTGGGCCGAAGGAATGCTCGAAGGCATGACCGATGGCTGGGCCGAAGGAATGCTCGAGGGCATGACCGAAGGCTGGGCCGGGCGGATCGAAGGATGGTTCTCAGCAGCCTGAACGAGTTCCTGGAGGGGCTGATAAGGCTCGCCGCCGCCCTGGAATCCGGCGTTTTTGTAGAATTCCACGAAGGTGAGGCGCATGGGATGCACGAAGGCGCCTAAGCTGGCAATTAAAATGTTAAGGCTATGGCCAATCAGCAGCATGACCACGAAGAAAATCGGACCTAGAATAGCATGGCTGCCCAGGATAGAAAGGGAGATGTCGTTAACCACAAATCCCAGGATGGAGCCGGCTAAACCCAGGGCAAAGAGGCGGATGTAAGAGAGCAGGTCGCCGAAGTAACCGGTGATGCCGTAGAGGTCCCATAAGCCCTTCCCCAGACGGCCAAGGAGCCCGGCCGCAGGGTCACTGAAGAACAGCACCAACCCTACACCAAGCCCACACAAAACCAGAAACACCGGCGAGAAACCAAAACCTGCTCCACCGCCAAGGCCGGCAAGCAAAGCGATCCAGCCAATGGGCGAGAGCGCGTAAACCATACCATATTGTTTCTTTTGGTTCCAGGCACGCAAGATCAGGCCGAATAAAATTTGCACGGCGCCAAGCCCGAGCGCAAGGTTGAACAGTTGGTCAGAATTAAACATATAATTTTGCACTGGCCGCAACCAGGGCACGGAGACCTCCAGAAGGTTGATGCCGAAAAAGGTGCCGCTCAGCGCCCCCATCACGACAGCCGCGCCTTCTAACACCAAAGCCAGTTTCCAAAGGGGTCGATACTCCAATGGAACCTTGCGGCGCAACGCCAGAAGCACCACGAGCACGAGCAGGCCGTAGCCGGCGTCGCCGAGGCAGAGCCCGAAAAACAACAGGAAGAACGGCGTGAAAAAAGGCGTCAGATCCAACTCGGCATAGCGCGGCAGGTCAAACAAACGCGCGATGGGTTCAAAAAGGCTGGCCGTGGCTGGGTTGCGCAGCAAAATGGGCGGTGCATCCGACGGTACAGGCCGCGACTTCACGTAAAATACATCGGAGGTCGCCAAGGCCGTGTCCAAGTGCGCTTGTTGGTCTTCCGGAAGAAACCCTTGCAACGCTACCACTTTCCCAGCGCCCAAATGCAGCATCTGCGCCCGCGCACTCCCGTCCTGCAAACTGTCTTGAAGGCGGGCCATTTCGGCCGCCAAATGCCGCCGAATGTTGTCTTGCAACGCGAACATAGTCTGGCGAATGATCCTGCGCCGATCCTCCATGCTTTGGATTTCCAGGTCTAACTCGTTAAGTGACCGCGCAGGAAACGCCTCTTGCTGTGCCTTGATGGCTGGTGGAATCGCCAAATCGCTGACCACAACAAAAAAGCTCTTTCGACCCGTTTCAAACAGGGGCTCTAACGCGTAATCCTGGCTCCAGGCAGCCTGAATTTTTCCCAAGCCGACACTGAACAGATGCAAGTACAGTCCTCGTGCCTTAAGGGCCGTCATCTTGTCGGCATCGTAAGTGCCAAAAAAGCGGTAGTGAAATCGGTCTTCCACAAGCCGGCGAAGATCGCGGTCCAAATCGTCCAATTCCTGGAGCAGCGCAGGCAATTCTTCCAGCCGGAACGCATCAAGAATAGCGGAATCTTCGATTTCCCGTTCGGGCAACACCCGCTCAACGTGTTGCTGTAGGGCCCGCAGCGAAAGCCACTCGCGGCGCACCGACAGCGCAGCTTCGTCCACTTCGCGCTTCATGCGCTTAATGTGCAGCACACCGGAGCGCTTGAGCAAAGCCAGCAGGTCTTCCGTCTCGCGGTAGTAGACCAAAAACTGGTATTTGACCATGGGCGTTATCATGCGCTCTCCTTGCGGGCTTTCACCATTTTTTGCGCCGACTTGGCCAGGTTCTGTTCGTCTTCCAAAAAGCGCTTGATTTTCTTGAGCGCTTCTTCCATCTGCGGAATCTGTACCTTCTCGTATAAGTTCACCTTTTGGGTGGTGCGCTTGCGTTCGCGCTCCAGAATAGCTACCTGTTTCGCCGCCGTCTGCTCTTGCGTCAGCACGCGCGCCCAATTGCGCAAAAACAACACCACATCGCCTTGCGTAGGCGGCATGCTGTGCAGCAGGGCCGGCTTGCGTTCAAGGGTCAACTCTTCAAAGACCGGAATCACCACCCCGGCAATTTTGCGCCGGCTCAAAACGGGCTTACCCGGCACAACCAAGCTCATGGGGAAGGGGCCCAAGACTGCGTGCAGGCTCGTCGCTTGTTCCCCAAGCGCCTGGCTCGCGCCCTGGAGCTCAACCCACTGAACCCGGTACCGGGCTACTTCAACCCGCAATGCACTCTCCTTGTTCTTCAAGACTGGCAAAGCCGCATGCCGCATCTTCAGTTGCTTGCCCAACTGGTGCTGCGACGTCTTGTTGTATTGAAAGGTAAACGGCATCAGGAAACAGGCGGGTGATAAAAGCGGTCCAGGAACTGTGCTTTAATGCCGAGTTCTTCTCGCGAAAAATGTTCGGAAAACAAGTCCCAGGTTTGGGTCAGCATGGCTTCCATGTCCAGGTTCACGTCAACGCTCAAAATCAAGGTGGAATAAGCCCGGGCAAAACGCAAGGTTCGCTCGTCGTAATCGGTCAGGTCAAAGCCGTTGTCCAATTTGGTGCGGGCGTTGGCCGCGTCCGCGTAAAGGCGCACGGCGGCATTCATGACCTGCGGATGATCTTCGCGGGTTTTTTTTCCAATAACTAATTGCTTTAGGCGACTTAAACTGCGGAAGGGGTCCACAATAACTTTTCCTACCTCACTATCCTTGCGCAGAAACAACTGCCCTTCCGTAATGTATCCTGTGTTGTCAGGGATAGCATGCGTTATGTCGCCTTCGGAAAGTGTGGTAACCGCAATAATAGTTATGGAGCCACCATCGGGAAACTGTACGGCCTTTTCATAAATGCGGGCAAGGTCGCTGTACAGCGAGCCGGGCATGCTGTCTTTTGAAGGAATCTGGTCCATCCGGTTGCTGACAATACTCAGAGCATCAGCGAACAACGTCATGTCGGTGAGCAGGACCAACACACTTTGCTGATGCTCTACCGCGAAATACTCCGCCGCCGTGAGCGCCATGTCGGGAATCAGCAGGCGTTGCACTGGCGCATCGCTGGTGGTGTTGATGAAACAGATGATTTTGTCCAGCACCCCTTCGCCCTCAAAAAGTTGCTTGAAATAGAGGTAATCATCATTAGTTAACCCCATGCCGCCCAAGATGATCTTGTCGGTCTTTGCGCGAAGGGCCACCAAAGCCATGACTTCATTGTAGGGCTGGTCGGCGTCAGCAAAGAAGGGTATCTTCTGTCCAGCCACCAAGGTATTGTTCAGGTCAATGCCCGCGATGCCTGTCGCGATGAGCTGAAACGGTTGGAGGCGCCGCACCGGGTTCACCGTCGGACCTCCGATCTCGCGCAGCGGCCCGGTCAGCGACGGACCGTTGTCAATCGGCTCGCCATACGCATTGAAGAATCGGCCGGCCAGGTCCTCTCCCACACGCAAGGAGGGAAACTGCCCGAGAAACGTGGTGGCGGTGTTGGTAAAGATGCCCTCCGTTCCCCCGAAAACTTGCAGCGTTACGTCCTGACCCACAATTTTTACCACCTGCGCCAGGCGGTCGCCAACCAGCGCGAGCTCTTCGTTGCCCACTCCGTCTGCTAGCACCGTGCACGTAGCTTTGGTTATGTTCTTGATGCGGGAATAGTGTTTTCTGACGTCCATATCAAGTTGGCTGCAAGGCCAGGGTTTGCTCCCGCACCATTTCTTCGGTCTGCTGGCGGTACTGCTGGTAGGCCTCCGAATTAAAAGGGGAATAGTTCATTTGTTTGAGCGTGTTGATGAGCTTTTTGTAAAAGCGGCTCACCGCCTCAAAGTGTTCGAAAGGAAAATCGCGGTCGCAGATGTCCAGCACCAGCTCCACCATTTCCATTTGGCGGGCGATGGGCGTCATGGCATCCACGGCATCAAAGGCATCTTGTTGCAGGATGCTAAAATCAATCAATTCCGAGCGCCACAACCGGATGTGGTAGTCAAGTGGCACCCCGTCGTCACCCAAAATGTTGATCTGGTCGCTGGCCTCACTGCCGCGCAACAGAATATTCTTTATGGTACGGGCAAATTCAATAAAATTCGGATGAATGTGTTCCGCCACGTACGAGGCAAATTCAGGGTACTCCAAATATTTGGAATAGCTCATGATGGGGTCTACGGCCGGGTAGCGTTTGCCGTCCGCGCGTTTCTGCGACAGCGCGTAAAAGCAGCGGGTTGCCTTTTTGGTGCTTTCCGTGACCGGCTCCTTCAGATTGCCACCTGCCGGCGAAACTGTGCCGATAAACGTGATGGATCCCTGTTGCCCGTTGTGGAGTGTGATGATGCCTGCCCTGGCGTAAAAGCCGCTGATGATGGCGCTCAAGTCCATCGGAAAAGCGTCCGGACCGGGAAGGTCCTCGAGGCGGTTGCTCATCTCGCGCAGGGCCTGTGCCCAGCGGCTGGTGGAGTCGGCCAACAAGAGCACACGCAAGCCCATCTGGCGGTAGTACTCGCCGATGGCCATGGCTGTGTACACCGATGCCTCGCGGGCCGCCACCGGCATGTTGGATGTATTGGCAATGATGACTGTGCGCTCCATGAGTTTTCGGCCGGTGTGCGGGTCGTCCAGTTCCGGGAACTCGGTAAATATTTCGACCACTTCGTTGGCGCGTTCTCCGCAGGCGGCAACAATAACCACGTCGGCGGCGGCCTGCCGCGAAATAGCATGCTGCAACACTGTTTTTCCACTCCCAAACGGGCCCGGCACAAAGCCCACGCCCCCTTCCAGCATCGGGTGCAGGGTGTCCATGGTGCGCAAACCAGTTTCCAGCAGTTTGTGCGGCCGCGGTTTATCGCGGTATAAGTTGAGCGACAATTTGACCGGCCAGCGCTGGATCATGGTCACCGAATGGCGCTGTCCGCGGTCGTCGAGGAGCACGGCCATTTCATCGGCGGCGCGAAAGTTGCCCGGAGCCGCAAGCGTTTCCACCGTATAAAAACCTTTGAGGCGAAAGGGCACCATGATTTTGTGCGGCTGATGGTTCTCGGCCACCTGCCCGAGCCAGTCACCGGCGCGAACGCGATCTCCAGGTTTGGCCAGCGGTTCAAAGTCCCAGCGGGCATCCGGATCGAGCGCCCTGGAACGTACGCCGCGTTCCAGAAAAATGCCTTCCAGCGCATCGAGGTCGTTTTGCAGGCCGTCGTACTTTCGCGACAGGATACCGGGACCCAATTCCACCTCCAGCATGTTGCCGTTGAAACGAACCTGGGTGCCGCCCTGGATGCCCCGCGTGCTGTCAAAGACCTGCACATAAGCGATGCGGTCGCTGATTTTGATGACTTCGCCCATGAGGGAGAGGCCCTGGTGTTCAACGTAGCAGATTTCGTTCTGCGCCACAGGGCCGCTGAATTCCACCATCAACAAGTTGGCGATAATGCCGCGCACAAGGCCGGTGGAGGAGTTGTTCATGCGAGGGTAGAAACGGTGAAGGATGATTCGGTGCGCTGGCGGAGTTGCTCATGGAACGCAGCGAGGTGCTGCTCGCCTTGCCTGGCATCGCGCTCCTGCCAGGCCGCCATGTCCAGGTAGCGGAGCATCATGGCAAACAGCCCCTGCAACCCGAACGGATCAAAAAACACCACGTGGTCGTAGTAGCGCCACTTGGTTTCGGTCAGGCTGCGCTCCCGCTGTTCGGGATCGGGCAGGGTCAGGCTGGTCAGCGTAGCGGCCATGGCCGGGTGCTCCGCCTGGATGTCTGCAACCTGCAATTTGTTGTAAGCGAAACGATCAAAACGCCCGCCTTCGAGGTAAAGCGGCTCGTCTTCTTCGCCGAGCACGGCGCGCAGGTAGCCGGCCGTGAAGTTCTTCAGGGAGATTTCATAGGAAAACAAGCGCTGCAATTGATCGGGGTCGAAGGCGATAAGTTGCTCGTAATAGTGTTGCCAGTAACCGTGAAGCCTTTCGACCGGCGTTTGCCCTGTTTGCTCTTCATCGGGATCGGCCAAGGGCCAGGTTGCCCCAGCTTCGCGCTGCCAGATGCGGCGCAGGTGCTCCTGATCTAAATTTCCACCCGCTTTGAAAAGGTCGTTTTGCAGCATCATCGCCTCCAGGTTGGCCAAATCAATGCGGTAGAAAAAATGTCGGAATGCCTTGAGATGGTCATCTTGCAGATAAGGCTCCACCTGCGAACGCAGTTCGGGAATGCCGACCGTCAGCTTCTGGCCTGGTTTGGGAACTGGCAACCCGCTGATTAATCCGTAGTACTTCATGGCGCTGGAGGCGAATGCGGCGGCGGCGGCGCTGGCGGCGATGGTGGCGATGGTGGCGATGGTGGCGATGGTGGTGCCGGAGGCGCTTGAGTAGCTGACGGCGACGCTAACCACGCACGGGTTTCCACGCTCAGGAACTCGGAGAAAAAGGTAGTAAAAAAGTGCTGGTCAAAGCGGATGCTGTAGCCTTCGCCTTCGGGAAAGACTTCAAAACCGCTGGTTGTTCCGCCTGAGCTAGCCAGCACCAAATGGCCGGCCAGGGCGCGGTGTTTGCCGGCCTCCAGCGCCGCTTTGATGGGGTCCATTTGTTCCGATGCCAGCGCAATGGTCCAGGTGCCGTTTGCATGCCGCTCTAAAGCTCCGGCGCAAGCTTCCATGGCGCGAGCCAGGATTTCAGGATCGTCCAGCCCTTTAGACAGCGGAGCGGTAAGGGCCTTTTCAACGATTAAATCTTTGAGGTGTTCCTGCACTTGGGCGATGGCTTTTCTGGCCGCCATGCGAAGTTCGGCTTCGGTTTTGCGCTGCTGAGCATCCGCTTGCGCGCGGGCCTGTCCCAGGATCAGGATTCGCTCGCGCTCTGCCTCTTCGCGAATCCGGGTGGCTTCTTCCTCGGCATGGCGAAGCATCTTTTCAGACTCTTCACGGGCCTTAAACACACCCTCTTCGTATATTTTATCGGTAAGTATCTTTAGCTTTTCGCTCACGGGTCACGTAGGATAAGTAGTAACGACTTTTCGCGGACGCTTTGGGGTACTCCTAAAAACCCTTTAGTTGATCAAGCGTCTAAAACCAAGCGTTAAACCAAGCGTCTAAAAC
>CAYSDI010000122.1:0-1158 GCA_964429745.1 uncultured Chitinophagales bacterium | reverse complement strand
AACCCTTTAGTTGATCAAGCGTCTAAAACCAAGCGTTAAACCAAGCGTCTAAAACTAAGCGTTAAACCAAGCGTCTAAAACTAAGCGCCGCGAAATGGATGCCGTCAAAATACGCCGAATGCCGCGATAGCCCAATGACGAGCATTAGAAAAAAAACAACCTAATCCATCAGAAATAAATCCAATGCCCCTTAAAGCCCTGGCCAGAACGGTATTCCAGTGCCGGAGCAGGCACCTTGATCACGCTGATGACCCCAAAAAGGGTACGGAGGAAGGGCTTTTGCGTCTCGATGCGGGTCAGGTCTACGTCAAGCGAGAGGAAGTACTGCCGTTGGCGCGGCACGTCGTAACGGGTAATCAACTGGGCCTCCGGGCACTGCTCCGGCTTGAGGCCGGCGTCAGCGCACCAATGGTTGTCAAAGCCGCCGTATAGCCCTTCTGCGCCGTATCCCAATGCCACGTTGAGCCAGTCGGGCCACCAGCGGGCCTTCTGTAAGCCAGGCGAAAAGCTCGCTGGATTCACGCTCAACCAATAGGTGAGACCATTGTAGTCTTTGAGCAGCGTTTCTGCGAACGCCGTTCCGAACAGTTCCTCGGATCGGGCCACCAGTTGCGGATCGCCAATGCCATCGTAGTCGACGGGGTAAAACGAAAACTTGAGCTGCATGCGCTGCTCGTCCCAGAGTGCCTGTTGGCCCATGGACAGCGCGGTACCGGCTGTGTTGGCCAAAATGTCGCCACCGGAGAAGCCCCATTCCTCCGAAAAACCATCAAAGACCTCGATGGTGAGTTGAATGACCGTGCTGGTCATGCCAGCATAGGCGATGGCTTTGCCTTTGGGCATGCCTGCCCAGTTGAAAAGACCATAAGCCCAATTGGTTTCGTAGTACGCACTGAGCACGTGGCCGCCCTTGTCCATCTGCAACCATTCCGCGTTGTCGTTGAACATGCGGAAGCGCCCCAGCTCGTAGTCGCGGTACCAGTAGTTGTAGAGTGCCACCGAAGCTCCGGCGTAGAGCCCGGCGATGGTGCCGCTGACCCCGATAATGCGGCCTGTCTGCGGTTGATCGGCAGGGATGAAAAAACGGTTGAAGCCGCTAAGGCTGGCGGTGTCGGAGGGAGGGGTGGGCTGGGCTTGGGCGAAGGTTGGCTGTTGCGC
>CAYSDI010000121.1:0-8813 GCA_964429745.1 uncultured Chitinophagales bacterium | reverse complement strand
TCTTCTTCAGCCCAGAGGTAGTCGTTTAAGTCATCGGCTACTATCCACAGCACGTTCATAGGCTCCTGTCCACGCGCGAATTGCGGAAACGCCAACAAGCATACGGCAGCAAAACCCCAGGCCGTCCAAAAAGCTGGCCTTTGGAGGCGGAGAACCAACCCTGGTCTATTCCAAACACTAGGCGATACCTTGGACGATGAAATTCTGGCACACAATAACATGCGCATGTTAAATATTTTTTGCTCGCACAAAACTACAAATTCCTGGCACAAAACTTTATCCGGGCAACTAAGTTCAGCCACAGAATTCCAGCAAGCCAGGAAACCACATTCAGGCCAGCTCTCCGTTAAAAATTGCGCGCGGTTCAGAAACCCTGCAACCCGATGCTTCAGTGCAGGAGCATGCGTTTGTTTCCGCAAGCGTCCAAATACAGTTGCATGGGCCTTGGATCGGTTACCAGCCGGCCGTAAACGTCGTAAAATTTGCCCCGCTGGTCTTCGGGAATCGCGCAGGGGGCGGTTGCAGATTGCGCTTCAGTGTCGGGAGATGCCGCTGAAGTTCGGGTATGGAGCAAGGGAAAGATTTGTCCATCCAAACTGAGCACGCGCCCAGTAACGATGTTCCACAAGTAGGCGTCAATCCGAATCCAGTCGGCTTCCGCCAACAGCGCAGCAGGCAAGTCATCCAATTCCAAACGCAGAGAATCCCCTTTGTATTGGAATAGGCTATTCTGCACCTGCACCTGCCAGCGAATCTTCGTATTCGGGGGAAGGGCCACAAGGGTATCCCCGGCTGCATTGCGAACCAATGTCCGCAGGTTCAGCACACTGTCTGCGGCTACCGAATGGGCTACTGGACTTATCAACTGCAAGGTATATTCCGGAACGGGCGCACCCGAGCCCTCTTGCAGCAACCCTTTCAGGTAGTTCAAGACGGGTCCATTGACCGGATCATCCGCTACATTAAACCACTCCAGACGATCCGTTTGCAAGTGGTACAGGAGCGGCACATTAGAAATACTATCCTCAATGCAGGTGCCGGAAGCCTCCCAGGCTAGTTCCATGTAATGCCAATCATCCGTGATAACCGAACGCGACACGCTGCATCCCAGACGGGGATCTCCGTTTAAGTTGATCTCCGAAACCACGGGCCGGGACACGCCAGCGCCGTTCATCAGCGGCACCAGCGATTGGCCATCCAGGTAGTTGATGTCCCCAGCCACTGCCGGTTGCGGCAATCCCGTTAACGCACAAAGGGTGGGAAAAAGATCAAGCAGGCTTACCGGATCTGCGAGCCGTTGCCCTGCTGGTTGTCTGGGGTCATAGATAATCAGCGGAACACGGAGGTCCGTTTCCCACAGCGAATTTTTGGCCCAGTGACCGCGCTCGCCCATGCTAAACCCGTGGTCAGAATGAAGCACAATGAGCGTGTTATCAGCCAGCCCGAGTGAATCCAATGCCTGCACCAAGCGTCCTACTTCATGATCAAAATAGCGAATGGTGGCGTGGTAGGCCATGTTGGCATTGGCCATTCGCGCCAAACGCAATTCACCAGGACTAAAAGCGGTCAGCGCGGCATTGTCCAAGGCAAACTGGTCAAACGAAGCCTGGTGTTGCCCGTTTTGAACCGCCATAGCTTGGGCTGCGAGCGGCAGTTGTCCGACCACGGCGGCACTTCCCCCGGGACCAAAATCGGGCAATGGCCAACCGTCCGGATTTGCAGCACTCTGGTAGTTGACCGTTGTTGCACCAGGTAAAAAAGGCAGGTAGTCGTCTGGGAAAAATCGCGCTGGCGCAAAGTGAGGAACATGGGGCGAAATGAGACCGACCGTAAGCATCAGGGGTTGATTCCCAAAAGCTGACGGGTTTTCGGCAAACGTTTCCAGCACTTGCAGCGCGCGGTTGACTGCGCGGTGATCAGCCAGCAGCGCCTCATCCGCTTCCGGAAGTCGGCCCCAGGCATAACCCAAGCCATCCAGCAAGTCGCGGTCTATTGGTGTCAGGTTGCCTTCGGGTTGTTTGAAAAATTGACTCCAACTGCCCAAGCGCAGCAGAGGATCGGGCTGCATAAAATCAAAGTCATTGTCAAAGTTGCTGCGTTGAAAATTGTGGTAAATCTTATTGATGCCAACCGTAAAATATCCATTGTTTTTGAAATGCTCGGGGATGGTAACAACCGTTTTCCCCCTAAAATGCTTGCGAAAAAACTTTTCGTACGTATTGTTTACTACGCCGGTCCAGGCCGGTGTTTTTCCAACCATATAAGAAACTCTGGAAGGGCAGCAAAGTGGCGAATTGACGTAGCAGGCATCAAATCTTGTAGCCGATTGCGCCAACAAAGCCAGATTCGGTGCATCCGTTGTACGTTCTTCTTCCGCCCAGAGGTAATCGTTCAGATCGTCGGCCTGGATCCACAGCACGTTCATAGGCTCCTGTCCGCGCGCCAAATTCGGGAGCGCCAACATGCCAAAAGCAGCAAGAACCCACGCAGTCCAAACTGCTGGCGTTGCTTTGTGGGCAACCGAAACACTCCGGTTCCAAAACAAGGGTAGGGGAAATTTCGCCCCGTGAAAAGTGTACATGTTTTTAAATCTTATAATATTTATTCTCTTGCAAGTACCAATTGCTGGTGCAGAACCTGCGTGGGCAGCCGTAACTCCACGGAGTAAATTCCGGCGGGCCAACCAGCCACATCCAGGGTCAGATTTTGCTGGCCTTCCGATGCCGGAATCCTTTGATTGTGTAAAATTCTGCCCTGAAGGTCGCTGATGCGAAGCAGGCCTTCGCCATAAGCATCGCCGGGATACGTTAACTGCACCTGCGTCGTTGCCGGGTTTGGTCGAATGCCGAGCAAAAGGGCTTCTTCGCCATTGCGCAACAACGGCACCGAAAACGAACCGAGGGCAGAGAACGGGGTCAGGCTCGGCGGCATAAGCGAACAGGCACAGCGCACCTTCCACTCATAATTGGTTCCAGGAGTCAATTTGGAACCAGCCACAAAGGCCGAAGCAGGTTCTGTGCCCAGGATAGGGGGCAATGCAGCAAAAGATGGGGCGCCCACGGGCCTTCCCTGAATTTGGCAGGCCACCGAGCCGGGAACCGGATTCCAACTCAGGGCAACGCCCGCAGGCGCAATGCTGGCGATTAATCCGGTCGGAGCTGTGGCAGGCGAACACACCACCCCGCTAAGGCGCAGGTTTTCCACCAGGGTAACGGTATTCTTAAAACCAACGATCAGGTCTTCGTCGCCATCTCCGTCAAGGTCGGCGGGTTGAGCAACGCGGTGGTACTCATAAGCGTTCAGGACGGTGCGGCGCGCACCGAAACTTCCCCCGCCCAAATTATCAATGGACACCGTGCGGTTCTCGCTGTACACACTCACGAGGAACTCATTGTCGCCATCGCCGTCCGGATCCCAGGCGTTGATGGACCAGGGGCCATACAATGCGGTGGTGACGACCACTTTTGGACCAAAACTTCCCCCGCCAAGGTTGGGAACATAGCCGACCCCATTGGAGAAAAAAGCTGCGAACAGGATGTCGTTGCGTCCGTCGCCGTTCATGTCGCGGCTTTCCAACTCAAACAAGCCATTGAGGGTGTTAGCTAACACCACGGCAGGGGCAAAGCTGCCGCCGCCAAGGTTTTGATGGTATTCAATCTGGTCGTTAAACTCGTTGCCCACGGCCAGGTCAATATCGCCATCGCCATCCCAGTCATCGGCGATCAGGCCGTCTGCTCCGCCTGGGCTTGCGATGATCTGGCGCCCGCCAAAACTTCCACCGCCAAAATTCCTGAACCAGGACAACTTGCTGTCAAACCAAGAGGTCACCACCAGGTCTGGAAGGCCGTCTCCATCCAGGTCTGCCGCCCGGATTCCCCGCGCGTCATCTAATCCGTTGAAAACGGTGGAAATGCTGAAGGTTCCAGCGCCGCTGTTGCGGTACAGTTTCAGCCGCTCGTCTCCGATCACCGCCAAATCCGCATCGCCGTCGTTGTCCAGATCGGCGGCCACCAGGTTTCGCGGAAAGAACGGGTTCTGGTCAATAATGGTTTGTGTGCCGAAATTCAGTCCGCCCTGATTGGGGTACCAAGCTACTTTTTGGTCCAACCCGGACACCGAAACAACGTCAAGTTCGCCATCGCCATCCAGGTCGGCTATTGCCAATGCGCTAACGCCGGCAGCTGCCTGGTTGATGAACTGGTTAGGACCGAAGGTACCTGAGGCACTGCCTAAGTTCTCGTACCAAGCCAATTTAGCATCGTTTGCCGAGCCACTCAGAAGGTCTAAATCACCGTCCCCGTCTACGTCCATTGCCTCCACGGCGGTGCCGTTAAACGTTCGGTCCGTTATGCGAACGGCCGGCGTGAAAGTGCCGGCACCGGTGTACAAAAACAAGTCTACAGCATTCTCATCCACCAGCGCGACGGCCACATCCAAAAATCCGTCGCCATTGGCATCAAACACGTGTACATCCGTAGCATCGTCTACGGTTGAAAGGCCAAAAGATGACAGCGACCGCAGCGTAAAGGTTCCACTGCCGTTGTTGCGCAACCAAGCTGCCCGCTGCACCCCAACACTGGCAACCACGATGTCCAAATCGCCGTCGTTTTCTATATCGGCAAGTTCGAGCTCTTGGCAACCAATCAGGTCAAGGGTCAGGACAATTTTGCCCGACCATAATGTTGCACTGCCCAGGTTTTGAAACCAAGTGACGTCATCGCTGTTCAGGCAGGCAACAGCGATGTCCGCATCGCCGTCGCCGTCAAGGTCGCCAACTTCGGCATCAAAGGGATCTCGGATTGCACCTTGAAACACTACCCGCCCGACAGGAAAATTGCCACTTCCATCGTTTTCATACCAGACAATGCTGCTGTTGACATCCATGAAAACCGGGTCATCGGACATGGAGACCAGGTCCAGGTCGCCGTCGCCGTCTAAATCTGCGGGGGTGACTTTGCGCACGCCTTGCAGGGTATCGGCGATGAGGGTTGGCGCAGCAAAGACACCGCCCCCGGTATTGCGGATCCAACCGATGCGGTTCTCGGTGGTTTGGGCAAACGTTACGTCCAGAATCCCATCACCGTCAATGTCGGCCAGTTCCGGTTCGTTAAGAAACAAGGTAGTGACCAATTGTGACGGGCCAAATCCACCACCGGACAAGCCCGGATACCATACTGTGTTGTTTTGAATATAAGCATCATCCTGAACCACCAACAAGTCTTCCAGACCATCGCTGTTCAGATCGCCGGTTTCGATGTCGCGAATGGCCTCGCGTGGGGTCGTCAGGTCAACCGGAGCGGCAAACTGGGCGTGCAGGGATCCGGAAAAAGGGAAGGCTAACAGGCTGACCAACAAGAAGCCGCAGAGGCCGGCGATTTGGCATCGGTGAGCCCTTTGGGGGGGGCGATAAAACAGCATTGTAAGGTGGTTGGGGAGGTGGAGGAATCGAGGGGTTTTATCTGAAGTGCTAAGGGCGATTGCGCATAGAGCAATCTGTTCGTCTCAAGATAATGCGCTGTCCTTGATGATTTATCAACGTTTTGCGTAAAGTGGCATGATTTTGGTAGGGTTTTTAGGATTAAAGGGAGTTTTACTGTTCTGGCAACAGAGCATCTATGCTTCTTTTTTCGCATCTATGAGTTTCCTTTATCCATACAAATTGGGTACGCTCCGGCTTTTTTCATCAAGCACTGCCTATTTATTGGCTTTCGCAGCCTTTTTGGGAGAGGTACACAGTCAGGTTCCAGCATCAAAAGCGGCAACGGTTTACGTATTTCTTCACCCGGAATGTGTCGTCAGCCGGTATTATACTTCCGGCCTCCGGGAACTGTACGAGCACTATTCCCCCGAACGAATTGAATTTGTAGGCGTCTTTCCCGACCAAAGCAGCACCGAAGCGGAGCGGCGAGCATTCGCAACCCGCTTTAGCCTGCCTTTCTCTATGCAGGATGACCCCGGATTTGTCTTAACCCACCAATTGGGGGCCCGGATCACGCCAGAAGTGTTTTTGGTGGATTCAAACGGGTTTGTTTGGTACCGCGGCCGTGTCGATGACCGCTACTACAAAGTGGGCGGAATGCGCTCCCGGGCTAACGAGCACGATTTATCCCTGGCACTCAGCGATTGGCTCGCTGGTCAATTGACCGAACCGCGATCCACCGAAGCGGTAGGCTGTTACATCCAAGGTGCCGTTCTCAATAGCGCAGAAACTCCTGCTCACGGGCTTCCCGAAGCCCCCAAAGTTGTTACTCCGTGAAACGATTTGTCGCTTTTTGCAAACCTTTTTTGTTGGGAATGATTTTGGTTGTTCCAGAAGCCTCTGTGTGGGCGCAAACTCCTACCTGGACGGATCAGATCGCTCCCATCATTTACGACAACTGTACGTCTTGCCATCGACCCGGTGAAATTGGTCCGTTTTCGCTCATGACCTATGAGGAAGCAGCGTCTTGGTCTTCCATGATCGCCTATGTGGCAGAAGAGCGCATCATGCCGCCGTGGAAGCCCGACCCCACCTACAGCAATTTTGTTGGCGAAAAGCACCTTACCCAGGAACAGATTGACCACTTATCAGCTTGGGCGGCCGCAGGTGCTCCACTTGGCAATCCGGATCTGGTTCCCGAACCACCGACCTTCCCTACCGGATCACAATTGGGGACTCCGGATTTGGTGCTCACCATGAGCGAGGCCTATCCCTTGCCGAGCGACTTTTCGGATGTGTACCGCGTTTTTGTTCTGCCCACCGGATTGACAGAAGCCCGCGATGTGGCTGCAGTAGAATTCCGGCCTGGAAATTCTTCTGTGGTTCACCACGCTATTATTGCCTACGAAACCTCTGGAGACGGCGCCACGCTTGACGCGCTCAGCCCCGGATACGGATACCCAAGCTTCGGTGATTTTGGCGTTGCTACGGATGGCTCGCTAACCGGTTACACGCCGGGCATAGGGGCTATCGCCTACCCGACCGGCATCGGAAATACCCTTCCCGCAAACGCAAATCTTTTGGTCCAGATCCACTACGCTCCAGTGGTTACGGAGGAATGGGATCAAAGCTCGATCAACATATTTTTCAAGTCAGAAGAAGATCCCGTTGAGCGGGAGGTACTACCCATGGGCTTTTCGCCCTCCGATTTGCCTTATGGCTATCCTTCCTTCCAGATTTTGCCTGGTGCGATCAGCAGTTTCATGCCCACAAAAGTTTTGGAGGACGACATCAGCCTCATCAACATTCAGCCACATTCTCATTACCTGGGCGAGAGCTACCACATTTGGGCGCAAACGCTTGAAGGCTTTACCATCCCCATCATTCGCATCAACGAATGGGATTTCAATTGGCAGGGAGCCTATACCTTCCCGAATCTCCTGCGCATTCCGGCTGGCAGCACGATGTATTGTGTGGCCACCTTTGACAATACTGTAGACAATCCAGCAAATCCCAGCAATCCGCCCGTCTTAACCACTTGGGGTGAGCAAAGCACGGATGAAATGCTGTTGGTCCGCATGCAGTACGTATACTACGAACCTGGCGATGAGAATATTGTCAACGGCAACAACCTAAACGAAGCGCCAGGTTCACCTGATGTGGATGCTGATCGCGGTACCTTCTACCCCCTTTCTCCTAACCCGGCCAACACGCAAACCCAAGTGGAACTGCATCTGAACGAGGCGGAATGGCTGCGCTTGCGGCTTTACGGCATGACAGGTCAAATGATAACGGAACTTATGCCGGCCACTCTGTTGCAGGGAGGTTTCCAAAGCATTTCGGTGAACCTGGGCAACCAGCCCAATGGTGTTTACCTGATTTCTGCCGAAGGTATAGATTTCCGGCTCAGCCAGCGTTTGGTCATCATGCGTTGAGCGCATCCGGATCTCCGTTTGGACGCCGGTGCTGTCTGTCGCCTGCCGCCTGCCGACGCCGTCCGTCGTCCGCCGCCTGCCGTTGCCGTCCGCCGCCTGCCGGTGCTGTCCGTCGTTGCGCCGGAATCAATGCCCCAGGTTTTGCTCAATTGAAATAGTCCTTCATTTTCTCAAAGAATCCGCGCTCTTTGTGGCCGGGCTCCGGCATGAAATTGGGCGAATCGCGCAGTTTCTCGAGCAGGGCTTTCTCTTCGGGGCTAAGCCGTTTAGGTACGTAGATGTTTACATGCACCAATTGATCGCCGCGGCCGTAACTGTTCAGAATTGGAAAGCCTTTGGCCTTTAGGCGGAATATTTTGCCTCCTTGGGTGCCTGGAGGAATTTTGATCCGGGCCGCCCCAATGATGGACGGTACATCAACGGTGGTCCCCAATGCGGCATCAGCAATGGAGATGTAAAGCTCATAAATGACATTATTGCCTTCGCGGGTCAGGTTCTCGTGCGGTACCTCTTCGATGGCGATCAACAAGTCGCCTGGAGGACCGCCCTGTTCGCCCGCATTGCCTTTGCCGCCCATGGACAACTGCACGCCCGCGCTGACGCCCGGCGGGACTTCAATGCTCAGGGTTTCTTCGCCGTAGATCCTGCCCGTGCCGGTGCATTTGGCGCAATTGGTTTTGATCTGCTGGCCGGATCCGTGGCAGGTAGGGCAGGTGGTCGTGGTCTGCATCTGCCCCAAAATGGTGTTGGTGACCTGCCGGACCATACCTTGTCCGCCGCATGTTCCGCAAGTCTGGAGCGCCGTGCCGTCTTTGGCGCCGGTGCCGTTGCAGGAATCACAGCCCGTGTACTTTTTGACCTTGACCTTTTTGCTGGCCCCTTCGCTCATTTCCAGCATGTCCAGCTTGAGCTTGATCCGCAGGTTGGAGCCCCGCTGGCCACGGCTTCTGCCGCCACCC
>CAYSDI010000120.1:0-8832 GCA_964429745.1 uncultured Chitinophagales bacterium | reverse complement strand
ATTCAGGCCATCATTTTTGATTTGGACGGGCTGCTGGTCAACTCCGAGCCCCTCTGGCGCCGCGCCGAAGCGGTGGTTTTTAGCGGGCTGGGCATTGACCTGAACGACGAAGAGCTGGCCGCCACCACCGGCATCCGGCTGGACGAAGTGGTGCGCATCCGGCACCGCGAACACCCCTGGAGCAGCCCGTCGCTGCCCACTGTGGAGAAGGCCATTCTGGATGAGTTGGAGGGGCTCATCCGCTCCGATGCCGGACCCACGCCCGGCGCAGTGGCCACCGTGCGCTTCTTTGCCGAACGCGGACTGCCGCTGGCGGTGGCTTCGTCGTCGCCGCTGCGGGTCATCGAGGCCCAATTGCGCAAACTGGAGCTGCTCGACGCCTTTGCCGTACTTCGCTCGGCCGAATTTGAAAAATTGGGCAAGCCCTACCCCGGCGTATACCTGAGCACCGCCGCGGCGCTGAACGTGGAACCGCGGCTCTGCCTGGCTTTTGAAGACTCGCTGCCGGGGCTGATTGCCGCCAAGGCAGCCAACATGCGAGCGGTAGCCGTGCCCGCTCACGAGTTTGCCGCGCATCCCGGATTCGGTGTGGCCGACCTGGTCCTGCCCTCGCTGGAACACTGGACAGACGCGCTTTGGCAGCGTTTTTGTTCGGGCGAAAACTTCCTTGTCCCTCGCCACCTATGAACGCAGAGCGGCATCAGCGCATCAAGCGGCTGCTCCTGGCCGGGTTGTCGCGGGCAACCCAACCCTTTTTGTCCCTGCAGCAACTGATTGCGCGCTCGGGCCATCGCGTTTTTGTGCCCTTTTACCACGCCGTCAGCGACGAGCTCCAGCCCCACCTGGCTCCCCTCTACCCCGTTCGAAGCCCCGCTCAATTTCGCCGCGACCTGGACTTCATGCTTTGCCACTTTACCCCGGTGGACCTGCCCGAGTTGGTCGCGCATTGCGGGGTGCCGCCTGCGGGCGAACCTACCTCTCGCAACAGCATCAAGCCGCCCTTCGACAAGCCCGTTTTTCACATTACCATCGACGACGGCCTGCGCAGCGCGGGCGAACAAATGGCGCCGATTTTGCGCCAGAAGGGCGTGCCCGCCACGTTTTTTGTCAACAGCGCGTTCGTCGGCAACCGGGCGCTCATGTACCGCTACACCGCGGCGCTGATCGTGTCGCACTTGCGGGTTGCCCGGTCGGCGGCAGCTCAGGCTGCACTCTTGGGCGAAGGGCGGGCGTTCCTGGAGCAGCAGCAGCGGGCATCCGCGAGTGCAATTCCGCGAGAAAATTCGATGCACGCAATAGCCGGGGCTGGCAACGCTTCCTTTCACGTGCCCGGAAGCTTAACAAGCACCCGGCATCTGGAGCGCTGGGTGCTTGCTCAAGGTTATGCGCAGCAGCATCTGCTTCAAGGGCTAGCCGCGCAGCTTGGCCTGGACATCACCGCTTTCCTGGATACCGTTCGGCCTTACCTGGACCTGGAAGATCTACGCAGCCTGCAGCAGCAAGGCTTTCACATCGGTGCCCATTCCATCGACCATCCTTGGTACCAGCACATTAGCCCCGACGAACGCATGCAGCAAACCCTTACCAGCCTGGAGTGGGTCCGCGCTCATCTGCCCGGCAGCCCGGACGTCTTTGCCTTTCCGTTTTCGGATGCCGGGCTGCCTGGGTCGCTGATTCAACAGGGCCTGGCGGGGGGAGTGCGCCTGCATTTTGGTGGCCCGGGATTACGCCCTTCGCCCGCCGGCGCTTTGTCCAGGGTGGCCATGGAAAAGGACCGCGCCGAAGCCCCTTCCATTGTTCGGCGAGCTTACTTGGCTGGGTGGGGGAAGGGGTTGGTGAAAGGAATCTTGATAAATTCAATGCAGGTAACTTAGCTTCACTACATTAAAGTAAATTACCGTAATAAATTCTTCAGATTCTTATAGTCCAACTTACAATGATGCATATCAATAGCAAAACTCTTGATGAGATCTCTGAACTTTGTAAGACTAACAAAGTAAAGTCATTGTTTGGACTTGGGTCTGTTACCAGAAAAGACTTTAATGACAATTCAGATATTGATTTAATTACTGATTTCATAGAAGACGATCCGTTTAAATATACAGATTTATACTTTCAAGTTAAATATAATTTAGAATTGATATTAAAAAAGAAAATTGACCTCCTGGAAGAACGTGCTATTAGAAACAAGTATTTCAGAAGAATTGTAGAAGATACAAAGGTTAAAATCTATGGATAAAAAAATCTTGGCCTGGCTCGCAGACATAGATAATTAAATTGATAAAATATTTAATTTTCTAGGAACTCATTGCGATTTCAATTTATACAAAAAAGATGTAAAAAACGAGAAAAGGCGTAGAGCGAAATATAGAAATTATTGGTGAAGCTGTTAGCCGGATTTTATAAGAAGATGGTCAATTTGAGCTTTGTAATTCACGCAACATAATTGGTACACGAAATAGAATTATACACAATTGTGACAATATATCTGATGAAATAATTTGGTCTATCCTCGTGCGGGACTTGCCCATTCTGAAAAGTGAAGTCAGTGAACTTAAAAAAAAACTTGATAATTTTTAACAGACTTTTGTAGCACAATCGTCCTTAGAAGACTAATAAAAATACAAGCAAAGAAGGTCGGTTTTCAATTTAAATATATTTTTATATAATTTTAGTGTACATCATGCACTACCGCATCATCACCCATGCCCAACTCCCGAATTACGTAGCCAGCGAGGCCTACCTCCGCTCGGCGGTATGGCCCATTTCCCCCGCGAGAGCGGCATCGTATGTACACAATCCCGACGCCAGACCGGAGCATCCCGCTTTGTTTCTGGCGCAGGATGATTCAGGCACCCTGCGCGGATTTCTGGGCACGCTTCCGGATAGCTGGCTGTTGCAGGGCCAGCAAGTGTCTGTTGCGTGGCTGAGTTGCTTGTGGGTGGATCCAGCCTGCCGTGGGCAGGGCGTTGCTGGTGCGTTGTTGCGCCAGGCGCACGAAGCGTGGTCCGGCATGCTGGCTTTGACTGAATTTACCCCCGCTGCAAAAGCGCTGTACGACCGAAGCGGCTTGTTCTTCTTGCTCCCGGCTCAAACAGGCTGGCGGGCCTACCGGCGACCGGACGTGCAGGGCACGGTGTTGCGTCGCTGGCCGCGGCTCGCGAAAGCAGCTCCTTTGTTGCGAGGTTTAGATCATTTAGGCGAACGGCTGCTGTCCCAGAGCAACCGCGTTGCACCACTCCCCGATTCCGGGCGCATCTGCCTCAGAGCAACCATCTTTGAACCCTGGCAGCCAGGCGCTTCTGGTGTGGAAACGGGCCTTAACCAAGCCTTTGAAGATGCTACTCAACGTGGCATGCTTCCGAGGACCAAAGCGCCCGGACTTTTGCCAAGCAATGCGCCCACATTTTCGCTCGCACCATTGCCCAGCAATGCTATCGCAATTTCGCCAGCCAATTCACCAATCCTGTGGCCCACTGCCGCCCGGCTGCAATGGATTCAGGAGCACCCCTGGCTGCAGGAGGGTGAGCTTGATGACGGAGCGCGGCGGTATCCGTTTAGCTCGGTTTCTGCCCAGTTTCAAACCTGGCTCTGGCTCGTTAAACAAGAGGACGGGGAATACGCGGGGGTGGTTTCCATGTCGCTGCGAGACGGGGTTCTCAAGCTCCCCTACTGCTTGGTACCGGATTCCGCGCTTTCTGATGTGTTGACGCTAGCCCGGTTGCTAATGAACCAGCACCGGGCACACACGCTGGTAACCCATCACCAAAAGCTGGTAAGCATGGTGCATCAAAACCGCAAAAGCTTTATGCATCTGCGGCCATCCACAAGATATTATATGCTATCAAAGGAGCTGGCCGTACACTGGGAGGTCGGGCAAGCAGCCATCTCGCATTTACAAGACGGCGCGGGTGATGCGGCGTTTACTTAATCGCCACGAACGCCGGGGTCGCCTATTGCCTGTCAATAGAATCGTTGAACTATTGCCTCACAATCTTCAGGGGAAGGGTCTGCGCATCATCCGCTGCACGCAAATGCACCAAATACAACCCTGCGGGTTGCGCCGTCAGGTCGAAGGGGGTCGTTTGCTCGTGCCACTGCTTTAGAACCTCCCGCCCTTATAAGTCGTGGACGATGAGCCAACCCGCCTGTTCGCTTTGGAGAGTAGAGAAGCCGGTACTGGTGCTAGGGAAAACGGACCAGTTTTCGCTGGGTGGTGGGTGGTGGATTAGCCCGGTTTGTGTGGTGTCCTGCGGCGAAAGGGTGTCGCAATGGCTGCCAACGGGGGGGCCGAGGTCGTAGTTGGCGAAGTTGGGGAGGGATGCTGTATAATTCCATTTTCCCAAATTCAAACGAAAAGTATCCACAAAGTAGTCTTTTTCTGAACCCGATTGCTGGGCGATTCTATATAGAAATTGTGAATTGTTTGCATTGCCAAAAAAAGTGTCCACTAAAACGAAGCTTTCTGAACAACGATCAAAATTATACAAGCCGAGAAATGGCAATACATCATCATCCAAAGGAAATGATGCTAGATGCACATGTTAAATACCCCCCCACAATTCCAAATTTTCTGTATTAACTAAATAAGAATTTTACGTTAACCAAACGTATCCCCCCATACCATCTACCACCTTATGCTTTCACAATCAATATCTTATTTGCTTAACCTGCGTTTGAAGAGAAGTCAACCTTTACCTTGAAACCCGAAAACATTTTCAACCTGCACGTTGGTAGCCATGGTGTACCTCAACTGCAATGCCCCTGGTACACTGTCGCAACAGGCGAGGGTACCCTTTCGAACCGGAAAATCCTATACACCAACAAACCCTGTCCAGACCGGATATAAAAAAAGCAAAGACGCCGCGCGTCTTTGCTTTTTTTATGGTCAAGCCCATGCCTCGAAAGCATGGGCTCAAGTTGATCTGTTTACTTAATTTCCACCATCTCTACGTCAAACACTAGCACTGAATTTGCCGGAATCGGACCACGGGCGGCGGAGCCATAGCCCAAATGCGGTGGAATGATCAGGATGCCCTTTCCCCCTTTGGCAAAATAGGTCAGCCCTTCATCCCAGCCTTTGATGACGCGGCCCTGGCCGAGCGGGAAGGAAAGAGGCTCGCCGCGCTTGACCGAAGAGTCAAACTCGCTTCCGTCCGTGAATTTACCCGTGTAATGCACGCTCACGGTCTGGCCGGCGGTGGGCTTGTTGCCGGCACCGGGGCTTTCGACCACGTAGTACAAACCGCTCTCCGTCTTGGAGGCTTTGAGGCCCTTCTCCTGGAGATAGGCTTGAATTTTGGCTTCGCTTTCCACTTTGGCTTTGGATTCTGCTATGGCAGGATCGAATGCGTCGATCACTTCGATGTCAAAGATAAGCACGGAGTTGGCGGGAATGCTGCCCGGAAAACCGCGGCTTCCGTAGGCCAAAGCCGAAGGAATGTACAGGGTGCCCTTGCCGCCGATGGCAAACAGGGGAATGCCTTCGTCCCAGCCCGGGATGACGCGGCCCATGCCAATGGGAAATTCCAAGGGCTCCCCGCGCTCTACCGAAGAGTCAAAGACGGTGCCGTCGAGGAGTTTGCCCGTATAATGCACTTTCACAGTGTGGCCTTTTTGAACCGCCGCACCTTTGCCTTTTTCCAAAACCGTGTAAAACAGGCCAGTCGGAGTTTGCTCGGTACCTTTAATGCCGTTGTCCTTCAGGTACTTTTCAATGAGTCCGCGGTCAATGGCCGCTTGAGCCAAGGCCGCTGAGTCACCCCCTAATCCGGCGGGCAATGCGGAAAAAGCACTTTCGCCCGCGCCCGAATCCTCTCCGGCTTCCGCACCACCTGCCTTGCAGGCCAGCAGAAATCCCGACAACAAAGTCATGGTAAACAAGAATTTCATCGTATTCAAGCTAGTGTTCATGCTAAAGGGTTGTAAACAGTTTTAAGAAGATGTCGGGGGAAGGGCCGCTTCACTCAACCCGGCAGTTTGCGGCAACAGCGCAAGAAATTTCTGTTGAACGGCCTCCAGCGATTCGGTGCTGACGCCACCGGAGGCATTTCGATGCCCCCCCCCGCTAAAATGCTCCCGCGCAAACTGATCTACGTTGAAATCGCCCTTGGAACGGAACGACATTTTACGCAGGTTTCCGCGATCGATCAGCAGCACAGCAAAAACAATGCCTGATATGCTCAGGGGGTAATTGACCAGGCCTTCGGTATCACCGGTTCTGACGCTAAAGGTGTCGAGTTCCTGCTGTGTAACGGTAATCAAACCGGTGCGATGCTCGGGAAAGACCTGCATTTTATTGACCAAGCAGTGGCCAAAGAAGCGGAGACGGTCCTCGCTAAACGTATGGAAAATTCGCTCGTAAATGCTTTCTACATCGAGGCCAAATTCCAGCAAAGCTGCAGCTACGCGCAGCGTTTGGGGCGTGGTGTTGCTGTAGCGGAACGAGCCGGTATCGGTCATCATGCCCACGTAGAGGCAGGTTGCGGCGTCGCGGTTGAGCCAGGACAACTCGTCCATTTCGCCCAGAAGCGTGTACACTAATTCTGCCGTGGAACTGGCCGCCGTGTCGTGCCAGACGTAGCGGGTAAAATGGTCAGGATCGCGGTGGTGATCAATGAGGACCCGGGTTGCCGGCGCTTTCAAAAGCTTGGGTGCCAGGGTTTCCAGGCGGGCGGGCACGTTAAAATCCAGGCAGAAAATGAACTCGGCGTCATCCAGGAACAAGGCCGCAGCAGCCCCAGATTTCTGGTGGTCCAAAATAGTCTCTTCGCCCGGAAGCCAGCGGTAGAATTCCGCATAAGCATTGGGCACCACCACGCGCACATCGTGTCCGCGGACCATCAGGTAGTGGTAAAGCCCCAGCGACGAGCCCACGGCGTCTCCATCCGGGCGCGCATGCGTGACAATCACAATGCGGCGGGGCTGGGTCAGCAACTGTTTTAATTCCTGAATATCATGCATAAACGGTCTGGAAAGCAGCCGCGAAGATACGGCTTTTTGCCGGGCTGGGAATGCGCAACATCCCAGCTTTTTGGTACCTTTGCCGCCGATTTTGCACAACAAAACACTCCTCCAATGGCTGGCCGCGTAACTTTTACCATGATCAAGCCTGATGCCGTCCGCAACGGTCACATCGGCAATATTCTTAAGATGATTGGCGACGCCGGTTTCAAAATCCGCGCCATGAAATACACCCGCATGACCGCCGACCAGGCCGGTCAGTTTTACGAAGTGCACAAAGAGCGACCCTTTTACGGCGAATTAGTTGATTTTATGTCGTCCGGACCCATTGTTGCTGCCATTTTAGAAAATGACAATGCGGTAGAAGCCTTCCGCACGCTGATCGGCGCTACCAACCCGGCGCAGGCCGCCGAGGGCACCATTCGCAAAGCCTACGCCACCAGCATCGGCGAAAACGCCGTTCACGGCTCCGACAGCGATGAAAACGCCCTCATCGAAGGCGATTTTCACTTCAGCAAGCTGGAACGGTTCTGAGGATGCTTTAGCTAAAAGATTGCCTTTTAAAGCATCTTGACAAAGCCCGGTTTTGCCGGGCTTTTTTTGTGCCAGGATATAGGAATTTTTGCACTATAATGTAGACCTTTCATACACCTCTTTCTTGCTTACTCGTCGTTTTTACGTGTCACTGCGCCATAAAAGCTGATCGGACTGGTAGCCCTGGTAGGATATCAACGAAGTATGCGTGCCGTCGGCCGGCCCGGTTATAAGATCTGAAGGTGCTGAAAAAGGAATGTTTGCGGCTATCCTAAAGCAAATCAGACCACAACAAGTTAAAAAAGCCGGGCGAATCCATGTATTGCAACTAATGACCATGTATCTCGTAACAATGGTCTGTAATCGCCTTGTTTCTTCCTAATCATTTGAATTTGACCGTGTTACCTGCCACAACTCACTGCTTTAAGAGCCGTGTCGTGCCATGGTGATGGTCGCACTAACATAATTTATGTTGCGCAGATTTACCGGTAAGCCATCGCTCAGCATTCACGCTTTCCAAATCCGATCCATTTTACTGGTTCTTTTGGTAAGTGGCCTGTCTTTTTCTGGATTCAGCCAGCCGGGAAAAGATGGGAGTCTTACCGTATCCGTCGCGAATACAGTTTTGAACCGCTATACCCGGGTCATCACCAGCATTACGGTAGGTAATACTACCATTGCTGTACAAAACATTAGTGACCTGAACCGAGATGGCATCGGATACCTTCCATCAGGTTTCGTAAGCAATGCCTCCGGCTTTGCTGCCAACTTGTTGTCTCCTGGTGATCTGATCATGGTTTACCAGGCTCAAGGAGCAACCATTACGACTTCCAACAGCATAAGCTATGGAGCCATAACCAGTTACAACAGCGCAGGCACTTATGAACTGGCTTATGTTGAAAGCGTCAGTGGAAATACCATTACTGTATGCAGCGGCCTGGGAAATAATTATTCCGCTACTGGATATATACAAGTAGTCCGGATTCCCCAATATAATACGCTTACCACTGCGGCAAGCGGGTCTGTAGTTGCTATACCGTGGGGGGATGCCTCTTTTGGTGGAGCAGATGCTTCTGCAGTAGCGCGCCGACGCGGTGGTTTGGTCGCTGCAACAGCTAATAATCTGGTAAACAATGGACTTGTCGCCGCCAACAGTGCTGGCTTCCGCGGAGGAATTATTGAAAACAATTCGTCTGGTGCTGGCAATTCCTTTTACACAGACTTTGTATCCAACTCCAGTAGTATTTCGGCTGAAAAAGGTGAAAGTATTGCAGGATTTCAAACCGAATATGACCTTTTAGGTGGCCGCTACGGTCGCGGCGCACCAGCTAACGG
>CAYSDI010000119.1:0-8893 GCA_964429745.1 uncultured Chitinophagales bacterium | reverse complement strand
GTTTGCATGCTGATCAACCGGAGCCGGATGGGTTGTTGGGTGTGTTGGGGGGGGGGGTGAAGGCTCCCCCTTTTAAGCTACAGTAAAAAGTAAAGGTTTGAAAATATCGTATTCATCATCGCATTCCTGTTGAAATGTGGGAAACTCCTCCGTAATTGTGTGGTCCTTGAGTTCTCCATACTTCAACAGGTGTTAAAAATTGAGCAAGCCTTGTTTCGGAAGTTAGCAGGGGGGGGCGAAGCATCCTTTACCATTGAATTATCTTCAGTTTTGAACTATTACTATCTTTAAAGGCATTGCTTGCTACTAAAAGTTTTTCTATAGCATCCATATTATCGCCACTTATTGTTGCACTAAACTCCCAAGCCCTTTGCATCATGCGTACGTAAGGAGCAGGATCGTTTTGACGGGTGAGCTTTCTTAACGCGCCAACATATTCATCACGGTAAACCGTAGGAATAATAATTTTAGTTTGCTCTTCTTTTGCTAGCTCTGCATTCATCATTACTCTTGCTATGCGTCCATTGCCGTCTAAGAAAGGATGTACCTCACTCACTAAAAACATCATGAAAATTGCTTTTGCAAAGGGCGGTGATAATGCCTGATAATAGTCAAAACCCTTTGTGAGTGTACCTTTTACTAATGTGTGGTCAACAAAGTGTGTTTCTCCAGCCCTGTTGTTTTTGTCTTTGAATTGTCCTGGGTTCATCGATGTCCTCGCATTTAATATTACTTTATGTCTATATAAAAGTATTTCCAGCAAGTGCACAGAGCTTGCGGGAGTTAAACGCATGTCAGTTTTGTTGCTAACAAGTTTGAATGTTCCCAATACATCGTGAGAATCTTCATTGCGGGTTGGCATTGGCGTATCTGTTTCTATGATACGTTTGGCATCTTCCAATTCAAATTCGGTGCCTTCAATGAAGTTGGAAAAATAAGCCTCAAAAAAGGCGAAGTTTCGGGACGATTGGCTGCTAAGATTTTTTTCAGTTCGGCTTGTAAATTCCTGTTGTTCTAATGAAACAAATAATTTCTCAAATAAGGATAATCTTATAGGGTCATAAGGGTTGCCAAAAGCCCTTGCAACAGCTACCGGCGACGATAATATTTTAGAAGGGTGAGTTGCCAGCAATGCACTGATGAGTTTGTTTAATTGTTTAAATTCACCTTCCATATGCAGCGTATCAGCAATTAGCTTTGCCTTATCTCTCAACTCATTTAAGCCTGTTTCGCCTTTAACTCTGATGACACCTTCTAATTTTTCTTCAATTGAAGGCAGGGAAAGTTTTTTTGAATTTGAGCCACTTTGACGGCTTACTTGTAAGTTTTCCAGCAATGCTCGTTCTTTTTGCGAGGCAAATAATTCACCAGAGAAACGATTATCACCTTCTATAGGGCCAGGACCTTCCAAAAACCGAAGTGTAATCCCAGGTAATTTTATTTTTTTTGTATAGGTATAAGTAATAAAGATATGTCCGGTTGATGTGGGCTGAAATTCCAAAGCCGACCTGTGGCTTAGTAGTGCTCCTGGATATAGTTTCCCCAGAATGGCAAATAGATTGCGTCGAATAATGGTTTCCGGGCTATCGCTAAAGTTTGCGGTATAAACACGAGGAGCAATTTTTCGCAGTTTCCCCGCTTTTTCCAGCTTAGAGACTTGTTTGCTTATCAGTGGATCGCTGGAAGAAAAAATCACTTCCTGAAGGTGTATGGGTAAAATATTTTCCATTTAAACAGTCCTTTGAGGTGAAATTGCAAATATTTTCCATCAAAAGCATGTTTTGGGTAAAAAATTTCCACTATAAGTCAACCAAGAATGAATTTTTAAAAATTGGGGAGGTAGTGTTTCCTCACAGGTTCATCATAATACCGTGCTGCGAGCATATTTCGGAGTAAAGTGAGCCACCAACTGGTCCCGAGTACGGTACCTCGAAGGCTCCCCCTTTTATGCTACGGTAAAAAGTAAAGTTAAAAAAACGTATTCATAATTATATTTCTGTTTTGATGCATGAAACTCCTTTTAATTAATGAGAGCCTATGGTCTTTCATTAAAATACACTATTCGAGAAAAATTGACAAAATTTTTCCAGTACAAGCAAATTTTGAGCAAAAAGTTTCCACTAAGAGGAATCCTTTGTAAATAATCACCACACCACCCCCCACGTAAAATACCCACCTCGCCCGTCCCCGGGAATTATCCCCGGCCCGGGATAGCCCACGGCCCGCCGCGTGAAGTAGGGCGTGTTCAGAAGGTTGCTCAGCCCGAACTCAACGCGGTACCGTCTCCAAGTGTACTCTACTGAAGCATCCAGCAGACCATAACTTGGTATACGGCCGGCAGTTGCCTGGGGAATGGCCTCCGCGTTGGTGGCATCGGTGTAGTGACCCGCTACGTAGTGGTATTGCACCACGCTGCGCAACTGCCGGTACTGTGCGGTAACCCCGGAGCGCAAGGTGAGGGGAGGTACCTCTTCCACTTGGTTGCCGTCTATGGCGGGTTCCTGGCTGCGGATGTAGCGGGCGTCGGTCACACTCAGGTTTACAAAGGTTAAAAGGCGAAAGGGCCGCACGGTTTCGGTAAAGGCTGCTACCCAGTCCACTTCGGTGAGCAACTCAAGGCCCACGGCCCGGCTGTCGGCTACATTGGTGCGAAAGCGGTAGGTGCGCAAGCTGACCGGGTCAGTGGTTAGGATTTGGCCGATGCGGTCGCGGTACATCAGCAGGAAGAGGCTTGCGTCTACGTGCAGCCATCGGCCGCGCTCGCCGCGAAAGCCCAGGTCGGCGCTGAAGCCGCGCTCGTCGCGCAGGGCGGAGTCTACTTGAAAGTTGGGGTTTGCGACCCGCAGGTCGTTGAAGGTGATGCCGCGGTAGTTCTGCGAGATGTTGGCGTAGAGTTCCAGCCCTCCCTTCGCCCGACCATTGACCTGATAGGAGGCGCCCAAGCCGGCCAGGATTATGTTGCGGCCGTTGTCCAGCGATTCGTTGTAGGTGGTGTCCAACAGCGGATTGCCGGCCAGGTCGGTGCTGAGCACGCGGTAGTAGCCGTCGGCTTGTGTGCGGATGCGCTCCACGCGCAGGCCGGGTGTGAGCACAAAACGATCACTAATCTGGAAGATGTTTTCCGCGAAGGCCGCGTAGTTGGCGCTTGGGAAATCGTAGTCCGAGCTTTCGAGTGCTTCCGGATTTTGGTAGGTAAAGTTGGGCAGCCAGCCGGCATCGCCCAGGCCCTGTTGGCGTTCGGTAAAACCGCGGTAAAGTCGGTACCCCACCAAAAGCGTATGGTCTCGCCTACCGAGCGAGTAGCGCTGCAGGTAGCGGCCTTCTTGTCCCGCATTTCGGTATTGGTCGCTGAGCAGATCGCGCTCCTGGTAAGGGTCGGCGCGGTTGATCGGCCCCAGGTCGCCGAGCGCCAGCCGCGAGCCGAGCAGCGCGAATTGCCTAAACTCAAGCCGCGCCTTCGGGCTGATGGTCCACTCGTAGCGCAGGCTGGCCACGTTCCAGTCTACGGCAAACCAGTTTCGGGATCGCACCGACAACTGCGGGTCAGCGGCAAAACCCGCGTCTGTCAGGCCACCCGGCTGCTGGGCCAGATACTCCATATGAGTCAGCGCAAGACTGAGCTGATGGGCTTCGGCGGGCTGCCATTGAAGCTGCGCATACGCAGTGTGCTGATCAAAACCGCTGTTCTGCCGCCAGCCATCCGTGCGCCGAAACTGGTAGAGGCCAATGCCGCTCCAGGCGCCTTTTTTGAACCCTATTTCCGTGTATTGGCCCATGTAGCCAAAGCTTCCCAACGTTGAACGGCTTTGGCCGGTAACGCCGTTGTCTGTCGGCGGCCGACGCAACACAAAGTTCAACAACCCGCCGAATTGTGTCCCGTACTGGAGCGACGCTGCGCCGCGCACCACCTCAATACGCTCCAGGGCTTCTACCGGCGGCGTGTAATAACTCTCCGGGTAACCGAGCGCATCGGCCGCAATGTCGTAGCCGTCTTGCCGCGTGTTGAAATTGCTGGTTCGGTTTGGGCTTAAGCCGCGGCCGCCAATGCCCAGTTGCAGCCCCGCTCCGTCACTTTCCCACACGTTGAGCCCGGCCACCTGCGCATACACTTGACGAGCTGCATTGCCGCTTTTGTTGCCGGTCATATTGGCCAGGTCAATCACCTCCGTTTTCTTGCCGGCATAAATGGAGGTGCCCTCCACGCTGTTCATGCGGCGCAGGCCAAACGGGCTGTACTGCACCTCGATCAACAGGTCGTCGAGTTGTTCTTCAAGCAGGTCCAGGTGAAGGGCCATCGGGGCTATGCCCGGCTCCAGTTGCAGCGGCAGGGTTCGCGTCCGGTAACCCCGGCAGAACACGGTCAGGGAGTAGGGGCCAGGGTTCGCGATTGAAAAAGCAAAGCGCCCTCCTGCATCCGTTCTGATCCAGGTTTGCGTGCTGGAGCCGGATGGCACCAGCACCAAATCCGTTTGCGGCAATTCGGTGGAATCGCTCCCGCCCGTTACGCGACCCGTGAACTCGAATGCAGGCACTGTCGCTGCCCGCTGCGCGCAAAGCCTTTGGCCCGAAAGTAAAAGGACCAGCGTAACAATAACATATAATATGTTGTGGATAACATTCATTTAGTTATGTTCGGATCAGTCAGCCATTCCGTGCGCGGGCTGCGCGGGTCAATCCGGCTCAAATCAGTTTCGGGATTCACGTAGAGCCTGCTTCCCCGCCCGTTCAGGCTTACCCACACATCGGCGTACACAGCCGGATCCTTGAGGCCGCGTTCACGGTAAACCTGCGCAAGGTAGCGGGCAAACTGCAAAAGCATGTCCGGCTGGGTGGCCATCATTTTTTCCTGGTTGGGCGTCAGGTAATCCGCGGGGCGCACCACTTCATAGCGGGCAGAGCCCGCTTCCTGCACCCGAAAACTGGCGTAACCCGCCTTTTCCATCAGCATCACCCGCCACGAAAAACGATAGCCGCTTTCGGTCCAGAACAGCGACCCCGGATACAAAAGGTAGCGGAAGGGCAGGGTCAGTTGTGCGGTGAACCACAGGGCCAGCGCGGCGAAAACCAGCGGACGCAGGCGCGTGTTCCATTGGGATCTGTGTGCCGGTCCAGGACCGAATTTTTGGCCCAACTGCCCACCAAACCGGGTCCGGATCCACCCACCCAACCCAGGCCTCTTCTGCACCAACACCGGCGCCCGCAGCGGCAGCACCCTGCCCAGCACATCGCTCAGCACATCGCCCAGCACGCGCTGCCAGCGCTCGTGCCAGGCGGCAGGAAAAAAAATCAGGGCTGCGGCCAGCATGATCCACGGAAACATGCCGATGGGAAAAAGCCAGGCCGTGAGCCCGTGAAAGACGATGGCCGCGGCATAAGCCCAAGGCCGCGTGATTCGCAGGTTCAGCCAAAGCGGCAGGGTCAGGTCATAGAACATGCCCACCCAGGAAAAAACCCAGGCCGTAGCTGGTATGGCCAACAGCGGGCCTATGACTGGCAGATGCGTCTGCGCCGGCAGCCAGATGCGCAACGGCAAGGCGTGCAACAGCCAATCGGCATTGATTTTGGCCAGGCCGGCAAAGAAGTACACCAGCCCGATTTGCAGCGGCAGTATGCCCGTGACCCAGCGCGGAGCACGGGAGCGCCTGATCCAGGGCTTGCGAAACGCATCCAGACTGAACCGCCGATGCGCCGGGAGAAAAATCAGCAAAAAGGCGATAAGGCTGACGAAATAGTAGTGGTTCAGGTAGTTGGTCTTGTCCAACAATTCCACGTAGGTGAACGCCGCAAAGAACACCACCGCCGACACCCGGTAGAAGCAGCCCAACGCCACGCCCAGCGCACCGAGGCCCATCAACACAAACAGGGCATACATGCCCGCCGCACCGGGCACCAGTACCCATTCGAACCCCGGGTACTTAAAGAAAAAGGTCGGTTCCAGGTAGAGTTCCTGAATCCAACCTTTTGCGGCAAAGCGAACCACACTGGCCAGCATCAACAATCCGAACAACACCCGAAAACTCGCCAGCGGTGCCAGCGATTGCCGGGCGTTCAACCCGTTGCGAAGCCGAACCATCCAGGGCAGCGACGGCAGCCCGGTGCTTGCCGGAAAACCAACTCCCGCTACTGCGCGCACCGAATGCGGCAAATCATCAATCGCCATCGTTGTCCTGGTAGGTGATCAGGATGCCCAGCGACGAAGGCAGGTCAACTTTGATGAGCACCAGCAGGCGTTGCAGGGTAGTGTAGGCGTTTTGAACAGCCCCGGTTTCGGCCACAACAGCCTCGTTCAGACTCAGGGTCACGCCGTCGCGGAGCGAGGATTGCGCGTCAGCCAAGGCAGCGCGGATCTCATCAGACAGCGGTTGTCCGTTGTACTGCGCATTCACTGCATCCAGGTAGTCGTCTAAACCTGGGTCTGCGGCATCTGCGCCGCCGAGCAGCCAGTTTTCATAAGCCACCAAACCGGCCACAGCCAACGCCCGCGATTCGCCCGAATACAGGGCCTCTGCACGCTCCGGCTGGACAATGCCCAGGCTGCGTACTCCCAGGGGAATGCCCACTTTGCCGTCGCGCAAGTCGCGCTCGTAATAGCGGTTGATGGCGTTGACCAGCTTGCCCAGCGAGCTGCCCACGTCCACACCATCGGCTTCGGGAAACGCGGCTGCATAGCCGTTTTCCCAGTCTGTCTGCACGCCAGAGGAAAGCATGACCAAACGCTGCACTAAGGCTTGCGTGTACGCTCGCCGCTCAGCGGCATCGCTCGCGCTGCTGAATGCGGCAACCGTAGCCGCCGGGCTGCGGCTGAACAATAAGAAATCCAATGCCGGGAATCCCTGAACGTCCAGGTTATCCGCCTGGTCCAGGTTCCAGGTTCCTTCCTGCATAAGAAAATATATGCTGGTGCTGTCCGTCGGAAACGTGTTCGCGAACCCGAGCAAGCCCCGGTCCAATGCCGGGCCAAAGTCAAGCGGCGCTACCGCTTGCCAGTCGGTCCAGGCCTGCACCAAACGCTGGCGCAGCAGGTCCAACCCTTCGGTGGTTGGCGCATCGGCAAAGCTGTCCCAGGCACCTTCCAGGTCGCTGCAGGCAGCCCCAAATTCCTGGTATTCCGGCAGAATCAGGTTCTGGGCGTAGTGCTCCAACAGCGCCTTGCGGTCGTAGTTGACGGCAGAAGGCCCTTCGCCCTCGCAAGAGGCAAGCAACAACAGAACAACAACAGGCAACAAAGCGGAAAGGCTCTTGAACTGTGTGAGTCGCATGAGTCGCACGCGCCCCAAAGGAGAAAAAGGAAACACGTTCACAGGCTTTCTTCGATGGCTTCGAATCCGTAAATACCGCTGATCAGGCTTCGGGCGTCGCGAAGATCCTGCAAAGCTACCTGGTAAAAATTGTCGCCCAAAAGGGCTTCAAATTCGGCCAGTTGCTCCAGGCTGATCCGGCGGTTTGGGTTGTATTTCAAGCTGCGGGCAAAAGCCAGCGCTTCAGACAAAACGTGGTTGCGGGAAGCATCATCCCCGATTTCCACAATCGCTTCGTTGAGGTAGTGCACCACTGTGCCGGCACAAACGTCCTCCCAGGTTTCGGAGATGATCTGAATCTGTTCGTCGCGCAAAACATAGTCTTTGTTACTAAGGGCCGCGCGGCCGGTGCGGAAAGCCAGCGCCAGGGTTTCATTGCTGCCCAACAGGGCATCGCGGCCGTTGGCATAGCGCGCCCAAAAGCGCAACAACGCAATATCGTAGGGCGAACCAAAATCAACCGGCATGGCGGTGTAGCCAAACGCTTCGTCAAAGTAGTGCTCCATGACGGTGCCCGTGCCCGGTGTCACCGTTTCGTTGTCCGCACTCATGCGCTCATCACTTAAGTAAACAGCCATGGCCTGGTAATAGAAAACGGCACCCATGAGCCCCTTTTCAATCATTTGAACCGGTTCAAAACCGTTGGCATCAAATACCCATGCCGAGCTCCCGGAGGTGCCAATGCCCGCCTGCCCATCAGAGGCTGTCAATCCGCTCGCGCTGGCGGTGGCCATAGCGTCCATCCAATCTTCAAAGTAGTTGACGTCCAGTTCAAAGCATTTGTCGCGCAATTGTTTACCGGAACCGTCCAGGGCGGCATCGCCAAAGGGATTGCCCGAATTGGCAAACATGGCTTTGAGCAAATCGGCGTCAACCGCCGCGCCGCCGTTGGCCGTTTTCATGTAATTGGTCAGTTGTGTGAGCATGTCCAACCGGGTGGTCTGGCCGGAATAGTCCACATTTTCAAAGGAGTAGGTGGCCGGAACCAGCAGGTCTGGAGTCTCCGTTTTCTCGCAGGAAGCCAAAAAGGCCAAACCTGCAGTCCAAAGCAACAAGGAGGGGAAAAGTTGGCGGGTCATGTTTTGGAAGGCTTAGTGGAAAACTTGGCCAAAAGCTTCCAAGAGCTTATTTAGACCAAGTTTAATTAAGAGCAAAATTATCCGCATCACCACAATACCACAATACCCGCAGCGGGGCAAAATAATACCTTAAAATAGGTAGTTCGAAGGGCGTAAGTGGCTTTGCGCAACCGTGTGGCGGGCGCAGAACAATTGTTCAATGCGAAATGCGGGACGAGATAGCCGGCGGCAGGAAGGTAAAGAAAATATATTAAATAAAGCCATTTTAAGTCGCCCCCTCGTTATGGTTGAATGGTTAGCAACACGGCGGAATGCCCGGCTACCCTTAAGGCGTACAAGCCCGGTGGCAGGTCGGGGCAGAGCAGGGTCGATGCCAAAGGGCGAGGTATAGCTTGCAAGAACCCCGGCTCAGCACGCTGGTCGTCGTCCTTCTCTAAACCCCAAATGGATGACCCCTGCCAGGTCTGAAGCACCCGCCCATTTAGGTCGGATAGGGTGAGCGGCGCGTTTTGCACT
>CAYSDI010000118.1:0-9039 GCA_964429745.1 uncultured Chitinophagales bacterium | reverse complement strand
CCGGCTGCCTGCAGCCGGCTCTTGGAGGGTTCGGCAATGTGGTCATCGGAACCGGTAATTTGATGCCCGGCGTAGTACAGCGAAAGGGCTACATTGTGCATGACGGCACCACCAATGGCGATCAGGTGAAGTTTTTGCGGCATAAACGGCTTGGAAATCGGCAAGAAAGCGGTGTCGGAAACGGTAAACTTGGCCCGGCATACGGTGTTATGCTATATTCGCGTTAAGGAGAACAACTCCCATAACCACCTCGTTCCGGTGCAGAAAGGCCTTCAAGGCCCGAGCAGGGACCTAAACAAACGGAAAGTTAGGCAAATGAGAAAGCCCATGTTCATTCAGACCATCCTGCTCACCGGAGTATCCCGGACCTTGTTCACCGCAGCCGTGCTGGCCGTTGGCCTGATGGCCTCGTCCTGCAACCGCGAAGCTTGTCCGGGCGCTATCACCCGAACGGACCAGCCGCAGGAGCCGGCCATTGAATCTTCAAATCCACAGCAAGCTCCGGAAGCAGGCTCAACGCAACAGGGCACGTCCTCGCTGCGCGTTCAAGGATAAGCCGGCTGGATTCGCTCCAATCTCCCTCCGGCATTTGAATCTCCAGCATAATTCCGGCAATTCGCCTCGGGTCGGCGGCCATAATTTTGGTCACATCGGCAGTCATTCCCGTCAGGTCCCAGCCTTTGTCGCGGGCCTTAATGCCCATAATGGTGAACATGCAAGAGGCCAGTGCTGTAGCCATCAGGTCGGTGGGCGAGAAACTGCTACCCAATCCCTGATTGTCCACAGGGGCATCTGTATGAATGACGGTACCAGAGGGCAGGTGAAGGGCTTGCGTGCGGAGCGCACCTTCGTAGCGAACAGTCGAAACCTTCATTGTCATTTTTGTGTTACTTCTTTAGGCAATTTTGCCTATTCCGGTCAAAAAATAGGGCAATAAGCCGTAATATCAGCATCATGATGCGCCATCTTTCCGCCGTATTCCTCGTTTTAGTGGCCGGCATCGTTCAGGCGCAGGAGAGCCCGGCCATACAAAAGCCACCTGGGGATGGCTCGATAGAATTATTTGAACCCAGCAGCCCGCGCAAGCAGGAAAAAGCTAAGCTCCAGGGCATCGTCTACAGCAAGGAATTCAGCTTGGGCGGCAAGATTACGACTACGGGCTGGGGTTTTTTCGGTGAGTACAGCCGCACGGTAAGTTCCACAAAGAAGCGGGTGTTCAGCTTTGAGTTTATGGAGCTCAAACACCCTAAACAAATCAAGCAAAGCAACGAGTTTATTTTGCCGGCATTTGGGTTGGAATCGCCCAAATCTTACGTCTACGGCAAGCAGAACAACCTTTACCTGATTCACGCGGGGTACGGCGGGCGTTACATGCTCGGCGACCGCGCCAAAAAGAGCGGGGTAGAGGTCAGCATGAGCTGGACTGCCGGCCCTACATTCGGTTTGCTCAAGCCTTATTACCTCAAGGTCATTGAAACAAACGGCGATTTTTTCACCATTCAAGACAAGCGTTTTGATCCGGACGAACCCGAAGTATTTCTAAACCAGGCCGCCATTTACGGCGCTTCGGGTTTTTCCTATGGCTTGGGTCAGCTCGGATTTATACCCGGTGCGCACGGCAAAGTGGGGCTCAACTTTGACTGGGCCAATTACAGCGAAGTGGTTAAGTCGTTGGAGGCGGGTATTGGAGCGGATTTGTTTGTCGGCCGGCCCGAGATTATGATCGTGGAGCGCAACAAGTTCCAGTTCGTCTATTTGTACCTAAGTTTGCAATTCGGCAAGCGCTGGTGACGCGCATTGACCGGATGATAGCATGAGTGATCCCACGGCTGTTCAGCATTCCCAGCCCCCTTCCCGCGAGCGAAAACCCGCTTGGTTGCGCGTCAAATTGCCTATTGGCGAGAACTATCGCCAGGTGCGCCAAACGGTGGACGAGTATAAGCTCCACACCATTTGCGAAAGCGGCAATTGCCCCAATATGGGCGAATGTTGGGGCGCAGGTACTGCCACATTCATGATTTTAGGCAATGTGTGTACACGCGGCTGTTCTTTCTGCGCTGTGGCCACCGGTAGGCCCACTGAACTGGATTTGGACGAGCCCCGGCGAGTGGCAGAGGCCATCGAACATATGCGCGTAAAACACGCCGTTATCACGTCGGTCAACCGCGATGAGCTGGCTGACCGGGGTGCCGGGGTTTGGCACGCCACGGTTCGAGCCGTCAAAGCGCAGACGCCTCACGTTACCATAGAAACACTTATCCCGGATGTTCGCGCACATTGGGAGGCCCTGGAAACCATGATTTCTCCGGGACAGGAGGTGGTTTCGCACAATATGGAAACGGTCGAAAGGCTGTATCGCCTCGTGCGGCCCCAGGCCAAATACGCCCGCAGTCTGGAACAAATCAGGCGAACGAAAGCTTATGGTAAGCGGACTAAGTCGGGCATTATGGTCGGTCTGGGCGAAACACGCCAGGAAGTAGAGGCCACCATGGATGATTTGTTGGCGCATGGCTGTGATGTGCTCACCATTGGCCAGTACCTTCAGCCCACCAAAATGCACCTCCAAGTCGCCGAGTTTGTGCATCCCGACGTTTTTGCTGCATACCGCGAAATTGGGTTGTCAAAAGGCTTCCCTTTTGTAGAGTCCGGACCCCTTGTTCGCTCGTCTTACCACGCGGAAAGACACCTCTGATTTTCGACCGTAATATTTGGGTCATAATCAGTTACGCCTCTTAACAAGTCGTTAACTTTCGTTTTCTTTGTGTGAAGTCTAAACTCATCCCTGCGGCATGAAACGTATTGCAATTTTTACAACATTTTTAGGTATAATCGGGGCATTAGCATCGGTCGTCTTCTTCCGAAATGACCAGCAACCTGTGTACGCCGGCATTGAACCGCTCGGTGAAAACCAGGAGAGCGGTGCCTCTGCCTACAAAGCCTGGTTGTTTGAAATGCGGAAGAACCCCGCCACCGGACACTTGACAGAAGCGGACCTTTTGGAAGGGCGCCGTCAGGTTATGGAAGCCAGGGCGCGCAGCACACAAAGCAATGCCCGCAGTTTGGGTGTGGTTTGGAACCACCTGGGCCCCACGAACATAGGCGGCCGGACGCGCTCCATTGCCATTGACCCAAGCAATCCGAGCCGCATGTACGGCGGTAGCGTTTCCGGCGGGCTCTTTGTGAGCAACGACGGCGGTGTTTCCTGGGAACCCCATCCCCAAAACCCCGAATTACTGAGCACGCTCATCAGTACCATCAGCATCGCTGCAAACGGTGACATTTATTTTGGAACGGGCGAATCTTACCTCGATTTTTTTGATGGAACCGGCAGCTACAGCCACGGTTTTACTGGAACAGGAATCTATAAATCCACTGATGGTGGGGCTGTCTTCAGCCTGCTTGCTGCTACTGAGCCCACTCCTGGTGTACCAGGGGCTTCAAGCTCTGCAGACTGGGGGTATGTTAACCGGATTGCCTGCCACCCAACCGACGCAAACATTGTCTTGGCCGCTACCAACAGGGGCCTTCGTTTTTCAACAGATGGGGGTGTGTCCTGGACTACCGCTCAGGAATCCGGGACTAGCTTGGTTGGCAGTGCAGATGATGTAGCTTTTGCTTCCGATGGTCGCATTTATGCCATTTACGTAAAGCGCTTCCTGCGTTCCGTAAGTACCTCTTCGCCCGGCGAGTTTGAAGCACCTGCCAGTGGGCTTCCAAGTCCTACGGCTGTTCGCAGGGCCATACTCGCAATCGCTCCGAGCGATCCGAGCAAAGTCTTCATTTACGCCTCCGCAAGTGGAACAGAAGCTTTGTTGGGCATTTATCGCACCTCGGATGCCGGAGTAACTTGGACCAACATTGCAAACAGCACCAGCGACTTGTTCAATCCTCCAGGTGGTCAGGGCAATTACAACCTGGCTATCGTAGTAAGCCCCAGCGACCCTGACCGCGTTTATATCGGCGGGCAGTTGGATGCTTGGTCCTGGAAGGCCAGTGAAGGCAGTTGGGATCAGATAGCTGCTGCTTTTGGTGGCGAATTGTTCTCCAAATACGTGCACCCTGATCACCATTGGTTTGTTTTTCACCCTACTGATCCTAACATCCTTTTTTTCGGCACGGACGGGGGAATCACACGCTCGCTAAATGCACAAAACCAATTCCCCGATTGGAAAACCGTAAACAAAGGGTACAGCACCTTCCAGGCCCATGGGGTGGCAGGTGGTTTGCTGGGCGAAGCCATGGGCGGTTCACAAGACAATGGTACGGCTTACTTGGACTACTCTGGCAATAGCCTTGGCGAAGCTCGCCAGGTTTTAGGCGGGGATGGAGGTCAGGCGGAGATTTCCAAAATCAAGCCCAATGTTCAGTTTGCCTGGTTTTATGACTTTAGTGCAAACGGTGGAGCCTTGCGTCGCTCGGCGAGCAATGGCAACAGCTATTCCGCTATGTTTGACGCGAATATTGACAACAACCAAAATGGTGTTGCCGACAACGGTGCTGACTTTGTTGAAGCCGACTACCTCTGGGAAGACTATGACCGCCATTTTACCTTCCGCGATGTGCTCGTTGCCGGCGGTACGGTAGAGTACCCTGCTGGTTCCGGCATCCTGGTAGAACTTGGTGATGCCGTAACCTTTGGTGGAGAGACCTTTACCTTGAACGCCGACAACATTGAGCGCGCCCGCTTTTTCTGCGGAACTAACAACGGTCTTTGGATGACACCGGAAGTGTTGAAAAACAGTTCTGAAGGTGCACCAACATGGTTTAGGATTTCTGGCACTGCTGCTATCGGCAATGTAACTTCTGTAGACGCGACGGCAGATGGTAATATCGCTTATGTTGGAACCTCCAGTGGTAACATTTGGCGAATCAGCAACCTCAATAATGGTATTTACGAATACATCGATTACGATGGCAATCCCTTAACAGATCCTTTATGGTTTGCCGACTCGTCCAACATCGTGATCACCAATATAGGCACCATCGGCGGCCGCGTAACGGGCATTGATGTCGATGACAACAACAACAACCTGGTGGTGGCGTCCCGTGGCGGATACCTTGTCCCGACCAATGTTTGGCGAACCACAAATGGTGCCGGGGCTTCGCCCACTTGGACCTCTATCAGCGCTTCCCTTCCGGATGTACCCGTTTTTGATGTGCTCATCGACTACTACAACAGCAGTCAAATTTTTGTTGCAACGGAATTTGGGGTTTGGAGCTACGATGGCACTACCTGGGATCAGGAAATCAGCACGTTGGGCAATGTCCCCGTGTTTGAAATCCGCCAGGAAATTGTTCGCGATCCCGAGTGCAGGGTTATTTTGATCGGAACGCACGGCCGCGGGTTCTTCCGCTCGACCAATTTGGTTCCCACCAGCCTGGGTTGCGACTTCAGCCTCGGCAGCGAAGGGCTTGGGGTCAATCCAATTACCAACAACCTCTCGGCCAGTGTGGCTTTGTTCCCCAACCCTGCTCAGGAAGTCTCCACGGTCACCTTTCAATTGGACAAGGCTGTTACCAATCTGCAGCTATCAGTTTTTGATCTTACCGGCAAGCGCGTCATGACACTGGTTAACGGACAGTCTATGCCGGCCGGCAGCTACCGCGAAACGATTCCTACGGCTTCCATGGCCAATGGTACCTATCTGGTGGTACTCGAAGGCAACGGAGGCCGCAAATCAGCTAAGCTGGTGGTGATGCACTAAGTTTTTGTAAGCGCACAGATTCTTTGCAATCTGTCCCACATTTAAGTCAAATCAGACCCGGTTCGCTTGCGAACCGGGTCTTTTTCTTGTGCCACAGCCAAGATTCGGTTATGGTGGCTAGCATTCGGCTACAGCGGCTTGCTTTCGGTTTTGGCGGCCAGCTTTTGGCTGTAGTGGCTAGCCTTTGGCTATGGTGGCTAGCATTCGGCTACAGCGGTTTGCTTTCGGCTACAGTGGCTTGCTTTCAGCTGTAGCGGCCAGCATTAGGCTATAGCGGTTTGCTTTCGGCTGTTGTCAGTTAGCGAAAGGATTATCTTTTGGTTCCGGCGCTTCCATATTTCCTGCACAACGAGCTGGGAAAGCCCGGCAGGTAGAGCCGCTGGAACGCTGAAGGGCCGACAAGAACGAAATTGGCTAGCCAGACAAAAGGGCTAAATAAAAGCGGGCTGCTTCTTGAGAAGCAGCCCGCTTTGGACAAAATCCGGTTACCGGATTATTGGTTAATCTTAAATTACTGAACTACAAAGGCTTTGGTCGAAACACGACCGCCGTTTTGCAATTTGATTTGATAGAGACCTTCTGCGAGACCGCTTACGTCAAAGGAATGCTGGTAGTTGAGAGCGCCCTGAATACGGTCGCTCATAACCAATTGACCCTGGGCGTTGTACAAGCCGACTTCAAGGTCTTGCGCGGTGCTCAAGCCAACATTGATGGAAACAAATTCAGCAGCAGGGCTGGGAAATACATCAAAGTTTACCAGACCGTTGATGTCATTGAGGCCAGTAAAACAGGTAGTAACGGCGACGTTGCGCTCGAAGCTGAAGTTGCCTTCGTCACCGCTGACCGTCAATTCCACGGTGTAGGTGCCGTTTGCTAGATAAGTGAACACGGGATTCTCTACATCAATAGCAATAGATCCACCGGCGTCACCAAAAGACCAGTCCCAACCGTCGATGTTGCCTACGTTGGAGCGGTCGCTAAACTGGATTTGGCATGCGGTACCTGATCCTCCGGCCGTAAAGTGTGCGCCAACTGGACGAACTTGCCATTCTGTGAGGACGTGCTCGCTTAACCAGCCTGGACCGAAGCCGAAAGCAGGGTAGTAGGCAATGTTCCAGCCCAAAGCATTGAGACCGTAGCGAATCTCTGTTTCGACAAGTCCAGCCTGGTTCAATGCACCTTCATCGGTGATCGAGGAGATTGGGAACAATCCATCATCTTCGAAATAGGTAATCAAGTCAAAATTGTTCAAGACTCCAGCTGAACCGGTGGTGTTGTCAAAAAGCAAATCACCAATCGAATAACTTTGTCCTGAAATAAAATGGAAGGCTGCACCGATTTTGGAGTTTTTGGCTATCGTGGTATTGATGCTTTCCGAAATACGCGCGATGAACGCGGTAGAGGTATCGGCCGAAGTAAGCAGGTACTCAAACGTGTAGAGAATGCTGGAATTTGGGCGGAACAGCGCGTTGTTGTAACGAGCATAAGCAACATCTGTTACGTCGCCAGCATTGGGCCAGTCTGTGAAGTTCTGCTCAGAAATGTTCGGCTCTCCAAACAAGTATACACGAAGTGTATCCACTACAGAGGGAGCAGAAACGCGGTCGTATAAGAAGAAAAAAGCGAAAGAATCTACTTCGTAGATATTGCCAGCCTTGAACTGAACGCTGATGTCGTCCTCGATGTACGTGTCACTAATGATTAGGGAATTCGGGTCAAAAAGGTCAGTCATGGCGTGGATGAACCAGTAAAAATCGCCTTCAGGATCGGCAATGCGGGCCAAAGAATCCGGCCAGAGGGTGGCGCGTACCAAGCCAGGAACGGAGCCGGAATTGGCTACAGCATCTACGTAGGCAACCAAATAGGAATCCGGATCACCACCCCGGAGGGCGGTGCTTTCCATGCGGTCTGCCATGCGCTGCTGGTAGCGTTCAATGGCTTTTGTGGGCACTTGCTTAGACGTCAATTGCTTGGAAACGTATTCCTGCATGCGTCCGTCAATAACTGGAGCCTGCGCTACCAGTTGACCGACCGCGAAAAGTGCGCAAATAATAGTGAAGAGTTTTCTCATTGCAGATGGTTTGGTTATGACGTGGCGAAGATACTAAAGTTAAGGTCCTTAGAAATGCCCAACAGCCTGGGAATGTCACATTTGTGTAAAAGCGGGATGCAGCGGATCGGCCATTCCCTCGTAAAAACATTTGCGACATCGAGGCTCGTAGCTCTCTTTTTGGCCCAAAAGAATGACTCCTTCAGCCGACACAAGCCGGTAGGAATGCGTGGCTACATCCCCGCACTGCATGCAGATGGCATGTACCTTGGTGATGTAGTCGGCAAGGGCGAGCAGTTGGGGCATTGCACCAAATGGCCGGCCCAGGTAGTCCATGTCCAGACCGGCAGCGATGACGCGGGTGCCTCGACGAGCCAGTTGCTCGCAGACGTGAGCAATTCCCTCGTCAAAAAACTGGGCTTCATCAATGCCGACCACATCCACTTCTCCCGCCAAAAGCAGAATGTTTCCGGAGTGGCTCACCGGGGTGGAAAGAATGTGGTTTTCGTCGTGCGATACAATGCGGTGTTCGTCGTAGCGCGTGTCAATTTGCGGCTTAAAGATCTCCACGCTTTTATGAGCGATCCGCGCTCGTTTAAGGCGCCGGATCAGTTCCTCCGTTTTTCCGGAAAACATGGAGCCGCAAATGGCTTCGATCCAGCCTTTGCCGCGGGCGCGGGCATCGGTATGGTGACTGGGTTCTATGAACACGGCAAGGTCGGCTTGGCAGTTGGATGCGTTATCTTTGTCGGGCGAATTCGAGGCTGGTCTGGCTGCAAATGTGCAAAGGATTTGGCCTAAAATTCGCTTGGCTATTTTTGTATTTCGAAAGGTTCTGAAAATCCTGCAACATATGATGCCCGCTCCCATAGCGCTGGAAGTGCTCCTGGACAAGATCAATTTATTGTACCAACAGGCCGCTCACAGCCCTGGAGGACTAAAAGGTTTGGAGCTGGATCTGCTGAAAAAGTATACACGTGATTGGTACGATGCACTTCTGGAGTTGGATCGGGGATCGTCATCAGAGGCCAGCAAGGCCTCGCCTGCAGCACCTCCAGCGCTCGCAGCACCCTCCCCGGTCCCCGCGGTTAGCCCCCTTCCCAAGGTTCCAGAACCGCTTATTGATGGGCAAGATTCCTTCCTCTATCCTTCACGGGCCGTGGTTTCGGACGGCTTGCGAAAGGAAGATGCCCCGGAGATCCGAGCCGGGTGGGCTTACGCGCCCCACCCCCCCCGCGCTGAACCAGACACCCCGGCTTCGCCTGCAGCAGCAGTCGTTGAACC
>CAYSDI010000117.1:0-9222 GCA_964429745.1 uncultured Chitinophagales bacterium | reverse complement strand
CATCTTGCTACCACTATCCAACTAGGGACCTAAATCTTCGGCAATATGGTAAGCACATTGACTTCTGAAAGCAAAATGACTAAGGTGGACTTGTTTCCAATGTTCAAAAAGGGGGTTTCCCGGCAATACCCCGAATCGGAGGGCTGGAAAGTCTATAATCGATTCAACTGGGTGAGCTACCTGCACGATTTTGTATTGCAAAGGGAGCATCAGGGCTGCACGGAACGTGTTGTTGTTGAGATTGTTACAGATAAAAGAATTCGCGAAGAGCAAGTGAGCCAGTTGCGCGATATTGCAGGTCGTCTGGAGCATGACGGAACCCGTGTGAGCAAGAAAATTTTGGTGGTAGCCGACGGCGCCGATGTAACTGGTATCCCAATGGATATCGAGGTATTCTTCCTCGGTGATTTTCTTAAGAATGGCTTGACCAGTCAGGCAGCCGTGGCACGAAATGGCAAACAAGGGCAAGGGAAGATGGTGGCGTGAGCCTAAAAATTGATGGTATAGGCAGATTTTCGTGCGTGTAAATCACCATTTGTCCTGGAGACGAACAATGTCGCGACACAACAGACACTATTTCTCGATTTTCAGGATTTCGTGGCCCATTTTGTCCCTCTTTGTTTGGAGGTACACTTGGTTGAACGGGTTGGGAACCACTTCAATAGGTATGTTTTCAACAATCTCGAGGCCGTAACCGATCAACCCTATCCGCTTTTTAGGATTGTTTGTCATCAAGCGTAACTTGCTGATATTTAAGTCCCTAAGTATTTGGGCACCAATTCCATAATCGCGCTGGTCCATGGCAAAACCCAGCTCCAGGTTCGCTTCAACCGTGTCTTTCCCCTCTTCTTGCAGTTTATAGGCCTTGAGCTTGTTCAAGAGCCCAATTCCCCTACCCTCCTGTTGCATATAGAGCAACACGCCTTTTCCCTCTTTTTCTATACGCTCCAGCGCTTTTTGCAATTGATCGCCGCAATCGCAGCGCAGAGAGCCAAGGATATCACCGGTTGCGCATGAAGAATGGACGCGCACTAAGACGGGCTCCCCTTCATTCCAAGTCCCTTTTGCCAAGGCCATATGGATTTCTCCAGTGGTGATTTGGGTATAGGCGTGCAGTTGAAAATCGCCGTACTTAGTTGGCATGTTCAATGAAACTTCCTTCTTTATAAGCGACTCTTTATCAAGTCGATAGGCTACTAAGTCATCAATGCTGATGATTTTCAGGTCGAATTTTTCGGCGATCTTAAGCAAGTCCGGAAGGCGTGCCATGGTGCCGTCTTCGTTCATGATTTCCACCAGCACCCCTGCGGGTTCAAACCCTGCTAAACGAGCCAGGTCGATGGTGGCTTCCGTGTGGCCGGTACGGCGCAAAACCCCTCCCCGACGAGCGCGGAGCGGGAAAATGTGCCCAGGTCGGCCAAAATCTTCAGCGGTCATTTCGGGATTAATCAAGGCTTGCACGGTCAATGAGCGGTCCGTGGCAGAAATGCCAGTGCTGCAACCGTGGCCGATTAAATCTACCGAAACGGTGAATGGTGTGCTGTGTAACGCAGTATTTTCCGAGACCATTAAGGGCAAGCGGAGTGCTTCTGCGCGGTCTTCAATGAGGGGTGCACAGATCAATCCCCGGCCGTGTGTAGCCATAAAATTGATGATTTCTGGCGTCACGTTTCGCGCAGCAGTGATGAAGTCTCCTTCATTTTCCCGGTTTTCATCGTCCACCACAATGACCAGTTTGCCGGCTTGTATGTCGGCAATGGCCTCTTCGATGGAGTGCAGCTTAATCTCAGACATGGGAGGAATTTCTTTCGGTAGGTTGCCAGGCGGAGTTTTGAACGCCTTGGAGGTACTTAAAGAACCCCACAAGCAGCGCAAGGTTCATGGTGTAAAAATACCCGATTAAGCGCAAGGCTCCGACGCGAATATGGAGCCTGCTTAGGCCTTGATCTACGAGCGAACTGAGCATCAGCAATGATTGCAGAGCAAATAGACCTAAGTACAGCCCCCCTTGCACAGCAAGGGCAGCAGAGGCAATCCAGCAAGCCAACAACAGGAAGGGTCCCATCCACCGGATTATTTTGTGCGAAAGAAACGAGAACCCCAGAGCGGAAGGTGGCCAAAGCAAGCCTTTCCAGGCCATCAGGTTCTGAAAATTGCCCGTTGAAATGCGAACCTTTCTCCGAAACTCTTGCTCCATTGATCCGGGCAGGTCTTCAAAACAACGTGCAGCAGGCTCTGAAACCGCGCGGTATCCCTCGTTGAGCACGTGCATAGTCACATAAAAGTCTTCCATCAAAAAGTTAGTGGGCAGCCGTGGAAATAATTCGCGACGAATAGCATAACAAGCGCCAAATGCGCCCATCATGCTGCCCCAAAGCTCCCCTTCCTGGTGTTTGATGGCGTTTTCCCGGTTGATGTATTGACTTTCCTGAACGGCGATGCCTTTGGAGGCCAATTCAAAATGCAACACAAAGGCACTAATAATTCCAACCCGATTATCTTGAAATCGCGGAACAAGCGCCCGCAACAAGTTCTGCTCAAAGAGGACATTGGCATCCGTCAAGAGCAACACCTGGCCCAAATTGGGCAGGTCACGCAGAGCATTGAGCACGGAAGCCTTGCCATTCCGACCCTCCAAACGCAAAAAACGAACGGGCAATCCCGCTTCCGCCGCTTGGCTCAACAAGGCATCTGTGCCGTCAGTGGAGCCGTCGGAGCCCACCACAAGCTCAAGTTTATCGCGCGGGTAGTCGAGCGAAAAAACAGATTCCAACTTAGCCGGCAGGACACGTTCCTCGTTGTAAGCGGCCATCAGTATGGACACTTTGGGCCATTCAACGGGCGAAGGGGCTACCGGTGCCACCGGGCGACCTTTCATCAACCATCCCAGAAACAGCGGATAAACGACATAGCTGTACACCAGCATAGCAGCAGCCAGCCAAAAGATCAAGGCTACCATCAAACAAAAAACTGCTGGTTGTAGAAGTCTAGTAATTCGTATACAATTTTCTCCTGGTCATAAACTTCCCGAACCATGCGCTGGCCCTCCCGGCCCTGCCGGCGCGCTTCATCCGGATGACGCAGCATGTGCAAAGTGGCTTGTTGAAAATCAGCGGCGTGAACAGCCAAGACCCCATGCGTGCCAGAAACCAGTTCTATGCCTTCAGCGGCTTGACGCGTGGCCACCACGGGCTTTCCAAGCGCAAGCGCCTCGAGCAACTTTATGCGCATGCCACTTCCGCTGAGCAACGGCAACACCACCACTTCCACCGAATTTAGAAAACCTGCTGCGCTTTCCACCTCTCCCATAAACTCAACGCCGGCAAGCTGCCGGGAGGGCCAACCAGACGGGGCATTTCTGCCTGCAATGAAGAACGTTAAATCCGGAACCTCCGCTTTGAGTCCCGGCCAACAATGCTCTAAAAACCAATCCAGTCCTTCTCGGTTTGCAGCCCAATCGAGCGCACCCAGGTAGCCCAAAGTTCCGGGCGAAGGGGGACTCGTTGGTTCCGCAAAATCCTGCGGGTGAATGCCGGCAGGGCTGGTGTGCACCGGCAAGGTGGCTCCTAATTCGCGAAAGCGCTTTTCATCAATAGGAGAAATAGGAACAAGCGCAGAAAAGGCCCCCAGTGAACTGGTCTCAAACTTGCGCAGCCGCCGGGCCAGTAGATTGAGGTACCAGCGGCGCCAGGCGCGCTTTTCCCCCTTCGCCAGTTTCTCCCAAATTTCAAACTCCACGTTGTGCGAGCGCATGACCACTGGGGCATTCGTGGCATGGCGGATGCTCTGAAAATAAGGCGCGAGGTACAAGCCTTCCAATTGAATCAGGTCAAATTTTGTTCCCCGAATGAGCCCGTGCAGCCCTTCTTTAAAATCGCGCGAAAAAAAACGCTCCAAGTTGTAAGACTGCTTGGTGAGCAGGTTGAACAACGCCGGGACAGCCCGCACCTCGGTATCTACATCAATGGCGTAAAATTGCGCTACTTGCCGCACTGAGTCAGGCAAAAAACCCGGATCGAAGCGGTGCTTGGGCGTATTCATGGCCAAAACCGTCACGTCGTGGCCGGCCTGCGCAAAACCCCGGGTCAGGTTGTAGATCGCGATGGATTCACCGTCCCGGGCGGGCCAGGGAAACTTCTTACAAACCTGAAGGATCTTCATGCAGCCGCAAATTTAACCCGCAAGCCTTACAAGCGCTGCTTTTCAAGACGGCGGCAAGAACACGTAGCTTTGCCCCACTTTTAGACCGATGTTTCAGAACAAGAAAGTTGTGGTCGTGCTTCCGGCTTACAATGCCGGCAAAACGCTGGAGACCACCTACCGCGAAATCCCCCTCGACCTGGTTGACGAAGTAGTCCTGGTAGACGATGCGAGCCGCGATGACACCGTTGAAGTGGCCCGGCGGCTCGGCATTCGCCACGTCATCCGCCACGAGCACAACACCGGCTACGGAGGCAACCAGAAATCCTGTTACCGCAAAGCACTCGACCTGGGCGCTGACGTAATTATCATGCTGCACCCGGATTACCAGTACACCCCAAAACTCATCCCGGCCATGGTCAGCCTGATCGCCGCAGATCTCTACCCCGTGGTGTTGGGCAGCCGAATTCTGGGGAAGGGGGCCCTTGCGGGTGGCATGCCCCGCTACAAATACATCGCCAACAGGCTCTTAACGCTGGTGCAAAACTTGCTGGTAGGCGAAAAGCTTTCGGAATACCACACGGGTTACCGAGCGTTCTCGCGGGAAGTGCTGGAGGCCCTTCCCCTGCAGCGCAACTCCGACGACTTTGTGTTTGACAACGAGATGCTCAGCCAAATCATTTATGCGGGCTACACCATCGGTGAAATCACTTGCCCGACGCGCTATTTTGAAGAGGCTTCTTCCATCAATTTTCAGCGAAGCGTAACCTACGGCTTGGGTGTCCTGGGCGTTTCTGTACGCCATTTTTTGCAGCGAAAAGGTCTGGCGCGCTTTGCGATTTACGCCGACATCAAGCCGAAGTAGCGGAACTGGTCACGCTCCGGGAGCGGTGACAGCTCGCGGAATTGGACCCACCCGTAGAATATCGCCCGTTTTAGGGGTTGACCGCTATCGGTAAAGCGAGGAGCGAGGTTTTGCCCCGCCATAAGAGCAACACAACGCTGGCCATGCCCACGCCGAGCAAAGCGCCAGCATAGACATCTATAAAGAAGTGCTGTACCAGGTAAATGCGTGAAAAACCAGCGATAGCGGCCAGCACAAAGCAGAAAAAACCCATCCAGGGCTTTCCTGACCAGGCAGCCAATAAAAAGAACCCGGTGAACGCGGCTCCGGAATGGCCACTGGGAAAGCTCATGTATCCATAGACGTGAACGCCTTGTACCAGCGCCAAATCGTAGTCAGCAAGCACCTTGATGGGGCGTTCCATGCGAAAAATGTTTTTCAACCCCTGCACCAGGAAAGCGGACAGCGTGCCAGCCAAAGCTACTTGTACGCCATAGCGGCGCTGCCAAAGCGTAAGCAAGACAAAAACGATCAACCAAAACGTTCCGTCTCCCAACCAGGTGGCGTAGCGAAAAAATACATCTGCTGCGGGCTGATGCCATCCGTTGACCAACAGCACCACATCGCCGCGTTCGATCTGGCTCAATACGATGCCTCCAAACACTGCAAACAGCATCAGCGGCAGCGAAAAGCCCCAAGTTCGCTGAAACAGAATCGCGAGTTTTTGCGTGATGCTCATGGCGCTGGTTTAGCACGTTTTCGGCGCACGCGGCCTATGACCTCCCGCCAGGCTTCTGCGTTCAACAAGGGGCTGTCGTTCATGGCCTTGCTGGTCAGCCATAGGCTGAACGGAAAAATCGTCAGGTTAGAAAACCACATGCCAAAGGCCGTACCCCAGACGCCCTGGTCCGCGAACTTTTCGCCCGTAATGTATAAAACATAAAAAATTACAAATATAAGAACGGACGTAATAACTGGCATCCCAAACCCGCCTTTGCGAATGATAGCCCCGAGCGGCGCGCCCACAAACAGGAAGACAAAACACGCGGCGGACAGGCTCATTTTGCGATGCCATTCAATGCGATGTTGGCGGATGCGCTCTTCGGCGTAGCGCGTGTTGTCCTGGATCTGCCGCGAAAAACTGTTAACGTTCCGCGCCGATACCAGGGCACGGCTCACCGCTCCGGGTTTGTGGCGGGCCGGGATGGAGTCGAGCACACTGCCACCTGGAACAGGTTGCAGCTCGGCAAACCCGGTCTTGTTGCGCTCAAACCAAAAGTAGCTGCCAATAACCGGCGCGAGCGTGCCAAAACGGCGCAGCGTCTGGCGCCGAATAGAATCCGTGGCTTGCGACAACTGCTGCTGGGTAAGCATCCGGTAGTGGTTCTGGTAGGTTTCTTCGTTTGAACTGCCCAACTCGAGCCCACTCAGGTCCAGCGCCTTTTCCCACTGCCCAAACTCCATGCGCATGTACTCCTGGCCGCTTGCGCCAGGCTCGCCAGTAGACTTCAGGTGCTGGTATTGCTTGCCGTTGAACAGCCGCATAACCAGCGCGTTATCGTCCTGGTCGGCGTACATCTGGGCTTTTTCCGCAATTAGCAGGTTGTCCGCGCTACCGTTTCCAGTCTTATCGTAAATGGTCACGTCGTGGACGTGAATGTTGTCATCGTCTTTGCGCAGAACCAGGATGGAATACTGGTCAATGTCGTGGTAGAAGACATTGGGCTTGATGTTCAGGGCGGGCTTCTTCTGCGTGATGTCAATCAGCCGTGTCCAGAACTTCAGGGAAGCTTTGGGCATCACGTAGTTCGAAAAGCCATAGGCTCCGAGCGAAATCACGGCGGACAGAAAAATCGCGCTTCGCATGAACCGGAACATCGAAATGCCCGACGATTTGAGCGCAGCCAGTTCAAAACGCTCGCCCAAATTCCCAAAGGTCATCAGCGAAGCCAGCAGCACAGCGAGCGGCAGGGCAAGCGGGACCATAGTCGCGGATGCATAGAACATCAATTCGCCCACCACATACCAATCCAGGCCCTTGCCTACCAGATCGTCGATGTACTTCCAGAGGAACTGCATCAACAGAATGAACAGCGTTATGAAAAACGTCAGCACAAAAGGGCCGGCAAAGGAGGCCAGAATGTACCGGTCAAGTTTGTTCATCGGGGAAGCACAGGCTGCAAAGGCCAAAGATACGTCCGGGCTCCAGCGGCAGGGCATGACTGGCCCTGGTCATGCTTAGGAGCCCCCGAGCCGCTTGCTCAGATTGGCGATTTGGCTGTCCCAAAGGATTTCCTGATCCCGGCGATCGGATTCCTCGGCAAAATCAGTGATGTACAAGATGGTATCACCCGTTACCTCCGAAAGCACGATGCTGAATTCGAAGTACTCGTGTTCATCCGCGTAGTCCCAACGGAAACGCACTAACTCATTCTCAATGTCCTCGAGCAACTCTGCCTCTTCAGCAACTCCATTCCAAAGGAAGGTGTAAATCTCGCCGTTGATGTCAACCGAATCGGCGAACCACTGACTGAGTCCTGCTGGTGTAGTCAGGAAGCTGTAAAGGATTGTAGGAGAACTTTTGATAATATATTCCAGCTTGAAGGGCTTGGAATTCGACATGGGATAAGGATTAAAGAGGGCTATTTGCTGGCCGACTGCAAGTATAGTATAATTCTTGAGGAAACAAAACACGTAATGCGCGTTCAGTGTTAAGCTTATGTATCCTTTGCATAAACCATTTGTAACCAAGGGTTAAGGATAGGTTACTTCGTGAAAAAAACATTGAAAATGCGTTCGGCAGGGTTTACTTTTACTTAGATAGGCCAGCGGTATGCGGCCAAACTTCACGAATCAGGCAAAGAACCAACAACATGCGGCAACTAAAAATTACAAAGTCCATTACCAACCGGGAAAGCCAATCGCTGGAAAAGTACCTCCAGGAGATCGGCAAAGTGGAGCTCCTCTCTGCAGACGATGAGGTGCAACTGGCCCGGCGCATCAAAGAAGGAGACCAGGCAGCCCTGGAAAGACTTACCAAAGCCAACCTCCGCTTTGTGGTTTCGGTAGCTAAGCAATACCAGAACCAAGGCCTGTCCTTGAGCGACCTGATCAACGAGGGAAACCTCGGTCTGATTAAGGCAGCCCAGCGCTTTGACGAAACCCGGGGCTTTAAATTCATCTCCTACGCGGTGTGGTGGATCCGCCAAAGCATCCTGCAAAGCCTGGCCGAACAGAGCCGCATCGTACGCCTGCCGCTGAACAAAGTGGGGTCGCTTAACAAAATCAACCGCGCGTTCTCTGAGCTGGAGCAGAAGTTTGAGCGCGAGCCAAGCGCCGACGAGCTGGCTGACGCGCTTGACCTGAGTCAGGATGAGGTGCGCACCACCTTGGGTGTAGCCGCCCGCCATATCTCGGTAGATGCCCCATTCGAAGACGGCGAAGACAATTCGCTCCTTGATGTTTTAACTAGCACGGACAACCGCACAGACAATGACCTGGCCTACAAAGCCAGCTTATCCAAAGAGGTAGAGCGCTCGCTTGGCACCCTGACGGAGCGCCAGCGCGACGTGATTGTCCTCTATTTCGGGATCGGCATCGAGCAGTGCATGTCGCTTGAAGACATTGGCGACCGCTTCCACCTGACCCGGGAACGCGTCCGCCAGATCAAGGACAAGGCCATCAACAAGCTCAGAGCCAACAGCCGCAGCAAGTTGCTGAAGAGTTACCTGGGCAATTGATTGCCCACTCCCGCCCCAAGCGGAACATCCCCCGGTCCGGCAGCGGATTGGGGGATTTTTTTTGCCTTCCGGGAGCTGTTGTTGAAAAAAATCTTAGTGCGGGATTTTATTTTCTAAGAAATGTTTGTATTCTTACACCACACAAACATGCCATACAGCACGGTATGCTAAGAGAGGGTTGCTTGGTATGCTCTTCTTATCGTGTGTAGTACTTCTTTTGTATGTATTCTTTCTTGGTTTAGCTCTTTTGATGAAAAAGCTGGTTGCTGATCCGCCAGACCACCGTACCTCCCTGCGGCTTGGTTTGATCGGTATCGGGGCCAGCTTTTTTTTAGACGGTTCAGGAGTAGTAGGGCCTGGCTAGCCTCTTCCAATAGCCAATGTCCGCTGGACGGCAAAACCTTTCAGAGGGGTATATAGGGAACCGATTAGGGTGTACATGCCTTAAGTTGGCTCAATGAATAAAGTATAGCGCCTTTCGACCCCTAACCCCCACCC
>CAYSDI010000116.1:0-9281 GCA_964429745.1 uncultured Chitinophagales bacterium | reverse complement strand
GGGGGGTGGAGGCGTTTGGTTGGTTTGAGGAATGTTTTCAATCTCCTCGTCAACTGCAGAAGACACCAATAAGCCGGAAGAACCTTCAATTGGGGGCTTGTAATTAAAGGCCATCAAAAGTACTCCGAGCGCAATCGCAAACCCCGTAAGGAGGAAGACCATCCGGTAGTACGGAAGGCTGGCTTCCGTGTAGGTTTTAACGAAAACGGAGCGACTTAGGTCGGTGCCCTCGTATTTGCCCATGATGGAGTCTCGCGAGCGGAGTCGGAAAAACAGGATGGTTCCTGCAATAGGCAACACCAAAATGGCCACTACTAGGGCTGAAAACACTGGAATGGTCATAGGCCGGGGTTTATTCGTTTAGCGATGATGATGATGAAGGCGAATAATCCCAAAGTTGAGCCGATAATATTAGCCATTAAATCCAAAACATCAAAGTAGCGCTGGGGAATCCAGACCCCTTGAACGACTTCAATGGCCAATCCGTACAAAGCGATGACAATCCAAAGCACCCAACTTGACTTTAAACGCCAAAAAGAGCCTTGGTATTGCGGAATCATGGCGATGGCGCTCAAAAAGGACAGCAAACTGTAGACCCCAATATGGGCGAATTTGTCGAATTCCCAAAAATTGACCTCGGGGAGCTCCTGACCAGGCGTTATGGACAGACCCAGGATGACCAGGGCCCAAATCAGGGCAACTGAGGCAAAAATTGGGCGCAACGCAGGATCAGAGGGATATTGGCAATACCCTTAACCAACAAGGGCAGCGTAGGCGTCCGCATCCATGAGTTCGCCAACTTCCGCAGGTCGGCTCAGGATGATTTTGGCCATCCAGCCCTTGCCATAGGGGTCGGAATTGACCAAATCGGGGCTCTCTTCCAAGTCTGGATTGATTTCGCTTACCTGGCCGCTGATGGGCATATAGAGGTCCGCCACCGTTTTTACCGCTTCGACTGTGCCAAAGGTGTCGCCAGAAGCCAGGTCCTCGCCTTCGGTTTCAATCTCCACGTAAACAATGTCGCCGAGTTCACGCTGCGCAAAATCTGTGATGCCCACGGTAGCGGTATCTCCATTCACACGAATCCATTCGTGGTCTTTGGTGTACTTGAGGTCTGCAGGAAAATTCATGGGTCGGTTAAATGTGGCGCAAAGATAACCGTTCGCCGCATAGCGAGAAAAGGCCCTTCGCCCGTTATTCTGTCAGCGTAAACCGGACTTTGATGCCCGCATCGGTATTGGTTACCGGGAAGGAGTTGGAAATCTTGGGAACGTTCCGGGTGCGATTAAAGAACAACTGCACGTTTAGGCGATTGTTGACCACATAGTCAATGGTGGGGTTAAGCGTAATTGCGCGCGTGCCCCCGGTTGGCTCGGCCAGATCCTGGTCAAGGCGGTAGTTGGTCACCAGGTCATCCCGCCAGTTCATGTCAAATTTGAACGTGAGGTCATTCTCCAGCCGTATGGTCTCACCGCGCCATTTAAAGGGCAATTGGAAACCGGTCATTCGGTACCCCAGGCCAATGGTGAACGAGGTTGAGTTGTTTTCGCTGAGCTGGTAGTCCACAAAGTTCATGCTCAAGGTGCGCGAGCGCTTGTAGTCAAACTTCATGGTGATATCGTTGACCAGGGTGGCGTCAATACCAATGAGCGGGCTGAGCTGCTCACTGAGCACTATAGCCGGGATGTCGTACAGGGTCAGGAAGTTGCCCGAGATAGTGTCCGTTACGTTTGCATAAAGAAAATAATTGCCATTAAAATCCATGTCCGTTCGGTAGCTGTTCACGGACAGGGTCGAGGTATAACCGTGGGTTAGGTTAAAGCTGGTGAACACCTTCTGGAGCGCTTTGATTTTGCTCAACCCGTTGTACGTAATTCGCCAGTTGGGCACCGGCATGGTCTCAAAAATGTTCAGGCGAATCTTGTCCCGGTTGTTGCGCAAGTCATCGGGGGTGAGCCCGCGGTATGCGGCCAAAAAGGCCGGTATGAGCACGTCTTGGGAGTACGGACCATAACCTTGCGTATACTCGTTAAAGTTTACGGAGCCCGTGTCTACAGAAGGCGAGAACCCGCCTTCGCTGAACGGATTAAGATCAGACAAATAGGCCGCAATCTCTACCCGGTTGTCTTCCAGGTTTTTAAAGAGCAACGACACATCGTTCTCGTTTAAATCGTTGTTGAACATAGTATTCCATGCGATGTAGGTCACATTAAAACTGCCGACATCAATAGGATTTAGGCTTTCAAACAGAGGGTTGTCAACGGTGCGGGTGTTGCGGAAGAACTCGCTGTGGTTTCTGCTAAAGGTCTTGTCAACGTTGAGTTCAATGCGGAAATCGCGCACGGGTTCCACCGTGGCTTTAATGGACAAATTCTCCGAGTAATTCTGCGTGAACAATTGGTTTAAGGACAGCGAGGTTGAAATCCAACCCTTAGCCGCCGCTTCCTGCAACCAGGTATTCCCCGGCTGAATACCCGCTACAAAGTCCCAACCCGGTCCGGCCTGACCAGGCGTGATGCCCAAGTACTTGGGTGTAAGCATGTAACCCGGAACATTGGTAGAATAGTTTTGCGAATAGTTTACGGTGGCGCGCTTAACACCAAGCACCACGCGGAAAATGACGTCAAGTAAAGCATCTACGGCCGGACTGGTTTTATCCTCGTCGTCTTTGCCCTTCTTCTTTTTCTTGTCTTCTTCGTCCCCTTCTCCTTCAACATCATCTTTTGGTGGGACATCCCAGTCGTCCTCTCCCCCACCGGTGTCGTCGCCCCACTTGCCAAAATCAGCGCCGCCGGCTGCCGCCTTGGTATCGCTGTTGTACTTTTTAAGGAAGGGTATCTTGTTGTAGAAGTTCTTAAAGTTCAACTCCGTATTCAGCGACCGCGTCTGCGTGTTGCCAATGAGGTGCCCCAGCGTATCCGCTAAGCCAAGCGATCCCGCTGTCCAGGCATAGGAACCTGCATAGTTGGCCCGCACCGTTACCCAATCCAGAATCGGAATCTTTTTAAAAGGCAAGGTGTAGTTCACGCCTACCGTTTGCCGATAATTAACGTTGCGGCCAAAGTCAAAGAAATTCTGCCACATCGAGTCGCGCTTGACTTGGGTATCCAGTACACCTGCCGGTTCGTCAATCCGGCTTTGATTTGTGGCGGAATAATCTAACTTGATGCTTTTGGTCAGGTCCCAACGCACGTTGTAGAAACGATCCCAGTTAAAAAACTTGTTGAAGGTGGGAATGGTTAACCCATCGCCATAAATGTCGCGCAAAATCGTCTCGCCAAATTGCCGGTTCAGTTCTGTGCGGAAACTGTAGGAGTTGGGGATAATGTTTAGGTTGATGTCCCGGATAATAGCCAGGTACTTCTTCTCGCGCGAGATCAGTTTCTCGAAAGGCGAAATGTAGTTTGCCTTTCCCGTGTAATTGTAAGAAACTGCTCCCTTGTGCAGCTGAATCAGGTCTTCTTCAATGACCGGATCAGAGCGGAAGGTTTCTGAATATGCATAAGTAAAATCAAAGTTCTCAACATTCCACGGCATCGGTTTCTTGCCCTTCCGGTCTCGTTCAATGCGAACGTTGGTAAAGTTGAAACTCTTAATAGACTGGTAGTTCTGGACCGAGCGCTTGTAAATACCCGCAGAATCTGTACCAAAGACCGTGCGGATTTCATCCAGGTTGGGATCCAGCACGACGTCAAACGTATAAGGGTCGAATTCCGGCGTCGAGAAGCTCTCGTTGATGCTGGCGTAAAACGGCAGGCGCACGCCCCATTTAGACGGCAGGAATTTACCGAGCTCTAAATTCAGCGATGCATCGTATTGGAAGAAGTTGTCCAGGTAGCGTTCCGCAATCTGCTGATCGAGCGTACCAAATCCTATGGTATGCATATTCGCAGATACGGTTGCTGAACCCAGGTCTGCCAACTTCATGTCCATCCGACCCAGCGCGGCCCATCCTCCGCGTTCGTTAATATCAGAAAGGCGCAATTCGTTCACCCAAATCTCCGAGCAGAAACTTTGTCCGGTACCCACATCCTCTTTCGGGTTTCGGATACCAATCATAACTTGTTCTACGTAGCCCAAATCGGGGTTACCAATAATGGTCAACTTAAAATTATCAAACTCTCCCGGACCATAATTATTGATCTCCTCATAGGGAACAAAGGGCGAGACCCCCGCCGCGTTCCGATTCACCTTGATGGTAACGAATGAATCCATCGGGAAATCGATCCGGGTCCGCCAGATAGCCTCCTTTACCGCATTGTCATCAATGGTTCCCGGAGGAATGGCTTCTGGCCGCGTGATGAGCAGGGGCACTTCGAGCTCGTAAAAGTTCTGGGTAAAGTCAGAGCCGATGCGGAGGAAAAGGGTCAGGTTTCCATCGCCAGGTCGAAGGGATTCCGCGGCGCCGATCAACGCCTCGCCGTGGGCATCCATTAGCAGGCGCTTGTAGCGGCGCAGGTCAAGGTTCAGTTGCTTGAAAATGGCGCGTGCATCGCCGTCGACGAGTTCACAGATCTGCATGCTCAGCGCCTGTTCGTTCTGGAGGAATGCAGACGTTCCCGGACCGGCGACAATAGCCTCCCGGATAGCATCGGGAGGCAGGCTGTAGGGAATAGGATCGCGCTCGGAGTTCTCTTCCAGGCTCACGGCCGATACGTTGAAGTCTGTTTCACCGGCGCCATCATCCGGGAGGTATTCCCCCGGATTGAGCAGGCTGAACTGGTAGCGGCGCCATTGGTTGCGCACCAATTCCAGGCGGCCAAAACGCATAATCACAGGCTCGTCAAAACCGGTCATGAACATCCGGATAAAGCGGATGGAACGGAAGTCGTTTATGTTGCCGACGCGCTGGTCAAACTCAGCCACTGGAATTTTGAACTGAATCCAGCGGTAAGGCGTGACATCGCCGTCCAACAAGGTCTCCTGCCCTTCTACCACACTGGTTACGTATTTGTCGCCGGTGGTCATGCCCGGGCGGAACGGAATGCGGTAAGAGAAGTAAGCCTCTGTTTCGTTGAGCGTAAAGTCGCGGTTCAGGTCTTCAGAGTTCGGCAGGTTTGTGGACGAAGTTGGGTAGGTCTCGGGCGAAGATTCAGAAACCGGCGAATTGCCTTCTGCGTTGTTGTAGCGTTTGTAGCGCTCCAAAATGGGCAATTGCAAGTCGTCGTAGTCCTGGCCACGATAATAATGGTAGTTATCTTTTGAAGGGTCAAGCGTAATCTCTCCAATGATGCCTGGATCCACCCCGGCTGCAGCCAGATCCGTGTTGATAAATTGGGTGAAGAAATTCCGCTCCTGATCGTCGTTCTGGCCGTCCAGACCTTTGTCTTGGTTAACTCGCGTTGCCGGGTCGTTGTCAAAGGCCGTGGTGATGGGCTGGGTTCGCGGCACCAACGCCCAATTGGTTTCATCCAGGTTATCGGTGGAGCCATCGCGGTCCAGGCCGTTCTCAAAGAACATCCGCGAATCCTTAAGGATGTCTTCGCTGACGTTACCGATGTTGATGAACAGGTCACCGGCATCGCCCGGTACGGGTTTGTCGGGCGCGTCCAGGTAGGGGTCCATGACCCAGAACTCAATGAACTCTATGTTGGCCGCTTCAAAGTCGTTAGTCTGCAGTTCCCGCATGATCCCACCCCAACGGGTTTCCGGCTCGCGCAGCGTTCCATCGGGAGCCAACCCCGCGGAAATACCGGTCGGCAACGCGTCAAAGTTGTAAGGACCCACCTCTGACGGATAGTAGGCCAGGTCAAAAGTGGCCATCGTGGTCAGGGTACCCGGGGCAAATTGCTGGGTGGGGAAAATCTCCAGCTCGCTGACCTGACGGACGAAGTTGCTGCTTTGGTCGTCGCGAGTGATGTGGTTGGGGGTGGCCGCGTTGTTGGTCAGGAACAGCGGGTCAATAGTGTACCAAGCAATTTTGGCGCGGTTCTTTCCGTAGTCCAGGTTGTCAAAGCGTTCAGCTTCGGGGAACAACACCCGATCATCCGCACCGACCACGCCTGCGGGTGTCGAGGCAATTTCCCACGCGATAAACGGAAAGCGAAGGTCATAGGCTGCGCGGCTGCCCTCGAAATCATCCAGAAAAATAACTCCCTGACCATCCTGGTCAATGGCCGGCGAACTGCCAGGTTTGAAATTGGCCACTTCACCGGAAAGCGTGATGGTGGATGTTTCCTTGGTGCTAAACAGCGGCAGTTTATCCAGCGCGCGCGTCAGCCAGGGCGCCTCCGTGGAGTAGTTCAGGTCAAACCCCATCATGCGGTTCTGGATCGGGTCATCGCCCACGTTCACTTTTTGGGTGAAGGGCCGCTCGCTCAACCGCAACACCGTAGCGCCGATGGTGAAATCATCGCTGATCCAATAATCAAAACGCGAACCGAGCAGCGACTTAACCTGGAAGCCGAACTGGTTGTTGTTCTCAAAATTGACGTTGATCGGCAAGCCTGAGTTAAGAATGGACTCGTTGATGATTTTGATGCGGCCCAGGTTGTAGTCCACCGTGTAGTCGGCATTCTCCTGAAGGGCCTGCCCACCGGCGGTCACCGTCACCGAGCCGCGCGGCAGGTTGAACGTACCCAGGTAGATGTCGGAACTCACCGAACTTTTGTACTCGCCTTGCATCACAAAGCGGTTAAACTGGGGAAATTGCTCTGCGATGATGGGCGTCTGCGTGTACAACTCGTCGTAAGCGTAATTGTTGGCTTCGGGATCAGGGCTGCCATCGTCGTTCACAAACTGGCTGCGCAGGAAGGAGCCAAAAGGCTCCAACACCGGGAAGATAATGCGGCCCGTTGCCGGCAGAATGGTGACCCCCGGTAAAAAGTCAAAGACCCCATCTGGTTGGGGGTCGCTGTTGTTGTTGAGGTTGTCCAAGTTCAGCAGCGTAATCAACGGCTTGCCGTTAATGCGCGGATTGTCTGCTGGAATGTAGCGCTTGAATCCACCACCCGGGTCCTGGTAAACCAGGTTCATGCGGAAACCGTCAGGCGAGATCTGGAACCCGCCAAACGAGTAGATGTTCTTCATCATCAGGTCCCACATCGGCAGGTCAATGCGGTTGCTGGTGGGCTTGAGCAACTTGAGAAAAATGACGTTGCTCGTGTCAACGTTCGGGGGCAATTCGTCCGTGAACTCCCCAACCTGATACGTGCGGCCGTTGAGGGTATACTCGTAAGCTACCGCCAGCACATCATCCGGTTGCAGCGAGGCGTTGATGCTCATGTACCCGAGCTGACCGTTGAGCGTGTACTCCGTGGGCAACAATTTGCGACCGCGGGTCTTCTCAAAGTCGCGAACCGGTTGCATTTTGAACGCTCCTCCGGGATCGGTCAGGGTAGCCGTTACGCTGTTGAGGTCTCGCGCACCGCTGGCACGGCTCAAATCGCTGTACAAGTCGTTGGCGTAGTTGCTGGCAGGACCGCCCGGGTCGAGCGGGTTGATGGTACCGCCGCGATTCGTGCTCCAGAAAATAGAGTCGGCTTCGCCCATGTCCGCGAAACCCACGATGTCGCGCGTATTGATCGTTGCCCCGGTGGTGTTCGTGACCCAAACTTCGATCCGGTTAACGAAAACGGGGGAATTGATGAAGGGAAGGGTGTTCAACCACGGTTCGTAATTATCGCGGAAGTAGTGACCCAGGAAGTAGTGCCGGAACGCGTCGTATTGGTTGGCAAAAATCTCGAACTCGCGGCGCTGAGCGCCACCCTGTACTTGAATGGATTGCGTTTCCGAGCGCTGCTGGCTCATGATGCTGGTCCAGCTCAAGCGGCCGAACTGCATTTTGGTCTTGAAACCGAACAGGCTCTGCGTACCGGGAATGAGGGTAGACGTCAATGGCAGACTGACGTTGCCCGCCTCAATGCTCTGCACGATGTCGTCTTCAAAGCCGGTGTACTCCAGCTTTACCTGGTTTTCAAAGTCAAAAGTGGCCTCCGTGTTGAAGTTGGTGGTCAGTTTCAGCTTCTCCCCGATTTTGCCCAACAGCGACATGTTGATAGCCATGTCAAAGTCAAAACCGCCCTGGCGGCGCTGGCGCTCGGTCAGAATGGGGTTCTCAATGTTCTGGAAACTGCCCCCGAACGTGAGGTCAATGTTGCCCGAAGGGCGGATGTCCACATTGCAACCGCCAAAAAGGCGGCAGAAAAACTCGTTGCCAACATACAATTGAGGCACCGTTCCACCCCCGCTCAACAACGATTCGCCCTGCGACCGCTCCTGCCAGTATTGTTGAAGAGACTTTTGGCTTTCGGCCTCGATGAATTCCTCAAACGAATAGTAGGTCGGGGGGCGGTATGGCGTACCGTCTACTTGTTGGGTCACCGTGTATTGGCCGGTAACGGGGTCATAGGTGACCGTTTGTTGCACGGCGGCTGGTGCACCCAGATTAAAGGCATGGGGGTCGGGCTGAAAAATATCCCCTTCGTCCGTGTCTTCAAAGGGGTAGGGCAGCGTATCACCAGTATCGGCTGAATCGGCTAAAAAGATTGCTTCAGGCGTCGCATTTAGGGCGAAGGGCGTCATTACCAGCGCAACTGGTTCTGGGGCTGTCGCCAGGCCAAGCGGCTCGGGCGCAGGATCCTGACCCGCCTTTGGCTCGATGGATTCCGGCCATGCGTACAAAGGCAGGTTGGCCTCCCGGGGGAAACCACCTTCAGACGTGTTGCGCAGTTCTGCGGCAAATATCACCGCACTGACCAGCGCACCTACACCAAACCACGCGTAGATCTTGGTCAAATACAAATCCTTACCCTTTACATGTTTTGCAGAGCCAGCTTGATCATTGCCTCAACGGACGAGATAACGGGCTGATTCTTAATTACTTTCGAGATTGCTTTTTCGCTGGCCGGGCGAGCAAAGCCCAATATGACCAAAGCGGATAACGCCTCCTCCTGCATCGTATTGCGTGGAAGCCCCTGAATACTTTCTGCAACCGCTCCTGATGACGAAACTTTGTCTTTCATTTCCAGGATTAGTCGCTTAGCGGATTTGGGGCCGATTCCCTTGATGCTCTTGATGCGGTCTTCATCTTCAGACAAAATTGCCTGGGTTAACTCCTGGGGTGCCATGGCCGAGAGCACCATGCGGGCTGTGCCAGGACCGACGCCGCTTACCGCAATCAATTTCTGGAAAAGCTCGCGCTCCTCCTTGCCTGAAAAGCCGTAGAGCGTGTGTGCGTCTTCCTTGATGTGCAAGTGGGTGTACAAGCGACAATTGGGCTTTCCCTGAATCTGCTCGAACGTGTACAAGCTGATGTGAACGGCGTAGCCCACCCCCCCCAC
>CAYSDI010000115.1:0-9372 GCA_964429745.1 uncultured Chitinophagales bacterium | reverse complement strand
AAGCAGCTTCTGGATTTCCGTTGTCACGCAAAGCTTTTTGCGCCAGCGTAATCCCAGCGCCAAATCGCTGAATCAGGCCCAGCGCCCGCATGGCCTCTGCCAGATTCGGGTTGCGGTAGTCCGTAACACCCGCCTGGCCAAAATTGCTAACGGTCACCTGGCCATACGGTCCACCAGGGCTGGTAATTTCTATGCGATTGTTGAAAAAATAGACGCGAATAGGAGCATTGGTGCCTTCGTAACTGCGGTGCAGGACTGCATTGCGCAGGAACTGTTGCAGGGCGGCCATGGGATACAGTGGTTGGCGTTCTTCTTTTACCACATCGGCAAATCGAACGCTAACGCGGTTGTAGGCTTCCACCTTTTCTTCGGCCCGGCGAACAAGGTCGCTAACCGGACCATCAATGAGCAACTCACCCACAATCGGATCGTGCAAATGCTCGCCGTCTATTCGCAGGAATTGCAGGTAGGCTCCTGGCAAGTATGCTCTTGGCTCTCTTCCAAGTACAAGCATACCCAATACCGTCGGTACCGGGTCTTCTGCAAGCCGAACCATTTTAGTAAAAGCCAACTTCTACTCCAGCGTCCTTTCATTTTCGGCTAGCACATCGGGATGCACAGCTTTAGGCAAATACTTCTCCAAAAAACGCAGCGTACTTAAGTCAGCAAGACTTGATCCAAACACGGGTTGCACATCAAACGGTCTATCGCGAAAACGCCGGCGCTCGTTCAATATTCGCTCTTCTTGAGCGTCAGCATAACCCCGTCTTGGTCCTATTCTTACACAGATCCTGCTTTGGTAGCGCACTGGAGGGGAATCGGCAGGCAACACTGTTACTAAGGCATAGGCAAAACCATCAATACTGGACTGTTCCACGAACATTACCGGTGGAGGCACGATCTGGCCTTCATAGCGGATATCGGCCAATTGCTTCAAAAGATCAGCCGAAACCGGCATTCCAGAAGGCACGCCTGCGTCATCTAAACCCACAATCAGGTAACTCGCATTGCCGTGCCATGCCAGGTCGTTGCTGAATGCGCAAATGGCTTCGCGAATGGTGCGTGACGCAGAACCGGACAGGTCCCGCTTTCGCTCAATCCGTTCGGACTCTGGCGAGGAAAGCAATTCAACAAATTCTTCTTCTGAGAGTGGCATGAACGACCACCTGGAATTTAAAATTTATAAGGCCCAAGATACCACAAGGTAGCAGCACCCCTGCCAATCGCGCGCGCGCCCCCTTCACCCGGTATTCTTCAAGCCTCCGGATACGGCGTTAACCAGCAACAAGAGCAGGGGAAGCTGGGCGGCCGCTTGCTCCGAGCCCTGTTCTTCCTGCCGCCAACGCGCCAAGTGCTCCAACTGCAAAGCATGCAAGACGCGCAATGCTGGTCCGCGCAGAGCCTGGTTGTAAAGCTGTGTCTCGCGGCGCTCAGCAGCGCTGCCGCCTAACAGGGCCGCGATGTGCTCCATAGCCAAGGAGTGCTCCGTCAACAAGCGTCCGAAAATCGCGTTTCGGGCTTCCGCATCCGAAACCAGCGCGGCGTACTGTTCCATCACGTTCTTGTCTGTGTTTAACAGGTTGGTTTCCACGTGAATGAGGGCATAGCGAAGCAGGGGCCAGGAATTGGCTACCGCTTGCAAGGCCCGATAGGCCCCTTCGTCCTGTTGCTGTAAGTGTTGAAGGGCGCCGCCGACACCGTACCAACCCGTCAGGTGCACGCGCGACTGGGCCCAACTGAAAACCCAGGGAATGGCGCGAAGGTCGGCCAGGCTGCGCCGCCCTGTTCTGCGGGCTGGCCTTGACCCGATCTTGCTTTGCTCAAGCAAATCAATGGGCGTAGCCTGCTGGAAGAAAGTCAGGAAGGCCGGGTGTTCCACCAATTCACGGTACTGCTCCAGCGAAAGGGCGGCCAACTTGGCCAGGGCGGCTTCCGGCCAGGCTGTGGCGGCCTCTGCATTGAGCGCATTTTTCAACTGGCGAAGGGCCACTTGCCGCATGGCGCCGGAGAGCAACATCTCCAGGTTATAGCTGGCCGTCAGGCGGTTGGCGTACTGCTGGGCGATGGCCTCTCCCTGCACGGTGATGCGCAGGCCGCGGTGCACGCTGCCAACGGGCATGCTCTCCAAAAAGCGGTGCAGCTTGCCTCCTCCGCGGCTGATGGTGCCACCGGTACCATGAAAGAAACGCAGCGAAACCCCCCGGCGATCCGCCAAGGCAGCGAGGCGCTTTTCGGCGGCATAAAGGTGCCAGCGGCTGGCCAGAATGCCCCCGTCCTTGTTGCTGTCGCTGTAGCCCAACATGACCTCTTGCTGCGGGGAGGCCATGCCCTCCATGCGGCGCTGCGTCCACGGATGATCGAGAAAGGCCTCGAGGATGTCCTCCCCGGCCTCCAGGTCTTCGATGGTTTCCAGCAGCGGCACCACCGACCATGGCGCCTGCGACAACCCCGCTTCGCGCAAGAACAGGTACACCACCAGCAGATCGCTCAAACTTCGCGTCATGCTGACAATCAGGCAACCGATCCCTTCTGGCCCGTGCACCATGAGGTGTTGGCGCAAGACCCGGTAAACGGCCATCACAGCATCAGCTTCCGGACCTAACGCTGCGCCAGGGGCCGTAAACGGTCGTTGGTGGGCAAGCTCGGTTTCCAAAAATTCCAGGCGGCGCTGCTCCGGCCATGCCGAGAACTGCGGCTCTGGGTAGCCCGCAGCTTCGAGCAATTGGTCCACGGCGCGATCATGGAAAGCACTGTTCTGCCGAATGTCCAGACTGGCCAAGTGAAAGCCAAAAGCCTGCACCAGGCGTTCCGCCGGCAAAATCAGTTGCCGGCCAATCCTTTCGGCCCCAACCGCCGCAAGGCTGTCTTGCAAAAGCGCCAGGTCCGTCCGCAGGGCATCCGCATTCGGATAAGCTCCCGGCAGTACGGGCACGGACGCACTGCGCTCCAGCCGCACGCGCATCAGATTGATGAACTGCCGCCAGGGCTCGCGCGGGTTGCGCGCCAAAGGCACAAATGCCCCTTCGCCCAGAAGTGTCGTTGCCTTCTCTACAGCGTGCTGCAACAGTTCTGGCACAAGATGGTCAACGTTCGAAAGGCTTAATTGCGCACCGAGCAACTCCAGTTGCCGGGCGTGAAGTTTCAGCGCTTCCCGCCGGTGCTGGGCAAGCGTTTCAGCGGTAATCTCAGCGGTCACCAGCGTATGGCCGTCCCGGTCTCCGCCCACCCAACTGCCAAAAGTCAGGCGGGGAAAGTGCTCAGGGCGCAGCAGTTTTTCGCGGTCATAGCCTGCCTCTTGCCAGGCATCCAGCAGCCGGGCATCCGCTTCTGCCAGCGCTTCCGGAAAAACCCGGGTAAAATAATGGAGCACGTTGTTGCGCTCATCGGCAATGGTGGGCTTCTCGAGGTAGATTTCGCCGGTGCGCCACCAGCGCTCTTGAACCGCGATCATTTCGCGTCGAAGGGCCTGGCGTTCCGCCGGCGTCCAAAGCGGATTTTCCAAACGCACCAACAACAAGTAAAACTCGCGGTGCAACGCCAAAACGGTGACCCGCTTGGCTTCCGTCGGGTGAGCGGTCAGCACCAATTGCACCTGCAAACTGGCCAGTGTTTCCTGGCACTGCGCTTCGGAACAGCCCTGTTGCTGCAAGCGCTGCAGCGTTTCGGCCCAGGATCCCCGCAGCACGGACGCGCCGGAGGCAGCTTCCTGTTTGCGGCGGTACTGCGCGGCCGCATTTTCTTCTACCATGTTGAGCATCTGAAAGGCCATGCTCAGGGCCTGACTGACTTTGGCTGGCACGGCTTGTTCCGGCAAGGTCAAGGGCTCACTCCAAGGAGGAGTCGGCAGGCAGAACGCGGTGGCGGATTCCCCCAGGCTATCCAGCATTTCCCGGAATCCGTCCATCACAAAGGTGAAGGTCTCTGTTATGGGTAAAAAGTTTGCAGAAAGGACCATAGTGCGCTGCGATCAAGCGGTTAGACAAAGCCTAAAGATACCTCTACTCCCACACGCTTAACCTAGTAGCACCGGCTGATTTCAGCCCCCCGCATTATTTCGGTTATCATGCTGAAAAAGCAATTTTAACATTTACTTAAGCCCTTGCCCCGATAAAGGCATACCGAACTTGCGCTATCTTTGCCGCTCCAATCCCCGCGCTGCGTCACTACGCCCTTCGCCCGATGACCCCAAATGTTTTCTCAAGAAAGCCGATACTACTACCGGAAACTTATCCGGTTGGCCGTTCCGGTCAGCCTGGGGCAAGTGGGGCACATGATGACCAATGTGGCCGATACGGTCATGGTGGGCAAGCTCGGCACGATTGAGCTGGCGGGCGTTACGCTGGCTAACAACGTATTTGTTTTTCTCTTCATTTTTGGGCTGGGGCTTAGCGGTGGGTTGACCCCGCTGGTGGGCAAAGCTTTTGGTGAAAAGAACCTGGAGAAGTGTCGCAACCTAATGCAACAGGGGTTGCTCTTCAATATATGTTCCGGGGTGCTGTTCACCGTCCTCAACCTGGGTATGGTGGTCTTTATGCCGCACATGGGCCAGGAGGAAGGGGTGGTGAATGTGGCTATTCCATATTATTATTTAATTTCTCTATCGCTATTGCCTGTGTTGGCTTTTGCAGGGCTTAAGCAATTTCTGGAAGGCATGGGCCAGACCATTGCGCCGATGGTGATCAGCCTGGTGGGCAACCTGCTCAACATATTTCTAAATTGGGTATTCATTTTTGGACATTTCGGAGTGGAACCCATGGGTGTGCCCGGCGCGGGGCTGGCCACGCTGATTGCCCGTTGCGGCATGTTTATTTCGCTGGCGCTGTACCTCTATTACAACAAGGAGTTGCGGCCTTTCTACGCCGGCATGCGCCGCTTTCGGCCTAATTGGCCTGTGCTCGGAGAAATAGGTCGAATTGGGTTGCCGGTGGGCCTGCAATATTTTATGGAAGTAGCCGCCTTTGCGATCGGCGCCATCATGATGGGCTGGCTTGGGGCCGTGCCGTTGTCGGCGCACCAGATTGCTATCAGTTTGGCAGCCATCACCTTTTTGGCCGCCAGCGGCATTGGCACGGCTTCTACCATCATGGTCAGCAATTTTCACGGGCAACACCGCTATGAGGAGTTGCGAAAAACTGGCCATTCAGCCTTTAGGCTGGTGCTGGTCTTCATGGGCCTGACCGCCATAACTTTTGCTATACTCCGAAACTGGCTGCCCCGGCTCTTCGTCAATGACCCGGAGGTGGCAGCCATTGCCTCAGGCCTGCTCATCATAGCCGCGCTTTTCCAACTCAGCGACGGCCTGCAAATGGTGACTATTTCCACGTTGCGCGGGCTGGCCGATGTGCATATTCCTATGTGGATTGCCATGGTAGCCTACTGGGTCATCGCCCTGCCCTGCAGCTACCTGTTTGCGTTCGTGCTCGATTTTGGCCCTCCCGGCATCTGGTACGGCTACCTGACCGGACTGACCGCCGCCGCCGCCGCCATGTTCTGGCGCTTTGAGGTGCTGACTAAACGGTTGATCCGCCTCAATAACGCTAATTCGGGATCAGTGCAGTCAGGAACAAGTTTATCTCCGGAGCGCCGCTAAAATCCCTGACGAGCGGTTCAAGGGAGATGATGCATACTTATCGGTGGAAGGGCCCCTGCTGTTGAGCAAGTTCATCGAATGACAACTTGCATTTGTGCTGATTGCCCACCTTGTAAGGCTGCTTTCCGTCATGTTGCAACCGGCCAACGATGATGCCAGGGTGGACTTGGCACTTTTCTGAAAACGACGCGAGAGCGTGAGGAATTTGGTCCAAATTGGCCGCGATTGCCGCGTAGTTTTCTTCGGACAGCACAAAATTGGCAGCAAAAGCATTGGCCTCCATCTCTTGTGTGATGATCTTATCATCCGTTTGATTAGAAGGGTCTTTTTGCAAAGTGTTTTCACCATCCAGCTATACTTTGCTCTTGCTGTGCATCAGCAGATGACCCGCCTCATAGAAAAAGGTGAACCAAAAGTGATCATGCGTCTTGAAGCGATTCGAAAGTTGGATCACGGGCATTTGTCGGGTCACCCAACGGGCAACTCCTGAAACAGAGACCTTCGGAAATCCTTTCACAAATACAAGCGCTACACCCCTCTGTGCACAACGAATTTGCAGCTCGGAGAATCGTTTTAGGTGTTCGTCGCGAGCATTTTCCCGGGCAAAGTGAAGTACTTCCCGGAACAAAACCTTATCGAAATGACTTAAGGTCAATTGTCGGGCTGCATGCTCACCAAGCCGCAACCAAGCCAGCAGAGATTGATGATCGCCCTTGACTTTGGTTGAACGCCTGAACTGAGTTGGGTATCCCTCAGCAACATAAACCGAGTCTAATGCCTTGGGATTCGCTACACTGAAAAATGCTAACAACTCCGAAAGCAACGTTGGGCTTTCTTTTACCTCTGGCAGCCAGCCCCGATCTTTCAGTTGCCTGATCGGGAAGCTTCGCACCCAGGTAACTGTTTGCTCTGCGACTCGCTGTGCTTCAACTTCATGCAATCTTCTTCAGTACTCCGCTTCGCGGTTCAGTCAAAACGAAGCGGGTACGCCTAACACCAAACTCAGTCGAAAAGCCATTTCAGCATTGATCGGAAGGTTGCCGTTGATCAACGCACTGATCTTTTCCTCCGGTCTGTCCACGTCCTCTTCTGGATCGTATTCGTTGGCCTGTGTATTGAAACCGGTGGCCTCCTGACCACCCTGGTGGCCAGTTTGATCAAGGGACCGGATGTCGTGCAGTACATGTACCTGGATCTCAACCTTCCCGGTTTGCAAGCCAGCAGCATCGTGCTGTATGTGATCATGGCCACTTGCATGGTCCTGCTCAGCGGGTTAAAGACCTACATGGCCTATTTGGTCACCGATATTATGAGCTCATTTAAATACGAAAAACCATTTGACGCCGCAGTCGCAAGGCAAGTGGCAAGAATCAGCCATGTTGCCCTGGGGGCGGGCTTTTTGGCCATCGCGATGACCGGGTACGCAGAATGGCTGCAGAACGAAGGCTACGCCATTCCCCACCAATGGGACGGCGGTGAGTTTTTGTTTCTGGCCGGCATCATCTACATCCTCGCAAACGTGCTCCAAAAAGGCGTGGAGTTGCAGACCGGGAACGAGTTAACCGTTTAAGCCATGCCCATCATTGTCCATCTGGATGTGATGATGGCCCGGCGAAAGATGTCGCTCAACGAGCTATCTGAGCGCGTGGACATTACCCTATCGAACCTCTCCATTTTAAAAACCGACAAAGCAGAAGCCATTCGTTTCAGCACGCTAGAAGCGGTGTGCAAAGCGGCGAACTGTCAACCCGGCGACATCCTTGCGTACAGCGAGGACCCTTCGCCCGAAAACTCCGAAGCGTAAGGCCGAAGAGTAAGGACTCTGAGTTAAGCCTCTGGGTAAAACAGCGAGGTTAAGCCTTTGGGTAAAACAGCGAGGTAAAACCTCTGGGTAAAACAGCGAGGTATGCGCGCATTTCCTAACTTTCGGCATGACCAACACCATCCGCGTTTGGGAGCACAATTTTGAGCCCTATCTGGTTGAAAGCGAGATTGAAGAGCGCGTACGCACCATCGGGGCGCAGATCAATCTGGAGTACGAGGGCAAATGGCCGCTCTTTATTGCCGTGCTCAACGGCGCGTTCATGTTTGCGGCTGACCTGTTTCGGCACGTGGCCATTCAGTGCGAAATCACCTTTGTTAAGTTGAACAGCTACGAGGGCACCGCGTCGTCGGGGCAGGTGCATACGCTGCTTGGCTTAAAGGAAGAGGTAGCCGGCCGCGACTTGATCATCATCGAAGACATTGTGGACAGCGGCCTGACCATGACCGGCATTCTGCAAGAGCTCAGAACCAAAAACCCGGCGAGCATCCGCGTGGCCTCACTGTTGGTCAAACCAGATGCGCTCAAGGTGCCGCTGCACATTGACTACGTGGGGTTCGAAGTGCCCAACGAGTTTTTGCTCGGCTATGGGCTGGACTACAACGGTCGTGGACGGAATTTGCGGGATATTTACAAGATCGTTTCTGCGTGAAAAAATTTCCGTTGTTGAAAATTTCCTGGCCACTTCGGCATGCCTTGTCTTGCTTGGCTCCAATTCAGTTGGCCGCAAATCGGTTGCTTGCTATTCGCTTGGCTGCGCCGGTCCTTTTTGCGTTAGTCCTTTTTGCGCTGGCCGCAACCGCCCAACAGCCTTATCGGCCGGTGGATATGGAGGCTGTGGCGGCCAACTATGACGGGCCTTCCGGTCGAATGGCTTACGAGCAATTGAGCAATCGCCTGGGAGCGGGCGAGGACCTGAGCCTGGAAGACTACCGTAACCTATACTATGGTTCGGCTTTTCAGGATGCGCATGAAACCCGCGATCAGGTCAACACCCGCGACCTGGCTAAATTGATGAGCCCGGAGCGGGCGGGCACGCTTGTGGCTCGCTGCGACAGCATCCTGGCCCTTCGACCCGCCGATTTAGCCGCCAATTATTTCAAGGGACTTGGCCTGTTTTTGCAGGACACCTTAAGCCTGGAAGCCATTGACTACCGCAACCGCTACGCCCAATTGATGGAAGCCGTCCTTTCGTCGGGCAACGGCGCTGGCTGCGGAACGGCTTTTCAAGTGCTCTGCGCAAAAGACGCGCTGGAAACCATGCGCTTTCTGGGCATTCCCGGTTTTACCGGCGACGCTCGTGACGAAAACTGCCAGGTATTTCGCATAAGACCTTCGCCAATTTACGAGGCCAAGCAGATCTATTTTGACATGACCAACGCGGCCCCGGACGCAACCAACACGCCTTTTGAACCCGAAAAAGCGGCGAAAGGGAAGAAGAAAAAGTAGGTTTCGCGCCACCCTAAGCGGCGGCGAAGGCAGGATAGCAGGGATTGCAGAACTTTAAGCCATGCAAGCAAGCTCCCTGTTCCTATTGGCCTTTTTGCTGGCCTGCCGAGGCCCGGAAACTCAATCTGGTGAGTCGGCCGAACCGTCGAGCGGGTCGGGCACTTCGTCGGGCGAAAGGGTTTCGCAGCCCGCGCAAGATTCGGGCCGTGTCCTTAACCGAGCGAACCCGTCGGAGAGGGCGCAGACGCGCGAACCCGAGCTGGAAATCATCGCCACAGGCCTGGACGTTCCCTGGGGCATGGACCTGCTGCCCGATGGGCAGTTGCTGGTGGCCGAGCGAAGCGGCCGCATCACCCGCATAGACCCTTCGACCGGAAAGCAAACTGAACTGGCCCGCCGCCCGGCCCTGGATCAGGGCGAAGGGGGCTTGCTGGGCCTGGTGCTGGACCCGGAGTTTGGGGGCAGCGGCGGCGGGCCAGTTCAGTTTGCTTTCCGGTCGAAGGGTCTATGC
>CAYSDI010000114.1:0-9444 GCA_964429745.1 uncultured Chitinophagales bacterium | reverse complement strand
TCCCCATGCTTATCAGTCCGCTTGCCCTTGCAAATGCAGAAAGAGCTAAGCGCAAAAGAGCCCGAAGCAAGAAATCAGAGCAATCAGAAGGACCCAAATGGTAAAGGATGACCTTAAAGGATGCGATTGGTGCGACATTATCCCCATGGTAATGCGCTTAACAAAATACGATGTGTATTTGCTCCGTAGATAGCAGACTCCAAACTCAATGAGCGCTAGGTCTTTTCCCCCAAAAACACCTCCGCCATCATACACCGGGCACTCCCCCCCCCAAACCGCTCTATCGTGTCAAGCGAACTGGCAATAATCGGGGTGTACGACTCGATTAGAGTGCGCTGCTCCCCCCCCAACGCATCCAACGCCTGCTGCGACATAACCGTGTAGTGCTGGCCGTCGGCACTGCGCACTTCAAGCATGTTACCGGCGAAACGATTCATCTGGTCCAGCGAAATTTCCAGGACCTGCTTGCCGGTCAGGTCAAGGGCGTGCCGCACAGCGGCGCGCTGTTCAACTGGCAACGCTTCCAGGCAGATCACGGCTAAGCGCGAACCTAGGTGCATGATCACATTGGTGTGATAAATGGGCTGGCCGCTTTGGTCAAAGGCATCGAAGGTGTGGAGTTGATAGCCAAAAGTTTGCGCGTATTCCTCCAGCAGCATGGAATCCGTGCGCGGCGAAAGACAGGCGTAGATGGCGCGGACTTCGTGGTCAATAATCATGGAGCCTGTGCCTTCCAAAAAGCGGTTGCTCCGCTCGTTGGCGCTGAGGTCAACAATCATCCGCACGTCAAGTCCGTGTTCTTTGGACAACGCCTCCACTAAATCCAGCCGTCGCTCGGCGCGGCGGTTGGGCGCGTACATAGGGTACAAGATGACCAGACCGCTGTCGTTGGTGCTCAGCCAGTTGTTGGGAAAAATGGAATCGGGTTGCGGGGCATCGGGCCGGTCGCTGAAGACCAGCACACGGACGCCCACGGCGCGAAGTTTTTCGACAAAGGCATCGAACTCCGCCAGCGCGCCTGCCTGAATGGCCTGTCCATTCTCCGAGCCCTCCGCGTTTTGGAACGAGTTGTTGCCGGCCGTCTGTGGGTTGTAGCCGAAGCGCACCGGCCGGATCATCAGAATGGTGTCGGTTACCTGTTTGCTCATAACGCAGAATATGAGATTTTTAGGAGTGCCCTTTCCAGGGTTTGCGGCGCAGCGGCATGCTCATGCAATGCGAACCACCGCGCGCGCGGGATAGTTCCGAAGAGGGTAATTCAATCAACGTATCGCGCACGTCTTCCGGTTTGCGATGACCCTCTTCGAACTCGCGGATCAGATCCAGCGCTTTGATGACCTCAAACCCCGCATTGCGAAACGCGACGGCGGTGCGCTCGTTGCGGTCGTAACCAATGACCACGCCTTCGCGGATAGCCAGGTAATTACAGGCGTCGGTCCACTGTTCGCGTTCGTCGTACGGAAACTCGTTGTTGCCGCTGTACAAAATCTTTACGTCTTCGAGTTTGCAGCCAAAATCGTGCACGCTGATTTGGCGCAAAAGGCCGTCCAACCCGAGCGGCAAGATCAACCCAAGCGCGGCGTAGTCGGCGGCGGTGTAGAGGCCGTAATCTCGCTTAGGGTCATAGGGCGCGTTTCCAAACTTTAGGCGGTGAAAGGTGTAGATCTTGACCGGGGGGCCGAGGTAACCCGGATCGTCGGCGATCATGCTGTACGCTTGCCGGCGCTGGATTTCCTCTTCCCACAATTCCTGAGAGAACTCGCCGTAGAGCGCCCATGTGTCCTTTCGAACATGGGTAAAGATGGTGTCAATGTGCATTTGCGCCCGGTTCGGCGGAATCTTGACGATGCTAACCTGTTCGACCCCGATTTCGCGGCGAAAGAGTTCCTGCATGATCTCCACGCCAGCCTCCGGCGTGGTGCGCTCGCTGCAACCTACCAGCATATGCCGCGGGCTGATCATCATGATGTCGCCGCCCTCTATGGAAATGACGCGCCGTTTCTGCTCGGCTTCTTCCAACAAGAAGAAATCGCTGGGCTCGGTAATCTCCATCACCTTGTCGCGGCTCTGCCGGAAAAAGTGGTTGAACGCGATGAACTTGGCCAACACGGACTCGCGCTGACGCGCCTTGTACATGGTTTTGCTCAGCAGCAATTGGTCTTTGACCACGATGCCGATGTCGCGGGTAAACACCAGGTTGGGAATGGGCGGAAAAATGTAGCGCCCGTCATCGGTTTGAATGTCGCCGGGGTGATCGGGCAAAAAGCCGGTTATCAGCACGCGGGCCAGGTCGCGCGGACTCAGCTCGTGCAACAGATCTTCCAGGCGGCTGCTTACGTTCTCGAGGGCACAAACCACGGCCACCAAGCGATTGCGGGCGTCGGGGTATTCGCGAAGCACATCAGCCAATTCCTGCTGCACATCGCGCACAAAAGGCGAGGCGATATACTGGGCACTGTCCGGGCGAAACAGCTCCGAAGTATCCTTGCCAATGGCTTGCCGGGCCCTTTCCGGATCCAAAAACCACAACAGGATCTTCAGGTAAACGTCATACTCGTCCTGCATGCGGCTGAGGTACACCGTGTCGTCGTAGAGCCAGTCTTCGAGCTTCTCCGGAGTAATCCGGCCAATTCCCTTATCGGGGCGGTGTACAAGCAAACATTCCAGATCAGCGATCTCGGAATCCACAAACATTTTGGGCGCTTCCATAGCGCTGCAAAGGTAGGGCTATTCGGTCTTGGTTGCCGCGGGAAAGCGCGATCAGGCAGCCCATTGCTTGACCTCAGAGTCGTTTATAGCAAGTTTATCCTGGTTTATCGAAATCTGCTATAACTACATAAACTTGCTATACTTTGAAAGCCGCCGATGGAAGAAGGGTTCAGCAGTTCATTGCGAGTTGCCACGGAACCCTGAAGGATACTCCATCAACGGCTCAGCCCTCTCACCGCCGTCTTTCCGAACAGTTCCTCCAGCTTGCCTTCACGGTAAGTAAAGATCTCTTTGACCCTGCCGCCAACAATCAGCGCGTTGATCAGCCCGGCGAATGGACCGCCGTACAGCGAGTAGTGCAGGTCATCTTCCATGAGCACGCCGCCGTCCTGCTCGCGAAAATGGTGCTGGTGGTGCCAGAATTTGTAGGGCCCGAAGCGCTGTTCGTCTACAAAATACCGGTGGTCAACGCAATGCGTTATTTCGGTGGTCCAGCTAATGGCAATGCCAAGCAGCGGCCTGACTTTGTAGCGAATAATCTGCCCGGCATAGGTCTTCTGACCCGCGCCTTCCAAAATCTCGAAACGCATCTCCTGCGGCGTGATGTTGGACAAATTAGCCGGCGACGAGAAAAAATCCCAGGCTTCTTCTAAAGACAGCGGCAGCCAGACAGCAGTTTGCAAGCGGTACATCGGTGATTATTTACCTTTCAGAAACAACAAGTTCGGAGTTTGGTTCGAAGGGCGACCCCCCAACGAGCAACGCTGCTGCTGAACCCCGAAACCTTTGCTCAGCGCAACGAAACACTTTCGGCCGACATAAAACTGCAATTTCCGTTCATTAACTGTAATTTCAGTTGATTAACTGAATAACACGTTGTAGATTTGGGCATCGGGCTGCAAGATGGATCATCCTGCGCAAATCTCGAAGGTTTAAAAATATGTTCCTTTATCCCTATGCAAAGACTTACCCAAACCGAAGAAGAAGTCATGCAATGGATTTGGTCGTTAGACCGGGTCTTTGTTAAAGACATCCTGGCGGCTATGCCGGAGCCCAAACCCCCGTACAACACCATCAGCTCGGTAGTGCGCGTGCTGGAAAAAAAGGGCTTTGTCGGCCATGAAGCTTTTGGCAAAACGCATCGCTACTACGCCATTATTGTTAAATCTGCTTATCGGCGCCAGGCTTTTCGGCGCTTGTTCCGCGACTACTTTGACGGTTCTCAACAGGCTTTGCTGCAGTTTTTTGCCCGCGAAGAAGGCTTAGATCCCGACGAAATGGAACGACTGCTGGCCGATTTGCCGGAAGAGCAAAACGACAACACGCCAAACACCCTGCCATGAACTTAGATCTGGCTCTCCTCCAAAGCAGCGTATGGCTAGCCGCTGGCTGGTTCGGCTACCAATTCCTGCTGCGCAACACGCGCCAATTCGCCCTCAACCGAGCCTACCTCTGGCTCGTGATGAGCGGCGCCTTACTTCTGCCGATGCTCAGCCCGACCTTGTCCGGCCTGGTTCCAAAGGCTTCCATACAGGCACCTGCTCTTTGGTTAGATTTAGTCAGTGTTGAACAGGGCGCAGAAACTGCCAAAACTTCTTCGTTTAGCTGGTTTGCCTTTCTGTATGTCGGGGGAATGGCCCTCGTCGCCCTGCGGCTCTTGCGCAACCTTTGGCAAATCGGCATGACCATTCGGCAAGCCAAACCTGCCTTGCTCGACGGCCGTCGAGTGCGCCTGAACTCAGCTGCGGCTCAGATAGGTAGCAGCTACTCCTTTATGGGTTACGTCATCCTGGACCCAACACTGCTTCACGATGCCGAAGCGCGCGAGCGCATACTGGCCCATGAACGGGCGCACAGCCGTCAGGGCCACAGCCTGGACGCACTCGCCGCTGAACTGTTGTGCGCCTTGTTTTGGTTCAACCCGTTTTGTTGGGCGCTGCGTCGCTGCGTAGCGGAGAACAACGAATTTCTGGCTGACCGCGCAGCGCTTCAGCAGCGGCCTGGAACTAGGGCTTATGCTGAGTTGTTGCTGCGAGTTAGTGGTCTTTCGCCTGATAAAAGAGCGCTTCAAATACTGCCCGTCACCGGACTGATACAACCCTTCCACTCGTCACAAACAAAAAGAAGATTAATTATGTTATCTAAAAACTTCACCATTCGATTTTCTATGCTTCGATACGCCGGAGCTTTCCTAATGGTCTTTTCCGTACTGACGTTCTCCGTTGCGGCGCAACAGGTAACGCGAACGAACTCCAACATACAAAATGTTGTGCTGTCTGAGGAAGCTTCGCCAAACGCACAGCAAGACCAACAGCAAGACCTGGAGAAAAACCCCGACGTCACGGCGGAGTTTCCCGGCGGCATGGAAGCACTATTCAGCTACCTGGGCAAGGAAATCAAATACCCTAACGCAGCAAAAAAAGAAGGAGTTTCTGGAAAATGTTTTCTTCAATTTGTGGTGGATACCGACGGAACCATACGCGATGCTGTGGTTCTCAAAGGTTTCCACCCGGATTGCGACGCAGAAGCCTTGCGCGTTGTTCGCGAAATGCCCAAATGGAAAGCCGGACAAAAAGATGGTAAGAATGTGGCAACCCAGCTCGTTCTGCCTATTCATTTCTCACTCAATTAGTTCCTGGTAAACCCATCAAACAGCCAACTACAACCCCAAAAACTCGTCGTCTGAGAGCGCACGCAAGAATGCCTCCAGGTCAAGTTTGTCCTGTTCGCTTAACTGCAAACCGGGGTCAATGCTGAATTGCAACAACGGATCAACGGTGGGCGAATCCTTGACGTCGTGGTCGTAGTGGTCAATGACTTCGCGCAAGGTGGCAAAGCGGCCGTCGTGCATGTAAGGACCTGTTTGGGCGATGTTGCGCAAGCTGGGTACCAGGAATTTACCGCGGTCTGCTGGGTCTCCCGTCACTTCAAAACGACCCTGATCTGCAAACAGCGGTCCGGCGTCGAGTCCGTTGTTGCTAAACCGGTCGTTCGTGAAGTTGAACCCGCCGTGGCAGTGAAAACATTCGGCTCCTTTGACCGCGCCCAACGGATCAAATTCTGTGTTGAACAGCGCAAGTCCCCGCATCTCGCTCCCGTTCAGGTTGAGCTCCCCGCGCTGAAATAGATCAAACCGCGAATCGTTTGAAATCAGGGTGATCATGAACTGCTCCAGGGCCAGGCCAATGCGCTCCGCGCTTATGTCATCGTCGCCAAAGGCCCGCACAAAAGCATCGCCGTAGTCCGGCATGTCGCGGAGTTTGGCGATGGTGTTGTCCAGCGTCTCGTTCATTTCCAACGGATCCTGAATGGGTTGAAGGGCCTGGTGCCGCAGGCTTGGCGACCTTCCATCCCAGAAAAAACCATTGCGGTGCCAAGCCAGGTTGGCCAGGGTCATGGCTTGCCTGCGTCCGGGCAGCCCGGCAATGCCGATGCTCAACCGACTCGGATCCGAAAAGCCAAAAACCTGCTGGTGACAGGAAGCGCAAGATTGCGTGAGGTCGCCTGACAAGGCATTTTCGTGAAAGAGCATGTCGCCCAGCGCAACACCGGCTTCGGTCAGCACCAGATCGGCAGGGAGCGGCGGAGGCGGAAAGCCCTCGAAAGACAGTTGAAAAGGCGTCGGGTCATACGCCACCATATCTACCGGGTCTTCTTTGCAGGAAGCTAACACAACTATTATTGTGCATAGCAAAGCGTATGTAACCAGGCCAGCCCGGCTGCCGCGCACCCCATCCGTGCGGAGTTCGATCATCAGCGAACGGGGGTTTCGTCTGTTGCTGCGCTGGTTCATTCCGGTTGAAATTTAGGGTCCGTCAAAAATTCGTGATCTGTCAGAGCCAGCAAAAAAGCGACCAAATCGTCGGCTTCCTGATCGGTCAGATCCAACGGGCGAACCAATGCATTTTTGTTTGGGTGAGGGTTGCCCCCGGACCGGTAGTGGTCCACCACGCGTTCCAGATCAGGCAAAGAGCCGTCGTGCATGTAGGGCGCGGTCACCGCAATATTTCGAAGGGTCGGTACCTTGAACAACGCCCGATCACTTTCCAGGCCGGTCAGCCTGGCGCGACCCGGGTCGGCGTAGTCTGTGTACAGGCCGTTGTTTTCAAAGGCATAGGCCGTGAAGTCAAAACCGGCGTGGCAGGAGGAGCATGACGCGCGCTCGGAGAAAAACAGGTCTTTGCCGCGCTGGGCTGCTGCGTCGAGTTCGGACATTTCGCCCTGAAGGTAACGGTCGTAAGGGCTTCTGCCGCTGATCATGGTTCGTTCAAACGCGGCGATTGCCCGCGAAATTACAAAAGGATCAATGTTTCGGTCGTAGGCTTGCCGGCTCTGGCGCTGGTAACTGCTGTCTTGGCTCAGCCGCTCGCTAAGAAGCACGAAGTTGAAATTGAACTCCGCATGTTCCTGAATGGGCACGCCAACTTGCATTTCCAAGGTTGTGACCCCGCCTTCGCGCATGAAATAGGGGTGGTAGGCCACATTGGCCAGCGTTGGGGCGTTGCGGAGTCCGGGGGCGTTAGCCACGCCAAGCGATACGGCCCGGCCATCGCTAAACGCCAGGTTCTGCGCGTGGCAGGAGCCGCAGGAAATGCTGCTGTCAACCGAAAGGGCGGGTTCGTAAAAAAGTCGTTTTCCCAAATCCCAGCGCTCACGGGTAAGTTGGTTGTCTTCGGGGAAATCCGGAGCCTCAAAGCCCGGCGGAAGGTTCAGTAAGGCGGTGGTATCCGGCTCCGGGAACGCAGTATCGTAACGGCAGGAGCCCAGGAGCAGGGACGAAAACAGAGACAAGAGGCCAAGGCCAGCAAAAAGTGCCTTAGGGCTCCTTTCGCGCCGATCTTTTAACAGCCACTCTGCCGCAGCAACCAGGCCCTGGACCATCACTCCGTGGCCATGATGCGGCGCTGCCCCAGGGCCTGGCCTTGGTGCCAGCGCTGAATGGTGTACAATCCTGCAGCGGGCAGCAGCAACTCCAGTTGGGTGCTCTGCGCCACCGGGGCCAGTCGCTGAAGTTCGCGGCCCGTTTGGTCGTAAACGAACCACTGCTCGCCGGGTAGTGTAGGCGTTGCCAGTTGAACGAAAGCCCTTCGCCCGGAAACAGGATTGGGGAAAAGGCTCCAATCTGCGGGCAAGGAAGCCGCTTGTTCAACAGCGCTGCCCACGAGCGGACCTTCGGCGCGTGAGAACACCGAAGTGCTCATGTTGTCCAACAAGGTGGCGGCAAATCCGGTTTCGCCATGCTCCAGTAAGCCCAACGTCAGATCGAGGCCGGTGAGCGCCTGCGTGTAATCGGCGTTGAGGTAGTAAATCCAATCGTCGCCATCGGCAATCGCCGGACCGGAAACGGAAACCGTTTGGTAATTGGCATCGCCCAAGGCATGTACTTCCCAAAGGGTGGTAAGTGCTGCGCCGGCAAAACCTTCGATGGCCACAAAGCGGTATCCGGAGACCCAACCCCAGTGCATGGACGGAAATTGATAGCCCAGCGGGTGTCCGGCCGGATAGCTTGCCGGATCCAGATGGTTGGCACCGGGTTCTACGCCCACGCCAAAGCGGACGCCTTCAATGTTTCCAATGGCCAATTCACCCAGGCTCAGTACCATGTCTTTGGAGGCGTCCACCAAAAACCAGGTATCCGGTAAACTGGTGACCAGCCCGCCGTCGTGCACAATTTCTACTTCGGCCAGGTAGTACTCGAGGCGCTTGACGTTGAAGGGCTGCCCGTCATGAGTGGAGGCCTGGTTTAACTCAAACGGCGATTCACCCAACAGGTGGTTCAGGTGAAGGGTTACGTTGCTGGTTTGTGCAAATGTGGCGCTGAAGAGCGCGGAAAACAGCAGGGTAGTAAGGGTACGTTTATTCATAATCAACCTCTAAATTACGGCAAATACCGGGTATATGAACCCGTATTGGGGCCAGGAAATGGCTGAAAAAAAGCAGCGCCAGGCCTTGGACCGCCCTTTTGCCAGGCCCTTATTCTTCTGGACCGCCCCGTTATTCGCTCTCCGAGTAGTACGGATACTGCAAATCCAGCCCTTCCAACGTCTGCAAAATGGTTTGCAACACCAGGTACTCCTTGTACCAATTTTTGTCAGCAGGAACAATATGCCAGGGATTCTCCGGCCCGCAGTGGGCAAAGACATCATTGTAGGCTGCCATGTAGGCGTCCCAATGCTCCCGCTCTTTAAAATCGCCCGGGTTGTACTTCCACATCTTGCTGCGCTCCGTCTTGCGTTCGTTGAGCCGCTCCAATTGCTCCTCTTTGGACACGTGCAAAAAGAATTTTAGAACGATCGTTCCATTTTCTTGGCGCAAGAGTTTTTCAAAAGCATTAATGTGGTCAAAGCGTCGCTTAATGAGGTCTTCGTCTACCCAGCGATGCACCCGCTGCACCAGCACATCCTCGTAGTGCGATCGGTTGAAAATGGCCACGCGGCCCTTCTCCGGTACGACGCTGTGCACACGCCACAGAAAATCGTGGTTCATTTCGCGCTCGCTCGGCTTTCGAAAGCCTGTTACGGTGCAGCCCAGTGCCGTCATGCCGTGTAAAATGGCGTTGATAGTGCCGTCTTTGCCGGCGGCATCCATGCCCTGCAGCACGATGAGCAGGCTGTGTCGCCCGTCTGCAAAAAGCAGTCGCTGACGGGCTTGAATGCGCTCCTGCAAGCCGGGAATGAGGGCTTTGATGTCATCCTTGTCAGCCTCCTTGGGGGGCAGGCTGGCGATGGTTTGCAC